>DASUYM010000042.1:0-8696 GCA_036377435.1 Propionibacteriaceae bacterium
GCGACGAGTTAGTGATTGCGACCAAGGTCCAAGGCCGCATGCCGACGGCCCCAACGGGCACGAATTCGGCAGCAACCTTTACCGACCCTGTGATCGGGTGATCGTCGAGCAGGTCGCCCGCATCGCCACCGAGCGCCAGGCCCCGAGCGCCCGCCTGGGTGGCCGGCCGGCCGGGCATCACCGTGCCGATCCTCGGTGCGACCCAGCCGCACCACATCGACCACGCAGTCGCCGCGCTCGACCTCGTCTTGACCGACGCCGAGCTGCAGCAGCTGGAGACCGCATATGAACCGCATCACCCGGCCGGCTTCTGACCGACACCGTCGACATGACTGATCACCCAACCAACAGCAGCAAACCCGAGGAGGCACCGATGGATCCACCAGTGGCGGTGACCGGCAGCGGCAAGCTCGGCCGTGCCGTGGTGGCAGCGCTCATCGATGAGGGGTGGACCGTGGTGAACTTCGACCGCCTTCCCTCACCGGACAGCCGAGCACGTTTCATCCGCACGGACCTCACCGACTACGGCCAGGTCGTGGAGTCCCTCTCCGGCATCGACGAGGTTCACAGCGGCGTCGACGCCGTCGTCCATCTGGCCGCCATTCCGGGTGCGACGTTCGCCCCCAACGTCGCCACCTTCGACAACAACCTGGTGTCGACCTTCCACGTCTTCCAGGCCGCCAAGCTGTTCAAGATTCACAATCTCGTCTGGGCCTCCAGCGAGACGTTGCTTGGCTACCCGTTCAACAACCCACCGGCGTACGTGCCACTCGATGAGAACCTCCCGCCTACACCCGAAGTCGTCTACGCCCTCGCCAAGGATCTCGAAGAGGAGATGGCCCGCCAGTACTGCCGCTGGAACCCGAATCAGAAGATGATCGGGCTGCGCTTCTCCAACGTCATGGACCCATCCGAGTACGCCAATTTCCCGTCCTTCGAAGACAACCCGACCTCCCGCAAGTGGAACCTGTGGTCCTATATCGACGCCCGTGACGGCGCCCAGGCCGTCGTCCGCGCGCTGGGATATGACAAGCCGGGGTTCGACCACTTCATCATCGCTAACGCCGACACCGTCATGAGCCGACCCTCTGCGGAGCTGATCGCTGAGTTCTTCCCCGGGACCGAGCTCCGTGCCCCAGTTGAAGGGACACAGTCACTCTGCTCGATCGACAGGGCTCGCCGTCTTCTCGGCTGGGAGCCTCAGCACTCATGGCGAGACCACGCATCGACATGACCTCGGGCTGCGAATCGACCTCAGACAGGTGAGAACCGCCCAGGGTTCACGCGACCTAACCAAACAAATGAATCGACAACACATGCCCAACCCAATCAGTTCCGCAGACGACACCATCCCCACCGAGACGAGACGCGGTCGCGCTTGGATCGACCAGGCCGCTGGGGTTCGGATCGGCTACACACTCGCAGGCATCTCGCAGGGCACGTCGAAGACGGTGCTGTTGATCCACGGTGCGCCGCAGGCCGGGTACGCCTGGCGCAAGGTCGTGCCCACGCTAGTGGCGGCAGGCTACCAAGTCGTCGTGCCCGACTACCGCGGCGCTGGTGCTTCCACCAAGCCCCGTGATGGCTACGACAAATGGACGATGGCCGCCGACCTTCATCACCTCGTCCACAACGAGCTCGGCATCGACCGACCGTTGTCGGTGGTGGGACACGATCTCGGCTCCATGGTCGCGTTCGCCTACGCGCTGCGATACCGCGACGACGTGGTCACCCTGACCACCATGGAAGCGCCGCTGCCTGGCACGGACTACTACGAGCAACGCAAGGTCGCCAAGAGCGCCTGGCACTTCGACTTCCACGCCAACCCCGACATCGCCGTGTACCTGACCCACGGTCGCGAGCGGTGGTACATCAGCCGCTTCTTCGACGATCTCACCTGCCAACCCGACGCGATCAGCCAGGACGATCTCGACGTGTATGCCCGTGCCTTCGAAGCGCCGGGCGCGATGCGTGCGCTCTGTGAGATCTACCGCGAGCTCGACCACGATGCCGACATCCACCGCGTCGACATCGCAGCCCACGGCAAGCTCACCGTCCCCGTCCTGGCATCCGGCGGCGGCGCCCAGACCCTCGCCGCCAACTACGCGCCGATGTGTGAGGAGGTTGCCATCGACGTGACCGGACACCTGGTGCCCGACGCAGGCCATTGGGTCGCTGAGGAGAACCCTGGCTACTTCTGTCGCCTGTTCATCGACTTCGACACCTCAGCCAGAAGCAGACAGCCGAGTCGGCCGAACCATTGACCCACCCAAAGCTCTTCTCAGATGCGCTGAAGGTGACGGATGCAGGGAAGCGAGTTCGAGGTCGTACGGCAACCTCTGAGCGGCGCGTCGCACGCTTAGCGGATGTGCAGCGCCGACAGACCACCGGCGTTAGGCCCGTCCTCCGGCGGGATGTACAGCTCGCCGACGCCGGCCATTCCGGCAAAATCGCCCTCGTCCCCTGAGGCGCGAAGTCTGGCCTAGCAGCAGCCAGCGGTGCCCCGGGATCAGTGGGCTGAAGTTGAGGTGAGCCTAGCGCGGGCTTGTCGGGCAACCCGAATGGACAGAAACCCGCGCCAGGGCTTCCTCGATGTTGTCATGATGCTCATCACGCTGCCGCCGACAGCGGCGCTGCATTCGATCAGATGACGAATCGGCGGAGCGGGCGATATGCCGGTCGAGGCGCTGATTCACAGGGCGAGGGCTGTCTGGAGTTGCTCCTCCTCCGTTGGCCGCGGTGCCAAGGATCGATGCCGTTGGACGCCGCCACACTGCGATTTCGCAGGGCAAGCAGAGAGTCAGGCAGGCCACCAGCCTGGCGCAATTCCATGTGCCGGGCGGGCGCCCCCGCGGCACCTCCCCCAGCGGTTCTGCTCGCCAAGATGCCGGATAGGGTCAGCAGCAGGGGAATCAAAGCGGGTCAGGTTGTCCAGCTAGCCACGATTCGAATCAGAATGGCCAAGAAAGCTATGGCCAGTTCAGATCCTGGCTCAGATCAGTGAGAGCTTGCAGACCGCCAGTCATGGCGCTTGCCTCGACTGCGCTCGGCACGTAGCCGCAGTGGTGAACAAGTGCCATGGTGGTAAGGATCGCACTCCACAGGTCGGCGGCTGTAAGGGTGAGTGCGATCACAGCGCTTCCGCAGTGGCTCACGGCGATGTGCAGATCGTGCTTGTGGAGCGGATGCAGCCTATTGGTTCGCAGGTCGAGTCTCACATCGGCTGCGTCGAAACGCTCGTCGAGCTCAACCCTTATCTCGTATCTTCGCATTGACTCATGCCACCGTTCGGGATGGAACGTTAGACCGCGGTTCCACGCTGGTAACCCGAGATCGCTATGCGGCAGCGCCCGGGGTGAGCTGGATTTTCAGGCCGTCGCCGCGGCGTAGCGCCTCGAAGGCGTCGGGGTAGGACTGCAGCGGCAGGTTGTGGGTCAGCAGCGGCTCTACCTTGACGGTGCCGTCGGCGATCAGCTGCAGGGCCGGTGCGTAGGAGTCGAGGACGGCCATCGAGCCGAGGACGGTGATCTCTTCGTAGTAGATCCGGTAAGGGGAGATCGCGACGCCCGCCTCGGGTGGTGCTACGCCGACCTGCAGGAACCGGCCGCCCTTGGCGACGGCACCGAACGCTGCCTCGATGGCGGCTGGGACTCCGGTGGCGTCGACTACCAGGTCGTAGCCTTGCGGTCGGTCCTCCAAGGCGGAGCGCACGTCGGCATAGGTGGGTCCGAAGCCGACCTGGGTACCGATTGGCAGGCGTTCGGGTTTGCGCTCTACCAAAGCCAGCACGGAGGCGCCGCCGCGGGCCAACAGTTGCCCGGTCAGCAGGCCCATGGTGCCACCGCCGACGATAAGAACGGACTCCCCGACCCGGGGCGGGGCCATCTTGATGGCGTGCACTGCGCAGGACAGTGGCTCCACGACTGCGGCCTGGGGGTAGGACATGGAATCGGGGATGTGGTGACAGTTCACGGCCGGTACCGCAACGTAGTCGGCGGCGGCGCCGTTGACGGTGTCACCAATGGCGCCCCAGTTGTCGCAGAGATTCCCACGTCCGACGCGGCACCACGGGCAATGGCCGCAGAACAGCGATGGGTCGACCGCGACCCTGTCTCCTTCGTGGATGAAGTGGATGCCGGGAGCCACGGCGACCACTTCGCCGGCGAACTCGTGGCCGGGAATGATCGGGAACGGGGTCGGCGGGAACAGGCCGGCGGCGATGTTGAGGTCGGAACCACAGATGCCAACCGCGCCGACCTTGATCACGACTTCACCGGCGTTGGGCGTTGGATCGGGGGCCGCTGCGACGTGCAGGTCTCCGGGCTTTTCGTAGATAACGGCTTGCATGCTTCAGTTCTCCTTGAGGGTGGTGTGGTTGCTGGTGGGTGATGTCTCGAGGGTTGACCAGACGCTGGTCGCGGCGTATCGGCTGAGCAGTCCGGCGGGTTCGGCGCCGGGGCGCGGCTCGGCGGCGATCTGCCATTCAGGCGCCCACGCGTCAGCGAGCTCGGTGATGTTGGCCTCGAGCGCGATCCCGGCGGCCTGGATGGCGGCGCCCGCAGCCGCGGTCTCGGCCTGGTCGACGACGTAGACCGGCCGACCGGTGAGGTCGGCGAGCAACTGCCGGTAGGCGGCGGCACGCGCACCGCCGCCAGTTACAGCCAGCCGACCCCTGGTGGGCACCCCTAACCGCGTGAGGGTCTCCAGGCCAGCGACGAGCCCGGCTAACACCCCCTCGTAGGCGGCACGGGCTATCTGCTCGCGGCTGGTGTCGGTGCGCAGCCCGGTTAGGGTGCCGGTGGCGTTGGGCCGGTCCGGGACCCGCTCCCCGTCCAGGTACGCGGCGAGGACAGGACGTAAAGGATCGGCGACCGGCGCGGCCAGGGCCAGCCTGCTCAGCTCCGCATGGCCGACGTTCAGGAGGCGGGCGAACGTGTCGGTGACTTTGGCTGCGTTCAAAGTGCAGACGACTGGAAGAAACCCGCCGGCGGCGTCGGCGTTGCCGTTGACCCAGCCGCTAGGGTCATACACCGGCTCCTCGCAGCGGGCGTATACAACCCCGGAGGTGCCCAGCGACACCACCACATCACCGGTGTGGACACCCATACCGAGTGCGGCAGCCTGATTATCGGCCGTTCCTGGGCCGACCACGGTGTGAGGGCGCAATCCCAACTCGCCGGCCGCCTGTTTGAGGACGATCCCGGCGGATTCTTCGTGACTCAGCAGCCGCGGGAGCCGGTTGGGCCAGTCAATGTGGTTGTCAACCAGAGACAGTAGGTCTGGATCCCACTGGCCCGAGGCAGGCGAGTAGTACCCGGTGCCGGAAGCGTCGCCAGGATCAGTCAGATATTCGCCGACGAGGCGGTAGGTCAGCCAGTCGTGCGGAAGCAACAATGTGTGCAGACGGGCAAAGGCTTCCGGTTCGTGCCGCGCCAGCCACAACACCTTGCTGATCGTGAACGCGCCCGGTGGCACACTTCCGGCCCGTCGTGCCCATTCGGCCGCTCCGAGGCGGGCAACCAGCTCCCGAGCCTCCGGCACCGAGGTGGTGTCGTTCCACAGTTTCGCGGGCCGGATCACCGCACCGCTCGCATCGACCGGCACCAGCCCGTGGGCCTGGGCGTCGACCGAAACCGCAACCACCTCCGCCGGCTCCTTCCCGACCGCCACGGCGCCGACGGCCTGCCGCATTGCGATCTGGAACGCCGACCACCACTCGTGCGGGTGCTGCTCGCTGATCGGCGGGGTGGTGGCCGGATGCGGACTTCTCCCGACCCCGATCGACTCCCCGCTATCCATCGCCCTCAAGACGACGGTGCAGGATTGGGTGGACGAGTCCACTCCAGCAACCACCTTCATCGGTGGCTCCCGGGCGGCGCGGCGGGATCGGGCAGCCGAGACAGCGCCACTGGCAGTTGCTCGCGCTGCCCGACCGCACCTGACGGATGGGCGTCGATAACCTGGTCCCAGCTGTAGCCACTGATCTGCATCAAGACGATCGCCAAGGCATCGCCCCACGCCGCCGCCGCAAGGTTCGACCCCATCGCGATGATGCCGCCCGGATCGGAGTCCGGCGTCTGCGGAAGAACCACCGCCACATCCGCTGCCCGCGCCAACGGCGAGTCCGCGCTCGCAGTAAGCACCAGCAATGCCGCGCCCCGGGTCTTCGCGAGCCGAATGAACTCGTTCAGCTCCGCGGATCCACCGCCCTTCGAGATGGCCAGCACGACATCTGCCGCAGTGATCGCGCCGAGTCCGCCGTGGAGCGCGTCACCTGGGTGCAGGAATAGCGACGGTGTGCCGGTGGTCGACAGCAGATGGGCCATACGCCGCGCCACCGGACCCGATGTGCCGACGCCAACGGTGACAACCTTCCCCTCCGCCATCCTGATCAGCCGCACTGCGGCTACGAAGCTCTCGTCAAGGGAATCACCGATCAGGCGCAAAGCCTCCGCCTCGTCAAAGATCCTGCTGCGCCCGGCCTCCAGCAGTCGTTCCCTGACAGCCGAACTTGAAATCCCGGTTGTAGCCTTGCTCATTTGAGCGTTCCTTTCTCACATTTGAGCAACTTGATTACAGCAGACCATGCCATGGGTGTCAAGTTCTTCGCTCATAAGAGCGTGAGATATGCTCGAGTGAGCAAGAGAGAGTGGGACTAAATGACCGACGCTGCTCGGCTGACCGGTCCGCAAGAGCTGCTGCAGATCGCCGCGGTCGCGACTCAGTACTACCAGGAGGGTCGGTCGAAGGTGGACATCGCCCAAGACCTCGGCATGAGCCGGTTCAGGGTGGCGCGGCTCCTGACCGCAGCCCGTGAGCTCGGCATTGTCCGTATTGACATCACCGTGCCCGACGCCATCAACGCCGACCTTTCCGTCGAGCTGGCAACCGCCTTGGGCCTGCGTCAGGCCATCGTCGTGGACACACCCGACGAGCCTGTGTCCACCTTGCGGGCCGACCTGGGCCGGGTTGCCGCAAACCTGCTCGCCGAACTCGTACAGGAAGACGATGTCGTCGGCATCGCCTGGGGCCGCACCGTCAACGCAATGACCGCCGCTCTCAGCGACATCAAACGCTGTTCCATTGTCCAGATGACCGGAGCACTCTCCGGCGCCGAGGTTAGCGACAATGCGATCGAACTCGTACGACGGATGTCGCAAATCTCTGGTGGAGCCGCCTACCCGATCTACGCCCCGCTCCTGCTCGACGACCCGGCCGCTGCCCAATCGCTCCGCAGCCAAGCCAAGGTCGCCGAAGCACTCAGCTGCTACGACCGAATCAACATCGCAATCGTTCCGATCGGTTCTTGGGACCCGCCGCAGTCTCAGCTGTATGACAGCATCACTCCACAGGAACGACGAGAGCTTCTCGACGCCGGTGTCCGCGCCGACACCAGCACCGTCCTGCTTAGCCGTAGCGGAGAAATCCTCACACCACCACTCAGCCAGCGCCTGATCGGCATCACCGGCGAACAACTTCGCCGCATCCCCGAGGTTGTCGCGGTGGCCGGCGGCGTGGACAAAGCCGAGGCTGTCGGCGTCGTACTTCGCGCTGGCTTTGTCACGACGTTGATCACCAATGCGAGCGTCGCACAACAACTTCTGACACAGGTGCCAGCTACCGCCCTCACACCACAATCGTGATTCGTGCCCCGACCGGGGAGCTCCGCAGACCAGTCACCACGAACCGTCCGGACAAAGTAGCTGACTGACCCTGAGATCGGGGGGCGTCAGACGCTGACTGTCACGCACGGCGGAGCGACCGCACAGCGGAGGGCGACCAAGCAGACCAGCACAACGCTAAATCTGAGTTAGCCACGTTGCTTGTCGAGACGTAAATGATGACCATTACCGAGCGATGTTCAGTCTGGCCCAGCGCGGCACTGGGTGATGATAGGGAGGCTCCGAATCCCACACATCCGAAGCTTCAGCTGCGGTTCGACCCAAGAAAGTTGCTAGACGAGTCGACCGTTGGACTTCGACGGCCTGTCCCCGACCCGCTTGACAGATGACTTCCAGTACCTCCCTGACATGATCATCTTGGTCGTCTCGGCTGGAATCGCCCTTCAGACCGAAATCGTCCCGCTCCGCAATGCTGGGTCGAAGCCTTGAAGCTGCGGCATGAGCAACAGGAGACCGATCGACTCACAGCGGGCGTTGAGCTCCGGGAGGACTGGGGCTGCGCCATGTTCGGCTCCACCACCTGCGGCACACCGCTGCTTCGCTCATGTTGGCCCAGGGCGTGAACCCCTGTCGTAATGGACATTCTTGGGCATTCACAGATCAGCGTCACGATGAACACTCCCAGCCATGTCATGCCGGCCTCATCTAGGGAAGCGGTGGCCCGGGTGGAGGGCCTGCTGTTCGAGGGTCATTCTGAGTTCGAGTGATGATGTCAAGGCTGCTTTCACGGGTGAATCGGCCCACAGTCGGCGGTCCGAGGCGGAGAACTGGCCGCCGACTAGGCCGGATAGAGAGCCGCCTCGGGGATTCGAACCCCGGACCTACGCATTACGAGGGCATTCAGATGTGCGGAGGACTAGGGCCGTTCTTAAGCTGACAAGACATCCCACGACCGGAAGTGTCAAGTGTTGATCTTCTGGCCGGCAAGTGATGAGCAGAGGCGGGATTCCTCTGACTTCGATGGTGTGCCGGTGCTCGCCGCGGTCAAGCCTGGGCGGCATCGTGCTGTGGGCG
>DASUYM010000043.1:0-24991 GCA_036377435.1 Propionibacteriaceae bacterium
ATGGGTGCACGGTGCCTCCTGGGGCATCGAGGCCCCGGTTCGCGTCGAGATCGCTTATCGGGGCCGACCTATGTGGTGTGGACTCCGACCCAGACCTACGCGAGTCGCTAGTCCTTGCTTTGGCCTGGACCGTTGCCGATCTTGCGGGCCGCGATAAGCCGGGCCGTGAGGAAGTGGCGATCGCGCTGGCGATGCGGCGCGGTGAGCAGCCCGGAACGGTGAGGACTGAGGTGGGTTGAGCCATGATCACCTCTGATCGGAGGGCGCGGATGATGCTCTCCTGCGCCATAGACGGCGGTGAGCCTGCGGTCGCCGAGCTGGTGCAGAACCTGGGTGCCGAGGGTGCCTGGGCCAAGATCATTGAGGGCGTGCTGGGCGAACCGGCTGCCGAGCGCGCCACACGCGTCAGGGTTGATGTGTTCGAGCGGCTGGCCAAAGCGGCGGCAGCGCGTTTCGTCGTACCCGGGGACGAGGAGTGGCCGGCAGGGCTTGATGATCTGCGACATGCCGAGAGCATCCAGCGGCGCGGTGGCGAGCCGTTCGGCCTGTGGCTCCGCGGTCCGGGACATCTGGCTCACCTGGTGGAACGCTCGGTCGCGATCGTGGGCTCACGGGCGGCAACGGCGTACGGGAGCGGCTTCGCAGCAGACCTGGCGGCGGATCTGGTCGAACAGGGGGTGACCGTGCTGTCTGGTGGTGCCTTCGGCATCGATATCGCGGCGCATCGCGGGGCACTTGCCGCAGGCGGACCGACCGTATGCGTGCTCGCGAACGGCGTCGACGTGGCCTATCCGCCCGCCCACGCCTCGACCTTCGAAACCCTGGCAAAGGACCAGCTACTCGTCTCAGAGCTGCCGCCTGGCGCTCATCCCACGCGGGTGCGGTTTCTGGCCAGAAACCGGCTGATTGCGGCAATGTCGCGGGGGACGGTGGTTGTCGAGGCAGCGCTACGTTCGGGCGCCCGAAACACAGCTGGCTGGGCGCTCGGTTGCGGACGCCCCCTGATGGCGGTTCCGGGTCCGGTCTATTCCAGGGCCTCGACGGCACCGCACCTGATGATCCGCAACGGGCAGGCTGTGCTGGTCACCTCGGGCGCGGAGGTCTTGGAGCTGATCTCTGATATGGGTCAGGCGATGCTGCCACTCGCCCACGGTCAGACCAGAGCGACCGATGCACTGACCGAGAACCAGCTCGCAGTCTTCGAGGCCATTCCGGCTCGCCGTCGGACCACCGTAGGAGAGATCGCCCTCGCCGCCGGCGTCAGTGTGCCAACCTGCCTGGGCGCCCTGACTGCACTCGAGTCTGCCGGTCTCGTGGAAGGTGACGAGCGAGGATGGCTGGTCGCCGTCGGGGGACTACGAAAGTGATCGAGTCGAGCTGTGACCTTCAGCGGGCCTTTGCCAGGAATGTCCGCAGCAGTGGTCCAGCCGTAGACGAGCCTGACTTGCCGTCGTTGACAAAGACGGCAACCGCGAGATCGCCTTGCGCTGCGATCATCCAGGCGTGGGTCTTCAGCGGCTTCGATGTGCCGTACTCCGCCGTGCCAGTCTTAGCCAGCACTGCCGGACCAGGGAGATCACCGAGCACGCGGCCACTGCCCTCGGCCACCACGGCTCGCATCATCTGGCGCAGCTGCCGGGCTTCCTGATCCGTGAGTGGCTTTCCCTTTGATGTGGCCTGCTGGCCATCGACCAGGTGCGGGATCACGGTTTCGCCTGCTGCGACCGATGCGACCACAGCGGCCATCGTCATCGGCGAGGCCTGGACCTTTCCTTGGCCGATCATGGCGGCGGCGCGGCCGGTCGCTGTCGGATCGTTAGGCACCGAGCCGAAGTAGGACGAGAAGCCGACGTCGTAGTCGATGCCGAATCCCAGGGAACCGGCTGCGTCGGCCAGTGAAGACCGGTCGAGTTTGCCTCGCTGGCCAATGAACGCTGTATTGCACGACTGCGCCAGAGCCGTCCGCAATGTAATCCTGCCCTGCTGGCTGCGCGGGTAATCGCTGTAGTTGCTGAATTTCCGGCCATCCACGGTGACGGTCGGCAAGCATCGGACCGCTGAACGAGGAGTCAGGTCAGCACGCAATAGCGCCAACGCGGAGACGACCTTGAACGTGGATCCGGGTGCGGCCCGACCGACCGTGGCGAGAGCCTGACCGCGGTTGCCTGAACCGTTCGCGGCCGCCACAATCGCCCCTGTCGAGGGACGGATGGCGACCAGAGCACTGGCTGGCTTGGTCTTCGCCAGCGTCGCTTCCGCGAGTTCCTGCAGCCCGATGTTGAGCGTGGTCGTCAGCGGTTTGCCGGCCATCGGCTTCACCTCGAATAGCACGACTGGCTCAGCTTCTGCTGTTGGCGAGGGAGTCGGAGAGGGACTCGCTGCGCTGTCGTCTGGCTTGGCGCCTGCCAGTCGCACTCGAACCCCGGGCGTCCCGCGCATCTGTGCGTCGTAGCGCTTCTGAAGCCCCGTCAGTCCGACCTGATCTCCGGCCACCACAGCTCCGCCGGACTCGTCGATGTTCTCCTTGGTTGCCTCACCGACGATCCCGATGATGGGCCTGGCAAAGTCGTAGGTTGGGGCGAGCATCTGTCCCGTTCGGATGGAGAGCGCTCCCGGGATTGCACGGATCCTCGAGCCGCGTGGCAGGTCCGGTGAATCCATACGCAGCACGATGGCTGGAACGAAAGCGCCGCTGCCGGCGGCAGCCACCTTCTTCGCGTACGCCTTGGGTTTGATCTTGACCACTTTGGCGAGCCGGACCGCGGATGCTCTGGCCTGATCGCCGCTCACTTTTGACTTGTCGATTCCGATCCGGAAGACGGGCCGCTCGACCACGATGGGAAGGCCGTCTTCTCCCCGCAGTTCCCCTCGCTCGGGATAGAGGCGCCGCTGCGACAGCCGGTTTGTGCCGTCGAGCTGTGGTTGCACAATGCTCGGCTGCCAGCTTGTCTTCCACTGTCCGGACTCCTCGGCCAGCCGGGCCTCGCTCTCGTACGTCCAGCGCTCGGGAACGCCGGGAAACGTCCATGTGACGGACAACTTGGCGGTGGCCGAGGATCCGTCCCGTGAGACCGATGCCACGGTCACGCCCGGTTTCAACGGACCCATACCGGCGACGAGCGGCTGAAACAGATCATTGACAGCTGCGCCGGTGGCGCCCACGAATTGCAGCGGCGAAAGATCCCTCGCACTGAGACCCGCCGCCAGGGCCGCGGCGGCCTGGTCAGCAGTGTTGCCGTCGGGTCCTGGATTCGGTTTGGGAGGCAGTATCCCGCATCCGGCAACCGCCAGGACGAGGGTCAGCAGCACATATCCGAGACGAGCAGGAGTTAGCTGGAAACTGTCGGATGGCCGCACTCGAGACACCGGGCCATCCTGCCACCTTGCACCAGCGTGGGTAATGTCGCCGCCATGGGCATCTACGCTAAGCGTCCAGCGAGAATGATCGGCCAGCTGTTCGGAGATGGCTTCGTTCTGCTCTGGACGGTGGGCTGGGCCGTCGTCGGAATCTTTGTCCACCGCGTGATCGAGGTATTGGCGACGCCTGCCCGGGAAACGGCGCGGACAGCGACGCGATTGGCAGAGAACTTTCGCGAGGCCGCGACCGAAGCCGCCAAGGTACCTGTCGCCGGTGAGCAGCTACGGCGTCCCCTCGACGCTGCTGCGGTGACCCTCGGCAACTTGATCACCTCTGCTAACGACCAGGTCGCCAGCATTGAACGGCTGGCGCTGCTCGTCGGTTGGCTCGTTTTTCTTATTCCCGTGACAATCGTCGTGGCGTTCTGGCTGCCGCGCCGGATCCGCTTCTATCGGCAGGCTCGGGCCTCCCAAGTCTTCTTGGATGCGCTGCCCGACCTCGACCTCTTCGCACTCCGGGCGATGGCCGCCCAACCGCTTTACGTGCTGGCCGAGATCAGCGATGACCCTGTCAAGGCCTGGCGATCCGGTGATCGGGCCGTGATCAACCAGCTTGCCGAACTCGAGTTGACACGCAACGGGCTCCGGCTTCCTGACACCTTGCGCGCCGTATCGAGCGAGGCCAGTATCGGGTGAACAGGGGGAGATGGTCAGGTGAACCGTCATCAGTTCGAACTGCCGCTCGGCAGCGGCATCGACCGCGGCATGACCATCATCCAGTACGGCCACTATGGGCGCCCGATGCTCGTCTTTTCAAGCGAGGCCGGACGCGCCTGGGACTTCGAGAACAACGGGATGCTCGACGCGATCGGCTATTTGATCAATGACGGCCGGATCAAGCTTTACTGCGTGGACACGCTTGACGCTCGTGGTCGGTCAGGGTGCCTGGGAGACCCATCCCACCGGTGCGCTGCCGTCCACGGTTCGGCTGGCTGCCATGCTGCAAGAGAGGGGGATCCGTCGCGAACTGGATCTCTGGGGCTACGAGGTCAGCCATGACTGGGAATGGTGGCAGTGCCAGCTTGCTCACCACCTCCCGCGCTTCCGCTAGTACGGAATAACCAAGGAGGTTGGAACATGGTGGACCGTCATCTGGTCGGCCTGTTGCTCGGGGCAGAGGTGGACTGGCCGCAGGCCTTCGAGGCGATCTCGGGCCGTCTCGGCATCTTCCGCTACGCCGGTGTTGATCATGTCCTCGACACTGAGCGGGTGCATATATCACCATTCAATCTGCGCGATAAGGCCCGGCACCAGGTGGTCATCGACCGGCTGGCGTACTGGTACTACCACCCAAGGGAGTGGCTGAAGAAGGTGGCGTTGATGGACGACGCCTACCTGATCAACTCGCCGTTCACCTTCCAATCTATGGAGAAGCACTCGGCGTACTGCGCGCTGATCCGGCTCGGCATGAACGTACCGGACACGGTGCTGGTGCCCTACAAGAACCCAGTCGACAACGTGCGCTGGCCGTACACGTCCCGCAACTACAACGATCCCTTCGACCTGACCGCAATCGCTGACAAGATGGGCTACCCGCTGTTCATGAAGCCCTTCGACGGTGGCGGCTGGCGCGGGGTTTCCAAGGTCAGGGATCAAGCCGAGCTGATGGCGGCATACGACGACTCCGGCGAGATGCTGATGCATCTGCAGAAGTCTGTTGAGCCTTTCGATGTGTTCGCGCGGGCACTGACCATCGGGCCCGAGACGATGGTGATGAACTTCCGGCCGGACCAGCCGATGCACAACCGCTACGCCGTTGATCATGAGTTCCTGTCTGCCAAGGTCGGTCAGGAGGCGATCACCATCAGCCAGACCGTGAACGCCTTCTTCCGGTGGGAGTTCAACTCCTGCGAGATGCTGGTGCAAGGCGACACCGTGCTACCGATCGACTACGCCAATGCGTGTCCCGACGTGGCCGTCACCTCACTGCACTACTACTTCCCGTGGGCCATGAAATCGTTGATCAAGTGGGCCGCCTTTTGCGCAGCGACTGGACGCCGCGCCAAGATGCATGTCGACACTGAGCCGTGGTTCGCGGTAGCCGACGATCCAGATCTGGACTATGACGCAAAACTCGTGCGCTACCAGCAGCTGGCTGACGAGCACTTCGAGAAGGGACGCTATCTGGACTTCTGCGCCACTGCACTCCCCGGAATCGACGACCTGGTGCTCGAGTGGGTGTCATCAGCGGACTTCGACCGAATGCTGGCCGAGACGGTCAGCATGACCTACCCAGAACACGAGCGCGAGTGGTTCATGGGCCACTTCCGTGGCCTCGTTGGCATGTGGGTCAGTGATCAGGAGCCAGTCCCTGCCTGAAGGCTTGATGTAGTTGTGCCGCGCTCAGCTGTGTTTGATGGCTCCCTCCGCTCGCTGCGGATCGCGCTGGGAAGCCGCCTGTCGTCGTCGCTCACCGAGGAAAGGCCGCCTCGGCCCGCTCCTCCTCCGCACGGCGGCGCGCGATCCGGGCTACGACGAAGATACGCCGGAAAGGCAGGACAGTTCCGTACGGCCTGGCCGGGTATGCCTTCTTCAACAACTTCTGATACTCGGAGACGAACATTGCCCGACGATCATCGGGCAACGCCTCGAGCACCGGCCGAGCCCCGGTGCCGGAAATCCATCGGAAGACCGGATTCGGCCCGCTCAGAACGTGCAGGTAGGTGGTCTCCCAGGCATCCACCGAACACCCCAAACCTGCAAGATCATCGAGATAGCAGGCCGCGTCGGCAGCCGCCGGCCAGGCGACTTCTGTCAGCATGGGCGCATAGCGGGGGTCGGCGGACAACTCGCGAAGCAGCCGATGACTGGGTTCGTCGAAGTTTCCCGGCACTTGAAAGGCCAGCCATCCGTCGGCTGTGAGCCAGGAGACTAAGGACTGCAGCAAGGCACGGTGCCCCGGAACCCACTGAAATGTGGCGTTGCTGATGATCACGTCCACACTCGTCTCGGGCCGCCAGTCACGCAGATCCTGGACCTGGAACCTCACGTGTGGGCCTGTGAGCTCAGCGGCTCGCATGATCATCTCAGGTGATGAGTCCAGACCGACAATCTGGGCGCCGGGCCAGCGCTTGGCCAATGAAGCCGTGAGTTGGCCTGGTCCGCAGCCGAGATCGACCACCAGCTTCGGATCAGCGGCGTGAACTCTGCTCAACAGATCCACGAACGGAACTGAACGTTCATCGGCGAACTCGAGGTATCTGATGGGATCCCAGACGGTCACGGACGCTCCTGGGTAACGAATTTTGATGTCAAAGTACCCCTGAGGTCGCGCTCTTCTGGTCGGAAGGGCATCTGGCGGTAGCCTCGGCCGGAGTCTTGGGGCCAGGTGACGTCGCGAGAGCACGTGCGAGGTGGTCCAGAAGCGGCACGCCGCCCAAGTTTGAGCCCCACCAGTGATCAACTGGAGATGATCAGCAGGCGTTGATCAGCTCCGACGATGGTAAGCCTCACGCCAGGTCGGGACGCTGGGTTTCCAGGCGAGAGTCATCCCGGCTTCTCTGGGGGTCCGATTGGCTTTGCGATTGTTACAGCGGGTGCAGGCGGCCACGGTGTTCTGCCAGCTGTTGGATCCGCCGCGGGACTGGGGTAGCAGATGATCCACAGTGTCTGCGACGCCCTCGCAGTAGGCGCAGCGGTGATGATCACGCCGGAGCACTCCCCGCTTGGACCAGGCGGGCGTTCGGGCGTACAAGAAGGTTGTCTTGACGTAGCGGATCAAGCGCAAGACCAGAGGCCATGGGTATGGGCCAATGCGATGTCCGTCGCGGGCTTCCTCGACGATGGCGACCTGGCGGACCAACATCCGAATCGCGTGTTGGACTGAGACCGTGTGCAGGGCCGTGTTGTCGGTGTTGAGGACAATCACCGCAGACATTGCCGCACCTCCGTTCCTGGCCCACGAGCGCACAAACCCGACGAAAACGCTGTCATTGGGATTATGGCGGGTCCGGTCAAGGCAGCGGGATAGCGCAATGCAGCGTGTCAGCCGCCTTGACTATTCTCGAATGCATGTTCGATTATAGGGGAGTGTCACCGCAGGCCAGTTCCAGCCGTATCAACGATCTGCAGCAGCGTGTCCAGCGGATGCAGGGGTCAGCGATTTCGCGGACCTTGGAGTCGTTACCAGGCCTCTCCGGAGTCATTCAGCTCAGGACTGGTGAGGCGTACGCGGTGGACAGTCCAAGCCTGGCGATGGCATTGGTAGCGGGTGCATCACAGGCAGGTGAGTGGATCGCCATTGTGGGAGCTCCCGATCTCGGGCTGGAGGCAGCTGCAGGGTTCGGAATCGATCTCGAGCGGACTGTGGTGGTGCCGCGTCCTGGCGAGCTGTGGCTGAGCGTGACGGCAGGCCTGCTCGATGTGGCCACCGTTGTGATCGCGAAGCCTCCCGTGCCGGTCAGCGCGCAGCAGGCCGAACGGCTGAAGTCGAGGCTCCGGATAAAGGATGCGGCCTTAGTGTGCTGGGGCGAGTGGCCAAGGTGCGACGCGACTCTGACCATCACCGAATCCTCCTGGCTAGGGCTGGGACGCGGGCACGGTCGACTCACGGCTCGTCGGGTAGTGGTCTCGGTTCGCCAGGGCGGACCGGTACGCCGCATACCGCTTTGGCTGCCGGGACCCGATCAACAGGTCGCCGAGGGCGATCACACAGTAGTACCACTCGCCGTGGCTCAGGCGGGATGAGCTGAGTGATGAGCGCTCACGTCCCTCGTCGGAAGCGTTTCTCCGCACAAGGCCACGAATGAACGCGATCCCACGTCATTCGGCCCATTTTCGTGACCGTGTGCGGAGAAACGACGCGAGCGAAGCTGCCAGACAACCTCCGCGAGCGTCGGTAATCGCGCCTCGCCGTGCTGAGCAAGGCTGGCGCGCCGCTGTTCTGGACGAGCGAGCGAGCAGACATGCTTTTCGTCTGCGAGCGAGTGAGGAAGGCAGCGGCTCACAAGCGCAAGCCTCAGCGAGCGGAGCGAGCAATGTATAGGGAGGGAGCAGACGACGCTTTTCTGTCTGCGAGTGACGACGAAGGAGGCGAGCTCCAGCGCGATGCGCGAGCGAAGACCAGACAACTGATCGTGTGGTGCCCGGACTGGCCAGTGGTTGCAGCGGCAGCTCCGCTGGGCTTGAGTTTGCAGCTACCACTCGCCGTCTTCGATCACGGTGAGGTGTTCGCCTGCTCAGCCATGGCCAGGGTCGAGGGTGTCCGACGTGGCATGCGACGGCGTGACGCGTCGGCGCGCTGCCCTGAACTGACCGTTCTGGAGCGAAACCCCGCTAGCGAAATCCGAACTTTCGAGGACGTGCTGTCGGCGATAGAGGAGATCTCGGCGGGCGTGGCACCGGTGCGACCTGGACTATGTGCACTTCGCGTGCCCAGCCGTTTCTACGGCGGTGAAAAAGCGGCTGCGGCCGTAGTCGCTGAGCATCTGGTCAGTGCCGGGGTTTGGGATTTCCGCATTGGGATCGCCGACGGCATCTTCGCCGCCGAGCATGCGGCGCGGCGGGCCGCACCTCAGGATTGCTGGATCATCGCTCCCGGTGGCTCGGCGGCGTTCCTCGCAGTCTTGCCGATCGGTGTCTTAGAGAATGCCGAACTGGTCACCCTGCTGCGCCGCCTGGGCATCCGCAGCCTCGGAGACTTTGCCTCATTGGCTGCCCGCGATGTGCTCACTCGCTTCGGCCGGGAAGGCGCATTACTCCATCGAATGGCGCGCGGACTGGACAAGCAACCGGTCGTCTCCCGCCAGCCGCCTCTCGATATGAATCAGCGTGTGTCTTTCACGCCTGCCCTGGAGACGGTCGAACCGATTGTGTTCAGCGCTCGGCAGACCGCCGAGAGACTGGTAGCCGAACTTGCCCATCACGGCCTGGTCTGCACCCAAGTTCGCATTGAGGTGGTAACCGAGGGCGGCTGGACCGGATCTCGGGTCTGGGCCCACTCGCGCTGGTTCGCGGCCAGCGACCTGATCGATCGGATCTATTGGCAGCTGCAAGGTGATCCTGCCCCGGAGCCGGTGTGCGAGTTGCGGCTGCTTCCTGAATCGGTCGAATCGCTTGCTGATCATGGTGAGGGCTTGTGGGGGAGTGCGCTGAACGAGCATGTCGAACGCGGGATCGCCCGATTGCAGGGCATGCTCGGCCCTGAGGAGGTATTGGCTCCTTCGCTGCAAGGGGGACGCAGTCCGCGAGACCGCCAATTACTCAGCCCATGGGGTGAGCGACGGCCAACACAGCGCAATCCAGGGCTGCCGTGGCCAGGGACCATCCCACCGCCTGCCCCGGCCCGAGTCTTCCCCACCCCGATGCCGTCGGTTGTACTGAGCGAGGATCGCAAGCCGGTGAGTGTCACGAGCCGCGGGCTGATGACCGCTGCACCCGCATTTGTCAGCATCGGCGATGAGTCCGAGCTGATGCCAGTCGATGCGTGGGCAGGTCCCTGGCCCATTGACGAGCTGTGGTGGGACCCAGCCCAGGCGCGCCAGGTTGCGAGGTTTCAGGTCACCGGCGTCGACGGCAGTGCCTGGTTGCTGGTCGTCGAGAACGACCAGTGGTGGACGGAAGCCCGTTATGACTAAGTCCATTGTCAGTCGCATTCTGCGAGCGTCGGTATCGCGCGCCGCCGTGCTGAGGAGAAGTGAGCGGACATGCTTTTCGTCCGCGAGCGCCGATGAAGTAGGCGCGTTTAGAGCGCGATGCGCGAGTAGAAAGGCCAAAAAAATTGGGCTGGAATAATCCGCCGATCCCTTGGCGGGAGCTGGAACGTCGGATGTCCGGGCGACCCATGCCAGACAACTCCGCGGACAATCCCGAGGGCGACAGCGCTCCTGGGTACTCACACAAACGGCCCGCCTACGAGCCTGATGGGCTGCGGGTCAAGCGGCCTACCGGACCAGTGGTGCCGTACGCGGAGCTGCACTGTCACAGCAACTTCAGCTTCCTGGACGGGGTGAGCGATCCCGAGGACCTGATCGAGGAGGGCGTACGACTGGGACTGGACGCGCTGGCGATTACCGATCATGACGGCTTCTACGCTGCTTCTCGTTTCGCAGAGGCGGCACTCGCGTACGACCTGCGCACCATCTACGGTGCTGAGCTGTCGCTTGGACTCACTACGCCACAGAACGGAATAGCCGACCCCGAAGGTCAGCATCTACTCGTGCTCGCTCGAGGTGTCGACGGATATCACCGGCTCTCCGGCGCCATCACCGAAGCCCAGCTGAGGGGGGATGAGAAGGGACGTCCTAGCTATGTCGAGGAGGAGCTGGCTGCGCAGTCAGGTGGCAACTGGATGATCTTGACCGGATGCCGCAAAGGCGCCGTACGGGATGCGCTGATCACTTCCGGTTTGACAGCGGCGGCGACCGAGCTGGACCGGCTGACAGCACTGTTCGGCCATGATCATGTTGTGGTCGAGCTGATCGATCATGGATTGCCGACCGACACCGATCTCAACGACGCTCTTTTCACCTTGGCCCGTGATCACAAGTTGCCCGTGGTGGCCACCAACAACGTGCACTTCGCCACCCCTGACGGCGGTCGTCTGGCAGCCGCGCTGGCTGCCGTACGTGCCCGCAGGAGCTTGTCGGATATGGACGGCTGGCTGTCCGGACCCGGTGCCTATCTGCGGTCAGGGGCGGAGATGGCGCAGATCTTTGCGCGCTATCCCGGTGTCGTCGCGCGGACTGTCGAGATCGCCGATCAGTGTTCGTTCAACCTGCGGCTGGCTAAGCCGCGGCTCCCCAAACTGAATGTGCCAGCGGGGGAAACCCCGATCAGCTGGCTACGTGAGCTCACCCGCCAAGGTGCAGACGAGCGCTATGCGCACATCCGCGAGGAAGCTGAGGAGCGGTTGCGTAAAGAGCTGGCAGTGATCGAGGACAAGGACTTCCCCGGCTACTTCTTGATCGTGCACGACATGGTGAAGTTCGCGCGCGACAAAGGGATTCTCTGCCAGGGCAGGGGGTCAGCAGCGAACTCAGTTGTCTGCTACGTGCTCGGCATCACCGCAGTCGATCCCATCGCTTTCAAACTGCCCTTCGAACGCTTCCTGTCGGCCACTCGCGATGAGGAGCCCGACATCGACGTCGACTTCGACTCCGACCGGCGTGAGGAGGTGATCCAGGAGGTGTATCGCCGCTATGGACGCCGCAACGCCGCCCAAGTGGCCAACGTGATCAGCTATCGACCGAGGTCCGCTGTTCGTGACATGGCAAAGGCGCTCGGCTACTCCACCGGGCAACAAGATGCCTGGTCAAAGCAGATCGACTCCTGGGGGACGCTCCCGATCAGTGAGACGGCAGAGGATCGCGGGAGCACTACGACCGCCGCAGGGCTGGACCACCAGATTCCAGATCAGGTTGTGGACCTGGCCGAACAGTTGCTGAAGGCGCCACGCCATCTGGGCATTCACTCCGGCGGCATGGTGCTGACCGAGCGTCCCGTTGGGGAAGTCTGTCCGATCGAGCGCGGCCGAATGGACAACCGGACCGTGCTGCAGTGGGACAAGGACAGCTGCGCGTGGATGGGACTTGTGAAGTTCGACTTCCTGGGCTTGGGGATCCTGGCCGCTATCCAGTACACCTTCGACCTGGTAGCGACCAGGGTGGGGGAACGCTGGACGCTCGACACCATGCCCAAAGAGGAAGCCGGGGTCTACGACATGTTGTGTCGTGCCGACTCGATCGGGGTCTTCCAGGTCGAGAGCCGGGCTCAAGTCGGCACTCTCCCGCGACTGCTGCCCCGCAGGTTCTATGACCTGGTGATCGAGGTAGCGCTGATCCGCCCCGGGCCGATCCAGGGTGGTGCTGTGCATCCCTACATTCGCCGGGCGACCGGCCGGGAAGAGGTGACCTACCTACATCCGGCGCTGGAACCTGTGCTGGAGCGGACAAAGGGTGTGCCGTTGTTCCAGGAGCAGCTGATGCAGATCGCGATGGCGGTCGGTGGCTGCACCGGCGATGATGCCGATCTGCTGCGTCGCGCCATGGGGTCTAAGCGAGGCGTGGAGAAGATCGAACGGCTCAAGGACAAGCTCTACGCGGGGATGGCATCCAACGGGATAACTGGCGCGCTGGCTGACGACATCTACAGCCGGATCCAGGCCTTCGCCAACTTCGGGTTCGCTGAGAGCCACGCGATCAGCTTTGCCCTGCTGGTCTACGCCTCCTCCTGGCTCAAGTTGCACTATCCGGGAGCTTTTCTGGCCGGGTTGTTGAGGGCACAACCGATGGGCTTCTACTCACCTCAATCATTGGTCGCCGATGCGCGTCGGCATGGCGTACCGATTTTGCGCCCCGACATCATGCAGTCCGAGGTCGATGCCGACCTCGAATCGGTCGAAGCCGGTCGCTGCGGCCCGACTGGCCCTGACAGCTGCTTGCAGCGAGTTCAGCTCGAGGTGGGGCCCTTCGTACGGTCGGCTCCTGATCGAACACTCGAACACCGTCGTGATGGCAACTTCGCAGTCAGGCTGGGACTCACTGAGGTGCAAGGCATCGGCCGCGAGTTGGCCAAGCGGATTGTCCTGGAGCGTCAGCAAGCAAGGTTCACCGACATCAACGACGCGGTACGCCGGGCCGGACTCACGGTGGCGCAGGCCGAAGCCCTGGCTACTGCTGGAGCTTTCGACTGCTTCGGATTGTCTCGTCGCCAGGCGCTCTGGAACGCTGGATACGCCGACAACGACCTAACCCTGCCCGGCTCGGCCATCGACGCCACTCCGCCCGTGCTTCCAGGCATGAGCGAGGTCGAATTGACTCTGGCCGATCTGTGGGCCACGCGGATCTCTCCGGATGATCATCCGGTGCAGCATCTACGTCCGGTGCTCGATGATCACGACGTGGTACCGATCGATCGTCTAGGCGCCGCGTACGCGGAACGTCGTGTGCAAGTGGCAGGGCTGGTGACCCACCGGCAGCGCCCGTCCACGGCAGGCGGAGTCACCTTCCTCAACCTGGAGGACGAGACCGGGATGCTCAACGTGGTTTGTTCATCAGAGCTCTGGAGGCGTTTCGGCCGGATCGGTCGCAACGCCTCAGGCATGATCATTCGCGGCAGGGTAGAGCACAGCGACGGTGTGACCAACCTGGTGGCCGAACGGCTACAGCCTTTGAGCTCTATCTATCCCGAGGCTAGGGGCATTCTGCCGTCACGGCATCGCTCACGTGACTTCCGTTAGAACCCCTACTGCGTGTATGGAGTCTGCGCGGGATAAGAATTGTAAGGAGCCGCGGCCGCCGGGACCGGATCGTGCTTGGCTCCCGCCGGTGAGCTCGGCAACAAGGCGAAGATCATGATGATCAAGCTCCCCAGGTAGGGGATGAGCAGGAGCAGCGCACACAATCCGCTGTATCCGGCGTCGTGCAACCTGCGGACCGTCACTGCCAGCGTGGGGACGAGAATCCCGAAGAGGAAGACAGCGAACAGGATGATCACCGGCAGCGCGAGGAGTCCAGGAGTCCGACCCCCGTCTCGTGAGGTTGCCGTGCCGAGGGCGAACGCCAGCAAACCGAGCACGAGGTATCCGGTGAAGGTGAACAGCGCCCACCACCAATACTCGCTGCGACTAGCGCGACCAGTGAACGTCGCGTACTTCTTGAAGCCTCGCTTGACGGCATCGACGAAGCCGATGCCGTAGTACGGCAAGTCGAGGGATGGCGGTGCCGGCCGAGTGGCACCTGAAGGTCGAGGCTGGTTACTAACCACGAATTGTTCCTTCCAGTCCTTCAGGCAGAGTGGGAACGAGGAGGCGGAGACCAACGGTAGCGAAACCAACCAACGATTCGCGCGCGATGCATGATTGACCGATGTCTGAGCGCTCCAGAGAACGTCGCCTGGTATTTGAGGACAACTTCGATGCGGCCGAGCTCAATCGAAACGTGTGGTTGCCCCACTACCTACCGGCTTGGAGTTCGTCCGCCGAGACGGCGACGACGTATGCGATCAAGGATTCGTGCCTGCACTTGACGATCCCGGCGAGCCAGGGACTATGGTGCGCCGGCGACCATAGGCCTCCACTTCGGGTGTCGGGAATCCAGTCCGGCAACTTTTCCGGACCCGTCGGCAGCACGATCGGTCAGCAGCCTTACCGTGACGGGGTCACCGTCCGCGAGCAGCAGCAGACCTTCTGGGGCTGGACGCCAGAGCATGGCTACATCGAGATCCGTGCCCGCGGCATCGTCACGCATCGGTCGATGGTCGCTTTCTGGCTGGCCGGTATTGAAGATCAACCACAACGCTCAGCGGAGATCTGCATCGGCGAGATGTTCGGTGATGGAGTAGTACCGGGTGAATCGACGGCGGTCGGCCTGGGGCTGCACGCATTCCGAGATCCCTCAGTAACGGAAGATTTCGAGGCGGTACGTCTGCCGATCGATGTGGCTGACTTCCACACCTATGCCGTGGACTGGACGGCGGACAAGGTCGACTTTCTCATCGACGACGTGCTAGTACGTACTTGCCCGATGCCTCCGACATATCCGATGCAACTCATGGTGGGCGTCTTCGACTTCCCGGAGAAGTCCGACGGCACGGACGCGGAGGCAGTCCCCGCGCTGATCGTGGACTATGTCCGCGAGTATCAGCGCTGATCGAGAAGGTAGCTGGACGTCGCGTCCCAAGGGGTGGCGACAGTTAGGTGTCGACGGCGGTCGCAATCAACGGGCCGTATAACCCTCAGCTCTGAGCTTCCGGATCCTCTTCAGGCTCGAACGAGCTGCCCTCGCCCTCCGGCATGATGCCGATCTCGGCGCCAACGGCTTCCTTCTGGACTTCGGATTTCTCGACCTCCTGGGGTTCAGGCTCGTTCTTGTCCTCGTCGGAGGCTTGCGGACCGGTTGTAGCGCTCATGGCGGGCTCCTCGATGAGTCGTTGTACGACCCGCACAGTACCCCCACAGCACCTGTCCAAAGACCTCTACACTGAATCGGCCAAGCCAGCTGACCCACGCTTCGGACGCGCCCAGAGGAGGAACCCCTCCCGATGATGGACAACGCCGCAACGTCGGCAGCGCCCAGCCGGACCGCGATTCTCGTCGCCGCCTTCGATTCTCAGCTGAAGTGGGCCGCCACGATTCAGCGGGCGCTGGAGTCGAGAGGGTTCGCTTGCCAGGTGATCGTGCCAAGTGACATCCGGCACGCCATCTCCGATGGCCAACTGGCCGACTACGGCGGTGGGGCCGTGGCCTACATGCCATGGACCCAGCTTTTGACCGCGGCGCTGGAGGCGGACGTCATCGTCCTGGCCATCCAAGGGCCACAGATTCGGCGATTCTGTCACGACTTGTTCGACGCTGTGGAACTCACGGGCACGGTGCCACCAGTGACGATCAGCGGGTGGGTCGGCGTGATCATCGAGAAGATCATCGCTGGCTATCTCGAGCGTTTCGCGACCGACATAGTGGCCGTGAATTCCCGCAGCGAGCTGGCCACCTTCGAGACAGTCGCTCGCAACCTGCAGTTGCCCACTGACAATCTCCTGCTCAGCGGCCTGCCGCTGCTGTCTGGTCGCTACCGCGAGGCGCCGGTCGATACCCCTATCAAGACTGTGATGTTTGCCGACCAGCCGACGGTGCCCCAGACCCGCGACGATCGGCTGTACATCTATCAGCGGCTGCTCGCGTATGCGCGTGCCCATCCGGACCGTCAGGTTGTGCTCAAGCCTCGGCATCGCCTGGGCGAGGACACCTTCCACCGGATGCGGTTCCACCCCGAGATCCTGCTCAGTGGCGTGCGGAGGCCTCCCAATTTCTCGATCGACTACACGCCGATCTCCGACCGTCTTGCTGATCTCGACCTGATGCTGACGGTGTCGTCGACGGCCGCACTGGAGGCAGTGGGTGCGGGCGTGCGCACAGCGTTCATTGCGGATCTGGACGTGCGCGAACAGTTGGGCAACCACATCTTCCTGGCTTCTGGCCTGCTACGCACCTTCGACCAGCTGGAGATGGACGACGTCGGCGTCCCCAACAAGAGTTGGATCGAGGACTACTTCTTCGACTCCCACGACGTCGCGCCCGCACAGCAAATCGTCGACCGGGCGTTGGAACTCACCGAGCGCGCCGACCGCGGCCGTCCGCCGGCCTGGCGGACCGCGATCTTCGCCTCGCAGCACGAGCTGTTCACCTACCGCAAGCAGGCGGCGCGCGGTAAGCCGGTGATAGGTGACCGGGCCGGCCGGGTCCGTGCGATTGCCAGATGGGTCCTTCCCTACGGCATCCAGCTGCAGCTGCGCCAGGCCCGGTCCCGACGCAAAGCCCTACGTGAGCCGGTCGCAGAGGAAACGCAGATGTCCGGAGTGGCCCCGCCGCGTGAAGATGCCGACATGACAGCAGAAGTAGTGCAGCCCTCGACCCTTTCACGAGAAACTGCAGGCAGATCTCACCGCTGAATCGATCAGAGATGCGATCTGCCGGCACTTTTCGCCAAGAGAAGTTCGACCTGGCGCTGGAATCAGCGCCCACGATCGGGCAGGCGGTTTCCACCCGGAAGCGCGCGTACCTCAGGAGTGCTGACCGGTGACCGGTCTGCGGATCGATCCGCTCAGCGCTGCCGACGCCGCGGCGGCCGGCCGGCTGCTTGCCACAAGCCATCGCGACTATCCAGCGTTCCGCGTCGAGTTCCCCGACCCGCGGGTTCGCGACCGAGTACTCATCCCGTTCCAGACCGCCGCCGCCAGGGATGCCGCCGTCCACGGCAGCGCTGTTGGTGCGTTTCTGGACGATCACTTGGCAGGAGTCGCGCTGTGGCAGCCGCCCGGCCGGTTTCCGCTGACCCCGCTGCGCAAGGCTCGTATGACGCCGGCGTTGTTGCGCGCCGCCATCGCGGCCCCCCGTGCATTCCGCCAGTTCGCGCGATCGGGCGCAGCCCTGGAGCAGGCGTTCCCCGACGAGCTGGTCTGGTACCTGCAGGCCCTCGGCGTCCATCCCGACGCCCAACGCCGTGGCGTCGGCGCGGCATTGCTCAGCGCCGGGCTTGCCGTCGTCGATGCGGACCACACCGCCTGCCATCTGCACACATCGGACCCATTGAACGTCGAGTATTACCGGCGGTGGGGATTCCAGCTCACCCAACCTGCGTTCCCGGCAGGGGCCGGCGGGCCGACGTACTACGGGATGACCCGCCCGGCATCCGAACGCCCCTGGTAATGCACATGGCTCTGACGCGGTATCGGACGTTCTTGTCTCGCCCTGCATCAAATCTAGGGCCGACTCGTACGGCGAATCTGATTACCAGCGGTCGTGACGACGTCAGGGTGCGGCTGCTCGCCCCTGAGGGGTGACGACTAGCCAGAGGCCGCCGAACCCTCGGATGTTGTGGCACTTCACCTCGTTCTTGGCCTCGTGGGCATAGAAGTACAACGGATGGCCGCCGTATGTCACCTGGGTCGTGCCGCCGTCGGTTCGCTTCGCGGTGCCGAGGAGGCTCGGTCTGGTCCCGGCCGCGGCGATGGGCGTGCCCTTTGTCAGTACGGGTGGCCAGGCTTTGGCACAGGCGCCGTAGCACTGCGGCTTGGTGGTCTGCTCCTTGTTGAAGAGGTAGATCGCCTGGCCGGTGCCGTCGAAGAGCATCATGCCGAACTGGCTGTTCGCCGCCTTGATGACGGTCCCGGTTCGCTTCCCGGGCGTTACTGCAGTTGATGTCTCACCTGGTGTGGGCGTGTTGGTCAGTGGCTGCGAGGGCGTGGCGCCCGTGGCTGGCGACGTCGGTTCGGGCGCGCTCGGCGCGCCGGAGCCGCTTCCGGCTTCCTCCCCACAGCCGGCCAGCACGACGCCGAGTACAGCGAGTGCAGCGATGATCCGCATCAGGCGAGTCCCTTCCGATGGTTTGACCGTACAGCCGGACGGGCCGTTGAGCTGGTTTCGTCACCCGTCGGTAAGCGGCAACAATTCAGACGTCACCGGCTCGAACAACTTTTCGTCGAGCGTCACATCTGTGGCGGGCATATCGCCCTCTTCCGCGTGTTCGGTAAGGTGCGACCGTGCTGGATCGGCCTCAGTCTTGAGTTATGTCAAGCGTGGTGCCGTCGAGTAGGCCGGCCTGGTGGCCGCGGTTCAGCAGCACCTTGCGTTCGACCGCGGTGACGGCGCGTCTCGGTCGGGTGCTAGGCATTGCAGTCGGAACATGCTTCCTCACCGGGCTGCTGAGCTATTTCCAGTACCAAGCGTGGGAGTGGTTGCCCCCGCCGGCGCGTCCGGTGTGGGGGTACCGCGTCACGCAGGGGGTGCATGTGGGCACCGGCATGGCCACGATCCCGTTGGTCCTCGTCAAGTTGTGGAGCGTCTACCCCAACCACTTCCGCTGGCCGCCGTTTCGTTCGGTGAAGCACGTTGTCGAGCGGCTCACAGTGGCACTCTTGGTCTCCTCCACATTGGTACAGCTGTTCACTGGTTTCTTCAACGTTCTCGGCTGGTACCCGTTTCGGTGGGATTTCTTGTCGGTCCATTACTACCTGGCATACGTCGTGGTTGGTTCAGTGCTGCTGCACATCGCGGTGAAGCTGCCAGATATCGTCTACGGGCTGCAGACCAAAGTTGCCGACGGTGACGTACTCACCGAGGTTCCATGGAATGAGAACCCCGAGTCGCATAGCATTGCTGGCCCGCTGCCGCCACCGGTCACTCCGGGACTGTCCCGGCGCGGTGTGCTGACTGCGGCAGGCGCCGGGATCGGCGTCGTCGTCGTAACGTCAGTGGGGCAGGCGCTGACCCCCTTCGAGCCGGTCGGGTTGCTCGCCCCCCGGCAGCCAAGCAAGGGCCCATTGGGTGTGGCGGTCGACCTGACCGCAGAGGAGGCGAACGTGATCGCCGCCGCCACGGCATCCCGCTGGACGCTCCAGATCACCGGTCCTATGTCGTACGCACTCACGTTGGCTGAGGTAGAGGCTATGGCAGGGTACGAGGCTCGGTTTCCGATCAGCTGTGGTGAGGGATGGAGCGTCGACGCGCTGTGGCGAGGGCTGCGGCTGCTGGACGTCGTGGAGCGGGCTGGCGGCACCGCAGGCTCGCTGATCCGGGTTCGTTCGCTTCAGCAAGCGGGTCCGTTCAACAAGTCGGTGATCTTCGGCCAGCAGCTGTCCCGTGCACTGCTGGCCACCCACCTCAACGGCGAGCGGTTAACCGTCGACCACGGCTACCCCTTGCGGCTGATCGCCCCGAACCGCGCCTGCAGGTTCAACACCAAATGGCTGGCCACGGTCGAGGTGCTCTCATGAGAGTCTGGCGGATCGTTCTCGGCGTGTTGGGCATCGGCGCTGCAACGTACGGCATTAGCCAGCTCCTGACCCATGTCCCGGTACAGAGCCTGGTGTTGCTCGCGCTCTGGCTGATCGCTGCGCTGATCATCCACGACGGGCTGCTGTCTCCGGTTGTCGTCGGTGTTGGCTCGGCTCTCCGTCGGTACGTCCCTGACCGCGGTCGCCGCTACCTTCAGTTCGGTTTGATCATGAGTGCGATGGTCACCGTGATCGCCGTCCCGATGATCTATCGGGCCAACACGCACGCCCCGAGCAAGGCCTTGTTACTTCAAGACTTCGGTACCAACCTCACCGTGCTGCTCGCAGCGATCGGTTGCATGACACTGGCCGCCTACGCCATCCGAATTGCGCAAGATCGGTCGGTGCCCAATCGAGCGCCGCCCGACGACACAAAGACGTGACATGAGATCGCCTACCGGACCTACGAGTGTCCGAGGGGGACTTGAACACCGACACCCCCCGTGTCGGCCAGCAGCTCCACGTCCAGCCAAAACGGCTTTGACTGCCGACGCGCCACCCGTCACTACACCCGCCCGCTACAACGAGGTAGCCAGCACAGCCATGCGGCTGCTTGCTGAAGCATCCACGACGCTGGCCGGATCAAGGCGAGGAAACGGCTTTGACCGGCCCTATAACAACGGTTCAAGCTCGGAGCGCTTGGCGATTTTTGCGTGGCGCCGGCGTCTCCGGCGCTAGGCCGGGCGGAATATCCCGTTACGGCGTTTTTGGGGTGGCTGGCCCGGGTGGGGTTGGGCGGATGGGCGCACCCGGCCCCAACGTCGGGCCCTGGCCCTTGTAGCTTCCCTGAAGGCGCGTGAATAATTCGTTGATCTCGGCCTCCAACCGGTCGATCCGCGCCTCCATCTGCTCGATCCGCGCAACGAGTGCTTTGACTTGTGTGTCGTCCGCCACGTCGCGATCTTGCCAGCCGGAGGTCGGTTGCGCCAGTGCCTAAGCACGCTGGCTTTCCATTCCTGCACGGATCGGCGAAGCGCCATGCGGCCGAGCGGCCATGCTGGCTCACGATTGAGCCCCGTGGGGTGGTGGGCTTTCGAGGGATCCTCGATGCCTAGTCACCGGCCGGTAGAGCGGCGACGGTCTCATTATCGCTTGCCGGTTTGAGTTGGGACATAGAGCCCTCAGAGAGGTAGCGGCGGTCGCTGACCTGCCATTCGTCGTGCATGTCGGCCAAGATGGCGCCGACGAGCCTGATCACAGCGGCCTCGTTGGGGAAGATGCCGACCACCCGGGCTCGGCGTTTGATCTCCTTGTTGACCCGCTCCAGGTTGGGTCGGCCTGGGGCGCGGTGTCGGCCTTGCAGCCGGTCCGTTTCCCCAGGCCGCCCACCGAACCGGACGTGCCCGTTCCCGGGCATCCGGCTCTCCACGGGTTCATGCCGATGGGGCCGGGCTGGGTGTGGCTGCTGACCATGGCGATGCGATGCGTCCCCGGTAGCGGTAGCGGCTGACCGTCACTTTGCCGGGGTCGAACAATGTCGCGTTGCCATCCGTGGGCCACCACCCGGGCAGGTAGCGGCGTCGGATCCACTTCCAGTTCGCACGGCGGTGTTTGCGGCGGATCCACAACAGCACCCGACGCCAGGTGAAGCGGCGTAGGTAGTCGAAGGTCGCCTTAGACACGCCGTGTTTGAAGTAGTTGGTCCAGCCCCGCAGGATCGGCGCGAGCCGGTCGAGCAGGACCACCAGTGGCAGGTTGAGTCCCTGGCGGGTGACCGCCCGTACTTTCCCGGTGACCGAGTGAACCGCTTTCTTGGTCGGGTAGGTGTAGACGGTCAGCTTCCCGCTGCCTCGTTTCGGCTGCCGCTGGATGCAGAAGCCGAGGAAGTCGAAGCCCTCGTCGATGTGGCAGATCTTGGTCTTCGCCGCCGAGAGCCGCAGGCCCATCGGGGCGAGGACAGCTGCTGCCTGGTCGCGTAGCGTCTCGGCGTGCGCTTTGGTGCCGTGCACGACGATCACGAAGTCATCTGCGTAGCGGATGAGTCGGTAGGTCGCCTCACCTCGGCGGCGTCGCCGGTGCCGCGCGTTGAAGTCACCCATCGCCGCCCAAGCGGCGGCGAAGTGGTCATCCAGCACGCTCAACGCGATGTTGGCTAGCAGCGGGGACAAGATCCCGCCTTGCGGTGTGCCGGTGTCGCTGTTCTGAAGGGCCTGCGCCTCGGTGAGGATGCCGGCCTTGCAGAACGCCTTGACCAGCGCCAGGACCCGTTTGTCCGCGATCCGAGCCCGCACCCGGTCCAGAAGGGCCGTGTGGTCGATCGCATCGAAACACGCCTCGATGTCAGCATCGACCACCCACGTGTAATTACGTGGCGGTGTGGTCAGCTGATGGATCTCAGCGATGGCATCCTGCGCCCGATGCCGAGGCCTAAAACCGTGCGAACACGGCTGAAAGTCAGCCTCGAAAATCGGTTCCAGAACCAGTTTGAGGGCCGCCTGGACGACCCGGTCCCGAACGGTCGGGATGCCCAGCCGACGCAGTTTCCCGCTCGACTTAGGGATCATCCGTTCCCGAACAGGCAGCGGGATGAACCGGCGGGCCATCAAATCGGCCCGCAAGTCGGTGAGGAACGGCCCCACCCCGCGCACGTCTTCGATGTAGTGGGCGGTCATGCCGTCCACCCCAGCGGTGCGCGCACCCCGGTTGCCCCGCACCCGCGCCCAGGCCACCGCCAAGACCGCGGGATCAACGACCAGGTTGAACAGGTCGTCAAACCGGCGAGCAGCATCCTCGCCGGCCCATCGGTGCAGCTTGGCCTGGATCTTCAGTACCCGGATCCGGTCATCAACCGCCCCCGGTGCGCCGGTATTCACCGGCGACCTCCTGACCTTCCAGCACCGGCGCTGCAAACTCGCTGCCGCCCTTGGCCATGTGACCGGCTTTCCCGGCCTCGGACTACTACGACGGCTCCGCCCCGCCACCAAAGCATCGGCTGACGATGCGCCTGCCCGAACCCGGCCAGGCTGGCCGAACCCACGGGCGCTTCGATGACGGTTCCCACGTTCACCACACACCGCTCGACGGGATGGGTGCCCAGCTCTTCCCCGGCGGCCTCGCCACGACTACCCCGCAGCACTTCGTCCTGGCCTCCGGCCCGGCCAACCCTTGACCTGACCGAAGTCACGCCAACGGCCTCGCCGTCGACGCGTGCACCGCTGACCGGCCCCGATCCGTCAGGTTCGAGCCGGCGGTCCACTTTCGGGGGTTCCACCACTGGTTCCTGCATACGTGCACCTCTCCGTCTCACTTGACCGGCCCGGGCCGTCTGACGGTGCCGACCCGTCCTGCCGTTGTCGGGGCTGCTCCCACCCTCACCCGCACCTCCGGGCTCAGGCTGCCCCCAGCTTCGTCAGGCTGCTGCGACAACCCAACGGGGAAGGCGTCTCACCTCCCCACGGTGCCGTGGCGCCTCGTGGCGCACCGGGTTGGTCGACCACACCTTCGGCCAATGGCTGCGCGGGAACGCGGTGAAGGCGAGCACCTCGGTTTTGGCCTCATCCATCAGGAGTCCGATCTTGGGGAAGGCTGCAGCGAGCTGGTCACAGACGGTGTCCCACGTGGCGGCGACGGTGGCGGCGTCGGGTTGGGCGAAGATCGTCCGGAAGACCGCGGCGACCATGTCCTTGTGCGACTTGGGCACCAGCGCCAACAGGTTGCGGGCGAAGTGCACCCGGCAGCGTTGATGCGCAGCGCCTTGCAGGACCCGGCGCAGCGCGGCAACCAGGCCGGCGTGCTGGTCGGAGATCACCAGCTGCGTGCCGTGCAGGCCGCGCTCTTTCAACGAGCGCAGGAAGCCGCGCCAAAACACTTCATCTTCGGAGTCGCCGACGTCGACGCCGAGAACTTCACGTCCGCCCGAAGCCGTGACGCCGGTGGCGACCACCACCGCCATGCTGGTCACCTGCCCAGCCGCGCCGGTGCGGCGGACATGCAGGTAGGTGGCGTCGAGGAACACATAGGGAAACGTCGTGTGGTGCAGCGGACGGCCACGGAACGCGGTCACGATCTCATCCAGGCCGGCACAGATGCGGGACACCTCCGACTTAGAGATCCCCGAATCGATGCCGAGGGCGACGACGAGATCTTCCACCGAGCGTGTCGAGACCCCGTTCACGTAGGCCTCCATCACCACCGCATACAAGGCCTGGTCGATCCGCCGCCGCGGCTCCAAGATCACCGGGAAGAACGAGCCTTTGCGTAGCTTCGGGATCCGCAGCTGGACATCCCCGGCCTGGGTCGACAACAGCCGCGGACGAGCGCCGTTGCGGTCGGTGACCCGAGTGTCGGTGCGCTGGTAACGGTCGGCGCCGATCCGCTCCGCCGCCTCGGTCTCGATCAACTCCTGCAGCACCAGCCGAACCGACTCACGGATCAAATCCACGCCCTCCCCGGCGCGGAACGCCTCGAGCAGCTCGGATGCGACAGACTGGGACAACGCCATCGGTGGGACCTCCTGGGTGAGTACTTGCCGGTACACACCGAGAATCCCGCCGATGGCCCCACATCACCGTGAGCCACACCGACTACCCGAAACCCCACCACTCCCGGGGACTCTCACCTGGCTCACGCTCGTTGTAGGGCTGCGGTGGCGATTGAGGACCAAAGTCGTTGAGGCACTTCCCGGTCTGGCGACGCTTTGCGGGTGCCCTCGCCGTTCGTATTCGGATGGCCACTGTGCGGGATCGGAGAAGTGGGTGCGTTGGCCGCTTGCTAGTCAGGTGGGGGAGGCTGGCCCGGAACCCGGCAGACGCAGCCGACCCACCCAAGGCCGCGGAGGCGGGCCGCCCCGAGTCGATCACCTGGGAGGCCGACCAGCTACGCACCTTCCTCAAGGGAACCCGTGCAAGTCGGCATTGGCCGGCGAATCTTCCGCTGGCCACAGGTGGGATGCGGCGCGGCGAGGTGTTGGGTTGCGGTGGGGCGACCGTGACCTGGACGGTGACCGGGCGTCGATCCGGCAAACCGTGATCGCGGTCAGACCACACGGCGATGCTGGGAACACCAAGACGGCCAAGGGGACGGCGGACAGTCACCCTTGATAAGGGCACGGTTGCTGCGCTTAGGGAACGCCGCAAACAACAACGCTGAGCGGCTGCTGATGGGTGCAGGGTGGACCGACAACGATCTGGTGTTCTGCCACGTCGCCGGGACAATACTGCACCCCGAGAGGTTCACCCGTAGCTTCTCCGACGCTGTGCGCCGACTCGGCTTGCCCGCGATCCGGCTGCACGATCTGCGGCATGGGTGGGCAACCCTCGCGTTGCAGGCTGGTGTGCATCCCAAGGTGGTGCAGGAACGCTTGGGC
>DASUYM010000044.1:0-10225 GCA_036377435.1 Propionibacteriaceae bacterium
GTGCGACTCGTCGGCTCATCGCTGATCTACCGACACGGGGATGCACATTTCGGCAAATCAACGCGACTTTGTCACCAGACAAGGCGTTCATCGCTACCATGCCCAAGGACCGTGCCCGGAGCCGATGTCATGCCTCGGCTCCGGGCACGACACACGTCGGGAATCATCTTGGGGGCCCTTGTGAACCTGCGCCGATTTCCTCGCTGGCGCGTCGCTATCGGTACCAGCCTGGCGGTCGCTACGTCGGTCATCGTCGTGATCGTGATGGCTGGGCAAGCATCAGCCGAAACACCCTCACCTACCCCGGAACCAACGACCTCGGCGCCCACGTCAGCGAGCAGCGACGCCGCGACCACGAGCGCCTCAGCCACGCCGTCCACCGAAAGCACCACTCACATCGCTGCAGAGGCTGCGAGTTCGCTCAGCCTGTCCATCGAGTCGACGGGCGGTCCGCTCGCAGGCCGCTTCTTCCAAGACATCGGTTCCTACGCCTTCACCGGCGACGCCGCGGACCTCGACGATGGTACGGCGATTGAGATCTACCGCCGCACCGCGACCTCAGGCTGGAGGCTGCAGGCAACAACCCCGCTGAGTGGTGAAAGCTACTCAGCCACGCTGCCGGTTCGCGAACGAGGCACGTTCACATTCGTCTCTACCACCGGTGGCGCGCCGGGCAGCGGGGATGAGATCACCAGCAATGAGGTGATGATCACCGTTGAGGACTCGAAGATTACACTCGATCAGCCTGTGGCCAAGATCGACTCGCTGAAGAACCCGACGATCAGCGGCATGATCGTGCCGGCGCGCAGTGGCGTCGAAGTTCACATCGACGTCAAGCGATCCGACACGTACCAGACAGCGACGACCACAACGACCGATTCGTCGGGCCGATTCTCAACCTCGCTGAGCTACGGCAAGGGGTCGCTCGCGACATACCGGATCCGCGGCACCTATAAGGCCCCCAACCGCGACCGCTGGGAGGTGAGCAATAGCGAGACCTTCACCCGGATAGCAGTGATCAATGCAGTGGTCACCCAGACGACGTCTGCAGAGGTGGAAAAGACATACCACGCGGGCTGCCCCGTCCGGCCGTCCAAGCTCCGCACGGTCACGATGAACTTCTACGGCATGGACAAGAAGATGCATCGTGGTCTGCTGATCGTACGGTCAGTCTCACCACTGAGGTGATTCGCAGCTTCGACACCAGCCTTCAGCACCGTTTCCGGATCGCGAAGATGAAGAATCCGAACGTCTACGACGGCAATGACCCTCGGCAAATGGAGGCCAACAACACCAGCGCCTTCAATTGCCGCCAGGTCGTGGGCAACCCCTACAAGCTCTCTCCACACTCGTACGGCATCTCGATCGACGTCAATCCAGTGCAGAACCCCTATCGCGACGTGAACGGCAAGTGGTGGCCAGAGAACGGCAAGCCCTACATTGACCGCACCCCCTATCGGGCAGGCATGCTCACCAAGGACTCATACCTGACCCAAAAACTTCGCTCGTACGACTTCTTCTGGGGTGGCTTCTGGTACCCGGGTAGGGACTACCAACACTTCGAATATCGCGGATGAGTAGTGCCACGAGGCAGGGCCGGCTCATCGGTTGTGCGTTGGCGGGCCTAGCCCTCGTAGCCTGCTCACCTGCCGCGGACCCAGCGCTTCCGCCCAGCACCGCACCGGCCCTCCCGCAGGCATCCCCGACATCGGCCTCCACCACATCGAAGGCAGCCTCTGGCGTCCCAGCCGAGCCGACGACCACTAATACGCTGCCACCACCGCCGCCCCCGAGCGGGCCCGCACCGTCGACGGCCGGAGGCCTGTCGGCGAGGTCGTTGCCGATTCCCTCGGGATGGCAAACAGCGGTGCTCGATGGTGGCGACGAGGAAGGATTTTGGGGCAACGGCACCTGGGTACACGCACGCGATCCTCGCTACGCCGCACAAGATGTGATCGCCCTCGGTTGTGCCGCCGTCACACGCGACGACTACACCGACCCCGCGGCAGCCCTCGAAGGCAACTACCACAATCGATCAGGCGACGGCGGGATCGGCCTAGTACTGGAATTTGACGACGAGCCGGCCGCAACTCATTACTTCGAGCTATACCGCAGACAGGTCCAGTCGTGCACCACAAGAGATGAGCCGGTACACACCACGATTGTGTCGGGAGGTAGCGGGCTCGTCGACCGCCGTACCTACCCGGATAGCAAGTGGACCGAGATCGCCGAACAGAACGGCCGCCGGATCACGCTGATCATTCTCAGTGATCCCCGCCATGCCATCAGCAAGGCATCCGCGCAACGAATCTTGGATCAGATCCACGGGTAGAGGGGCTGACAGAAGCTCGCGAGGCCCTGGATCGGCTCCTGATGTGCGGGGCGATTCTTCCCGCGGCGAGTCGTGGGCGATAACGTGCATTCAGGCATGCCTGTCCGCCGACGCCACCGATTGACCGCGACCTCTGACGCAGGGCGCGCACCGAGGAAGGTTGACCATGACCCAGACCGCTACCGACTTCCCCGCCCTGGAAAGCGATCCCATCGACAAGCTCGCCATCGACACCATCCGCACCTTGTGTATGGATGCAGTGCAGGCCGCCAATTCCGGCCACCCTGGCACCCCGATGGCACTCGCGCCGGTTATGTATACGGTCTGGCAGCGGTTCCTCCGGTTCGATCCCGCCCATCCAATCTGGAGCAATCGCGACCGCTTCGTGCTGTCCGCCGGGCATGCCTCGACGCTGCTCTACTCGATGCTGCACCTGGCAGGCGTGAAGTCAGTCAATCCTCAGTACGAGGTTCTCGGCGAGCTGGCCGTCCCCCTTGAAGACCTGAAGAGGTTCCGCCAACTGGACTCGAAGACCCCGGGACATCCGGAATACCGCTGGACTGCGGGCATCGAGTGCACCACCGGCCCGCTAGGCACGGGAATCGCGACGAGCGTTGGAATGGCCGTGGCCAGCCTCTGGCAAGCAGCGACCTTCAACAGACCTGGCTATGAGCTTTTCGACTACGACGTGTACGCGATCGCAGGCGACGGCTGTTTGATGGAAGGTATCGGCGCCGAGGCCGCCTCATTCGCTGGGCACCAGAAGCTGTCCAACCTGTGCTGGATCTACGACGATAACAAGATCACGATCGAGGGCAGCACCGATCTGGCGTTCACCGAGGACGTCGCTAAGCGTTTCGAGGGCCTCGGCTGGGCAATTCAGCGAGTCGACGACGCCAATGACCTCGACGCGCTGACCAGCGCGCTGGAGGCGTTCAAGGCTGAGCGGGAACGCCCGACATTGATCATAGTCAAGAGCATCATCGCCTACGGCGCGCCGACCAAACAGGGTCACCATTCTGCGCACGGCGAGCCGCTGGGCGTCGACGAGATCCGCGGCGCCAAGCGCTTCTACGGCTGGCCGGAGGACGAAAGCTTCCTGGTGCCGGACAAGGTCCGTGATCACTTCTCCGACGCCGCCAAGCGCGGTGCTGAGATGCGGGCTGCCTGGGACGAGCTCTTCACCGCGTACAGCAAGGAATACCCTGAGCTCGCCGATCATCTCGACAGGATGCAACGTCGCCAACTGCCCGAAGGCTGGGATGCCGACCTACCCGAGTATCCGGCGGATCCCAAGGGCGCTGCCGGCCGGGACACCAACCAGAAGGTGCTCAACATCGTGGCCCAGCGCGTCCCGTGGCTGATTGGCGGCTCATCAGATCTCGCACCATCCAACAAGTCGCGTCTCACTTTCGAGGGTGCCGGAGACTTCGAGCCTGACAATCGCGCCGGCCGGAACCTGCACTTCGGAGTCCGTGAACACGCCGCCGGCGCAATCACAAACGGGTTGGCGCTCAGCAAGATCAGGGCCTACCAAGCCGGCTTCTTGATCTTCTCCGACTTCCAGCGCGGGGCGCTGCGGCTTTCGGCGCTGATGGAGTTGCCAGCCATCCACATCTTCACCCACGACTCCATCGGAGTCGGCGAGGACGGTCCCACGCACCAGCCGGTCGAGCAGCTGGCGTCGCTGCGTGCAATGCCCGGCATGATCGACATGCGCCCGGGCGATGCTAATGAGGTCGTGGAAGCATGGCGGGTGATCATGCCGCTACGACACGACCCGGTGGCGCTGATCTTGTCCCGGCAGGCGTTGCCAACGCTGGACCGCAGCACGTACGCCCCAGCGAGCGGTGTTGCTAAGGGGGCATACGTGCTGGCGGGCGACCCGAACGAGACGCCGGAGCTGATCTTGATCGCCACCGGCAGCGAGATCGCGCTTGCGGTCTCCGCGTACGAACAGCTGGTCGGCGAGGGCATCAAGGCACGAGTGGTCAGCATGCCCTCGTGGGAGCTGTTCGACCGGCAGACCGACGAATATCGGGACAGCGTGCTACCTCCCGCCGTGACAGCCCGTGTCGTGATCGAGCAGGCGTCCTCGTTTGGCTGGCATCGGTGGGCCGGCACTTCCGGCGAGATCATCGCGATGAGTACCTTCGGAGCTTCGGCCCCGCTCAAGGCGCTGCAGTCGAAGTTCGGGTTCACTCCGGAGGCGGTGGTCGCGGCAGCGAAGCGTCAGATGGACCGCTGAGCGTCCGCGCGATCTCGAAGGCGACCGCGCCGACGTCATAGTTGGCCGATGTCAGGCGGACGAGTACCTCCTGCCCGAGGCGTAGTTGATCCCCGGTTACGCGGCCCTCGACGGCCGGTTCCTCTATCATCACGGTGCCGTGTTGTTTGTCACGATCGACTTCGATCACGGTGGCACTGAACGTCTGGCCGACCCTGTCGGCAAGAAGGTAGACCTCGAGCAGATCGATGATCGCTCGCTCGTACTTCTTGGCCCGCCGTTCCGCCGTTGCCATCTCCGCCGGCAGGCCGTCGAGGTCACGAAAGACCCACGCCGGAACCGGCTGATCTGCACACAGGGCGACGCAGATCTCGCCGGTGTAGCGATCGACGAGACGTCGCAATGGGGCCGTGGTGTGGGCATAGTCGCTGGCGAGCGCGGCATGGTCGGCGGCTTCGGGAATGCCGCCGCTAAAGCTTCGATAGCCGGCACCCCTGAACAACCTTGTTGATGAGTTGAGCATCGCCGCCTGATCCGGCCGAGCCGGGTTGAGCATACGCACGAATTCGGGATAGTCCATCTCCGAGGGCCAGACGATCCGAAGCGCCTTGGCGACCTGGCGCAGCCGTCGCAACGAATAAGAATCCGCTGGCGGCATGGTCCGCAAGATGCCGACCTGTCCATACAACATGATGTGTGCGGCCGCCATGCCAGCCAGCTGCGAGATCTGCGCGTTCCATCCCTCTACCGGCTCGGGAGCTCGGAAACGGAGAGTCCAGCCGTTTTCCTGCAGTTGGATCTCCTGCTCCGGGAGCTTGAGGCTGATTCCACCGCGATCACGTTCCCAGATCTCCCGCCATTGGCCCACCAGCTTCAGCAGCCCCAGGGTCTCGCGGGGCGTGCTCCCGTCGATCTCCGCCTGTGCATCGCTGTAGCTGAGCTGGGCGCGGCTGCGAACCCTGGCGCGGGCCACCTCGGCCGCAACCGTCTGACCGCGACGGTCCAGTGTGATGGTCCACAACAGCGCCGGTCGGACTTCATTCGGCAACAAGCTGGCCGCTCCGTCGCTGAGTACCGGCGGGTGGAGCGGAGTGCGGGAGTCGGGCGCATAGAGGGTGGTCCCACGGCGGTGCGCCTCGAGATCGATCGGATCGCCTGGCTGGACGAAAGCTGCCACATCGGCGATCGCGTAAGAGATCACAAACTCACCCCTGGGGCCGCGAGCAATATGCAACGCCTGATCAAGATCACGAGAATCCGCCGGATCGATGGTGATCAACTCCAGATCCGTGCGATCAAGATCAGGAAGGCGGGGTTCGGCGGCCGCCCTCTCCGCGGCCGCCTGGACGTCGACAGGAAAGTCCAACGGCACTTCGGCGGTTGCCCGAATGGCTGCTAAGCCCTTTGCCAGCTCCTCGGGCACGACTGGTGGCAGTCCGAGCTTGCGGGCGGGCATGATCGCAGCTTAACCGCACGGCTTTGACCGGCCGGCTATTCAGCCGGGCGGTCGACCGCGTACTTCCGGGGGACCGGATCTCCGTCCAGCGCCCGATTGAGCAAGGCGTCGGCGGCTCTGTTGAGTTCCCGCGGCACCCACGTCCAGGTCACTTTCGCTGGCCGCAGCCGCGCTGCCTCGAGGGCGAGCGGCTTCATGTCGGCATGCCTCACCTTCCACCGGCCGGCCATCTGCTCGATCACCAGCTTGGAATCCATTCGCACCTCGAGTGGCGCCGTCGGGTCAAGCTCGCGCGCCATCTCGAGTCCGGCAATCAGGCCGCGGTATTCGGCAACATTGTTCGTGGCCCGTCCGATGGGCACGCCTTCGGCTGCCAAGACTTTCGACGTCTGGGCGTCGCGTACCAGTGCTCCGTACGCAGCTGGCCCCGGGTTGCCGCGGGATCCGCCGTCCGCCTCCACGATCAACCGGCGGCCGGACGTGGGCCGGTCCGGTTCGTCGATGTCATCGAAGAACCCAGGTCCGCCCTGCACGTCGGATGGTCGTTTGGCCATCACAAACCTGACTGCGGGGTGCGGATCAGGATCCGGCCGCACTCCTCGCACCGCAGCACCTCGTCCTCCGCTGCGGCGGCAAACGCCCGCAGGTCGGCAGCGTTGATCTCGAGCTGGCAGCCCGTGCAGCGGCGGGCTCGCAGCTCGGCCGCGCCGATACCTCGGCGGCTGGCGCCGATTTTGTGGTAGAGAGCCAGCAGATCCTCCGGTATCAGCGGCGCAATCTCAGCTCGCTGCTCGCGAAGCCCGTCAATTTCGGCACCGAACGCAGCAAGCTGCCGATCACGGTCCGCGATTGCCGCCGCGAGGTCAGCGTCCACTTGCTCCGCTTGGGCACGCAGCCTTTCCTGGCTGGCAACGGCCGCCTCTAGTTGCTCCATTACCTCCAGCTCGGCGTCTTCCAGATCGTTGATCCGCTTCTTGAGGTGGGTGACCTCCTCAAGCATGGAGGAAAGCGCCTTGGGGTCGGCCACGGCGCCGTTGCTGATCCGGGTCTGGTTCCGGCTGAGCCGTTCTCGGACCGGCTCAAGGTCCGTCTCGGCCTTCGCCTGCTCCAGCTCGAGATCGGAAATTCTGGTTTCGGCGGCCACAAGATCGGAGGACACCGCGGCTCGGGCTGTCCGGAGTCTGGCAATCGCCGCATGCTGCGGCAGCGTTTGGCGGCGATGGTCGAGCTGGGCGAGCGTTGTGTCCACGGTCTGCAAATCCAGCAGGCTCAGCTGCGCACCCTTGTCGGCCCTGATCGCCCTCATCCTCCTCGCGAACCTCGAGCGCTGGTACGCCCGCGGGCACCACCCTACTGATCGTGCGACAGGTCGGCTTAAGGTCTGGCGTTCCACCGCTCGAGGGCGGGCTCTGCTTTGTCTTCGCCTAAGACCGACACTGTGCCCGTGTCGAGCGGAAAGTGCACGCCAAGTTTGAGGTCGAACCCGAGCCAGCGCATGGTCAGCGCCCGGAGAGCGTGACCGTGACCGAAGCAGATTGCCTGATCGACGCCCGATTTGCGAACCCGGGCAACCACTTGATCGAGCCGACTGGCAATCTGGGTAGCCGTCTCCCCACCGGGAACCTCACCGTTCCAGATCGTCCAGCCCGGGACCCTCTTCCAGATCTCCCGGCTGGTCTTGCCCTCATAGTCACCGTAGAACCATTCAGCAAGGTCATTGTCGATCTGCGGTTCGTACGCGCCAACGAACCCGGCCAGCTCCGCGGTCTCGCGGGCTCGCCTCCGAGGGCTGCTGAGGATCAGCCCAAAGTCTTGGGGTGATAGGTGCCCCTTCAGCGCGCGAGCCAGCTCCTTGCCAGTCTTGGTGAGCGGCAAGTCGGTGATCGAGGTGTGCCGGCCCGACCGACTCCACTCGGATTCCCCATGTCGGACCAGGAAGAGACGCGTCGGCATGCGGTTCACCGTATCGCTCCAGCCCGGCCCGGCCAGTTCACCGAGGTTGTTTGAGCGTCGCAAGATTCAGACGTCACAGTTCACTGGTGGAAGAATGGCACATATGAGCGATCGTCGGCCTGAGCTGCCGAACCGCCAGATCCCGTTCTCGGACGCCTTCAAGAAGTTCATCGTTGAGGGCTGGGCGCCGTACTCGACGGGCCTTCCGGATCAGCTTCCGGCCACCGCATCTGCTAGGCGACGCCGCGAGCGAGTTGGCGCACGGTTTCCCGGCGAGCGGCTCGTCATCCCGGCAGGAGGACTCAAGGTCCGTTCGAACGACACGGATTACCGGTTCCGTGCGCACTCAGCGTTCGCTCACCTGACCGGTCTAGGCACAGATCGCGAGCCGGACGCCGTGCTGGTGCTGGAGCCCACAGAATCCGGTCATGATGCCACGCTGTATTTCAAGCCCCGCGCTCCACGCGACTCCGAAGAGTTCTACGCCGACAGCCGCCTTGGTGAGCTGTGGGTGGGTCGGCGGCCATCCCCTGAGGAGATGAGCGCGCTCTGTGACATTCCCTGCGCGACGATCTCCGACCTGCCTGAACGGCTGCGCAAGAACGCTGACTCCGTCTCGCTGCGGGTTCTCCCGGCGGATCTCGATCATGAGATCCGGCAGGTGATCGATGAGGTCCGGAGTCCGTCCGCGGCCAGAGAGGTTGATCAAGAGCGATCGACTATTGAAGAGTCCGATAAGGAGTTTGCAGCTGCGCTCAGCGAGCTGCGGCTGATCAAGGACCCCTTCGAGATTAGTGAGATGCGGGAGGCCTGTCGCCAGACCGCGGCGGCATTCGAAGCTGTCGTGGCAGGCATTCCCGAGGCAGTTCGACGTGGCCGGGGCGAGCGCTGGATCGAGGGCATCTTCGGCCTACACGCGAGGCATGTCGGCAACGCTGTCGGCTACGACACCATCGCTGCCGCGGGCAAGCATGCCTGCACGCTGCACTGGATCCGCAACGACGGTGAGCTGCGAGAGGGGGAACTGCTCTTGCTGGACGCCGGCATCGAGCTGGACTCCCTCTACACAGCAGATGTCACACGTACGCTCCCGATCGACGGAACCTTCAGCGACGAACAGCGGATGGTCTACGACGCCGTCTTCGAAGCGCAGCAGGCGGGGATTGCCGCCGCGCAGCCGGGGGCCACGTTCTCTGAGGTACACAAGGCCGCGGTCGCGGTGATCGCTCGGCACCTGGACAGCTGGGGCCTGTTGCCCGTCAGCGTGGCCGAGTCACTGGGCGATCAGGGCGGGCAGCACCGGCGATGGATGGTGCACGGCACCTCGCATCACCTCGGCATCGACGTGCACGATTGCGCGCAGGCCCGGGTCGAAAACTACCGGGAGGGAATTCTGCAGCCGGGCATGATCATCACGGTTGAGCCAGGGCTGTACTTCAAGCCTGACGACGAGCTGGTTCCGAATCGTCTGCGGGGCATCGGGGTGAGAATCGAAGACGACATCCTGGTTACCTCCGAAGGCAATGAGAATCTCACGGGGGTGCTCCCCCGAAGCAGCGTCGACGTCGAAGAGTGGATGTCGACCATCTGGGCAAGATCGTAAAGGCGAGACAGCTCTCGTCTCGCGAAGAGCGACCAACGAGTCGGCTCGCGATGTTCGTGCCGCCCGATGTGCAGGAGGAGATGGTGAAACGCAGTCCCTGAGGGAGTGAGCTTTCAGCCAGTGAGCGCTTCACCAGATCCGACGAAGACGGCGGCGACCGACGAACATCGCAGCGAGCGGAGCGGGCAGTCAGACACAGCGCGCGTGCGGGAGCGACGCCCCATTTCAACCGCGGCGCGAGCGTCGGAGCGCGCGCCGACGAGTGCAGGAGTTTGTAATCCACAGCCCGATGAGTTGCCCCAAATCCTGCCGGGCCTCCTCATTTATCGGCCTCGGGCTGTGCGGGGTCGATCAGGCGGCAATCACGGTCGGTCAGGGCATCTCCGGAATCCCCGAGCGTCTGCTGCTGATCGAGGTGCAGGGCTGGTTCGTCGCGCTGGGCTGGCTCGGCTATCGCCGCGCGACGCCACCTTCTCGTTGAAAACTGGGTTAACCCAGCTTCCTGACGCCTTACACAGGTTGCATCCTATGTAAAGCGCCCGGAAGTTGGGTTGACCTAGTTTCCTGACGAGTTGCGCGGGGATGAGCGAGACACGCTTTCGTCTCGCGAAGAGCGACGAACGAGTCGGCTCGCGATGTTCGTGCCGCCGATCT
>DASUYM010000045.1:0-13632 GCA_036377435.1 Propionibacteriaceae bacterium
ACTTCGGCATGATGCGGCACCTGATGACGTTCATGTACCGCGGCCAACCAGCGTGGAAGATCATCGTGGCGGGCCATCGCCAGCGCGGTTCTGCCCACCCCCGCGATCAACGCGAGCAGAGCGCCAAGCGCCGCGGCGGCCGCACCCAGCCGGACCGGCAAGCCGGCCCAACCCCACCCCGCCACATTTACCGCCGCGGTAAGCGGGGCAGGGCTTGCGGCGACCCCGGCTGGGCCGAGGGCGACCAGGATCGAGGTGCCCACCAGCAGATAGATCGAAACAGCGATCGTAAGAGCCGTCAAGATCGCCCGGGGAATGACGCGTTCCGGGTCGCGTACCTCCTCACCCATGGTCGCGATGCGGGCATAACCGGCGAAGGCAAAGAACAGCAGACCGGCCGACTGCAAGATGCCATACCACCCGCTGGCGAGAAGCTCCCAAGACCGAACCGATGCGGTCGCATTCGTGCTGCTGAGCGAAGCCGTGACGACCAGCGCCAATGTCGCGAGCACGATCGCGACGATGATTTTGGTCAATGCGGCCGTCCGCGTAATCCCGTAGTAGTTAACCGTAGCCAGGATGATCACTGCGGCGACTGCCACCGGCCGCTCCCATGCTGGTGGCGCAACATAGGCAGCGAAGGTGAGCGCCATAGCTGCGCAACTGGCCGTTTTCCCGATGACGAATCCCCAGCCGGCGAGAAAGCCCCACCACGGTCCCAACCGCTCCCGGCCGTAGATGTAGGTTCCGCCCGAGGTCGGATATTCGGCCGCCAGTTGGGCTGACGCGGTGGCGTTGCAATACGCCACCAGGGCGGCGACGGCAAGCCCGATCAGCAATCCCGCACCGGACACGCCGGCGGCGGGGGAGAAGGCGGCGAACACTCCGGCGCCCAACATCGAGCCCAGCCCGATGATCACGGCATCGAAAGTGCCGAGCCGTCGCGCCAGTCCAGGCTGCGTCACGACTCGATGCAACCACACGACTGATTCACATGGCCTGCGCCTGAATGGGTGACGGTCGGCAGGAACTTCCCTCGAAACTTCACTCCAGATGAACCTGAGATCCTCGATTCAGGCGTAAGACGAGTGAGGAAGACGCACCTAGGGTGAGGTTTCGAGGGTGGCGCCCCGCTCAGTCCGCTCTGTGACTAATGCCGCGGACGATCCCCAGGCGGATGCCTTCCGGAATCACATCGGCCATTGCAGGCAACACTGGGCCGGTGGATATTGACGCCACGCTGGTGGCCAGGCTGGTCGCATCCCAGTTCCAACAGTGGGCCGACCTTCCGATCGTTGCTACCGTGCCCAACGGCTGGGATAACCGGACCTTCCGTCTCGGCCCGGACCTGTTAGTGCGGCTGCCCAGCGCCGAGGCATACGCGGCGCAGGTGCGCAAGGAGCATCGCTGGCTGCCGGTGCTTGCGCCGCACCTGCCGCTGCCGATCCCCGTCCCGCTGGCGATGGGAAGGCCGGCTGAGGGCTATCCGTGGAACTGGTCGGTCTACCGCTGGTTCGACGGGGTGCCCGCGAGCACCGTCCGCATCGCCGACCTGACCGAGTTCGCTGTGGCGCTGGCCCACTTCCTGGTGTGCCTGCAGCGCATTGAACCGACAGGCGGACCGCCGCCCGGCCCGCACAACTTTTCCGCGGCGGGCCGTTGGAAACCTACGGCGCTGAGACCCGCAACGCGATCGCAGCCGTGCAGGAGTTGATCAACGCGGAACTGGCGACTGAAGTATGGGAGACCGCGGTGGCGGCGACCTGGCAGGGTGCGCCGGTCTGGGTCCATGGAGATGTCGCTGCCGGCAACCTACTGGTCAGGGATGGTCGCTTGGCTGCGGTGATCGACTTCGGGAGCTCGGGCGTCGGCGACCCCGCGTGCGACGTGACGATCGCGTGGACTCTTCTGTCGGGCATGAGCCGGGAGGCGTTTCGTGCCGCGCTTCCACTCGACGCCGCGACCTGGGCGCGAGGCCGCGGTTGGGCATTGTGGAAGGCCTTGATCACCTTCGCCGGCACCCTCGATACCGATCCCGCTGCGGCGATGGCTGCCCGGCGGGTGATCAACGATGTACTCGCGGAGCACCAGCGATCGCCGTGAGACCCGTGCCACTGTTGTCACAATGCTGTCGACGACTCCGGCCATTCTCCTCAGGGAGCTCGCTGGCAGGGCGCATGCCCCGTTGACGTAGCGGTTACTCCCCAGGCTCGCCTCTACGACGTTAATTCGACGTTCTCATCCGGTCACGGTGTCCAGTTCGTGGTGGACGGTGTGGCGGACTAGGCCGATCATCATCTGGACGGCCTCGTCTGGTTTGACTTTCTCGTCGAGGACCAGTCGCTTCCATGTGTGGAAGTCCAGTGTCAGAGCGAGTGCAGCCAAGAGGCGCTGACGCTGGCGCCCGCGGGCCGACCAGCCCCGGGAAAGGAGATCTCGGATATCGGCGACGTAGCGCCGGCGCGGCTCGGTGGCCTGCCAGATGACAGGCATGGTCTCCGCGTCGCGGAGCACGTTCTGCAGCATCGGTGCGGTCCGATCGTAATAGGCGTAGAGGGCGCTGAGCGCCACTCGCAGACGCTCGACCGGATCGTCGATTACCCGCCATGCAGATATTTCCGGCAATGGGTTTTGTGCTCGGTAGTGCGCGGAGCAGGCGCTGAATAGCGCAAGCTCGTCCGGAAAGTGTCGGTAGACGGTGACCCGTTCGACCCCAGCGCTCTTGGCGATGTCCATCACTGTGGTGTGGGCCGGCCCGACGGTGGCGTGCAACCCTACGGCGGCTTCCACGATCCGTTGCCGCGTAGCGGCCTGACTTTCGGCTCGCCGCTTGAGCTCATATTTGCGCTTCGCAGTCACAGGACCCTCTTTCTGTGAAACAGCTTGTGTCATGAAATTTGCCAGCACGTGAGTGTCGCTACATGATGATACAGACTGTTACTTGAAAGGGGCGGGAAATGGCAGTGGTCACGGTGAACGGTGTGCGGCTGCACTACGAATTGCTGGGTGTGGGCGATGCGGTGGTGTTCGTGCACGGCTCGTTACTGGACCATCACGACTGGGATGGCGTGGCCGCACAAATCGCGCAGTCTTTCCAGGTGCTCAGCTACGACCGTCGCGGGCACAGCCAAAGCTCGGGCACCGGAACTTTCGATGACGATGTCGCTGACCTCGCTGCGTTGATCGAACACCTGCGACTTGCTCCCGTCCACCTGGTAGGCAACTCGCTTGGTGGTTGCATCGCCCTGCGACTGGCGCTGGGACGGCCGGAGTTGCTGCGCAGCGTGAGCGTCCACGAGCCACCGTTGCTGGCCCTGCTCGCAGCCGACCCCGAGACTCGACCAATAGTCGAGCAGGTCCAGCGCCGGGTCCAGGCTGTGCTGGACGAGTTCTATGCGGGCCAGACCGAGCTAGGAGCACGCCGGTTCGTCGACGACGTCGCGCTCGGGCAGGGAGCATGGGAAAGACTTCCGCGTCGGGTGCGGGCAACAATCATCGGGAACGCGGCCACCTTCATCGAGGAGAACACCGACCCAGGCATCTACGGCATCGATCTGCAGGCGCTTCCCTTTGTCGATATACCGGTGTTGCTCACCCACGGAACGCAAAGCCCGCCCTTCTTCGCAAGCATCCTCGACGGCGTGCAAGCGGCTCTGCCCCAAGTTGAACGTCGGGTCCTGCGCGGCACTGGGCAGGTGCCGCAGCTCACTGACCCCGACCTCTATGCGGCGGAGCTCCACGACTTCAGCACGGCAGTCAAGCGGATCACAGAAGAGAGGCCCCGGGCAACATCGGCTCGAGGCAGCACTGCCTAACGAATGACCGTCTGTTCGTCAGGTAACTGCTGGACGAGTCCTCGCAGTCGCCCATACCCAAGCTGTCTGGACGCATTTGACGACCCGAGAAACGAATCGTCTTGGCGATGGAGCTCGGTCCAAACTGGAGATATGACCAAGTACACAACCAGCGCAGATTCAGATGTCAGGCCGACCGATGATCATGAGCTCAACGCGCCGACCCCGAGGACCGCGTGAGCCCTGACCAAACCTAGAGATGAGTCGCGTTTCGCAATTGCCGGCCGACAGCCCGGGGGTTACAGACACGTTGTACCGCGCTCCACGTCGTCGGCCCGTCCGCCGAGCATTGATCATCTTCGTTGCTGCGCTCCTGGTAAGTCTGCTTGCGGCAGCGATCATGATCGGCTTCGCCGCACTCATCAAGTCGCTGTCTTGGGCCGTGGTTGCTGCCGTCTTGGTGGCCGTGCTGGCGTCCTGGGCTTTTGGGTTCCTCATCTGGCGCCGGCAGCAGGCGGCGCCGCTGCGTCGCCTTGTCGTCGGCCCTCTTGCAGTCTTCAGCTGTGCGGCCGTGCTCAGCTTGACCTGGCTCTATCCGGGCTCCGGCGGCGTACGCCCAGACTTACTTCCCGGAGTGGAGTGGCTGAACCTGCCGGACGACTCCCGGCTGGCGCTGCACGTCACCCGGGCTCCCGCGGCAACTCAACCGCCGGTCATCTTCGTGCACGGGGGACCAGGAGTTGCCGACATGGCGCACGATGCCCCCGCTTTGGCAGCACTGGCCACCGACCGGGACGTCTACGTGTACGACCGGATCGGCACCGGTGCCTCCAGCAGGCTGGCCGATCCCACCGGCTACACCACGGCTCGTACGGTGCAGGATCTGGAAGCGGTCCGCGCGCAGACAGGCGCGCCACAGGTCGTACTCATGGGACATTCGTGGGGAGCCCGATCTGCAGCCGCATACGCCCAAGAACATCCTGATCATGTCGCAGCGCTGGTGCTGATAGCGCCGGGCGACCTCCCGATTGAGGGCGCCGACGTACCGCCCGGCGACCTGACCACCCGCTTGGATACCTCGGAGCTGACCCGGGTCTACCTGCGGCTGCTGAGGCCTCGCAACCTGTTCGCGTACGCGATGACCGCCACCGATGCGCGTGTGGCACACAGCGTGGCTGGCGATCGTGAGATGGACCGGCGCTTCTCGGCCATCTATCGCGACTCCACGCCCGCATTGTTCTGCGACAAGCGCTTGGAGGACAAGGTCGGAACCACAGGGGTCGGCTACTACGCCCACTACGCCCCGCAAGGGCACCCAGATCCCGCCGACGTACCGCTGCACCTCAATCGGCTCGCCATGATCAAGGTCCCGGTGCTGGTGATCAAGCCGGCCTGCGACTATCTGCCGTGGTCGGCGACTGCCGGATACCTGAGCGCATTTACTCAGGCCCGGCTCGTTATGATCCCCGACGCCGGCCACGTTGCGTACCTGGAGCAACCAGCGCTGTACACGAGCCTCGTCAACGCTTTCCTGTCTGGCCAGCAACTGCCGCTGCCGATCCTCGACGGAACCACCATCCCGGACGGCTACCGAGGCACGAGATGATGCCGAACGACCACTGCCATAAGTGGTCAGACACAACAAGAAAATCGGCCAGAGCCATGTCGTAAATGACGACTTTCCGGAAAACTCACACGTGCAGCTAGCGAGGGAGCACGGGATGGTCGAACGGCCGATCGCAGGCACCGGCAGCCAGGACGTAACGCGGCTCCGCCGAGGGTTTGGCGGGCAGGTTCTGCTGCCTGATGACGACGGCTACCACCAGGCGCGGCGGGTCTGGAACGCGATCGTCGACCGCCGGCCGGCGGTCATCGCCCGCTGCGCAAGCCCATCCGACGTGGCGGCCGCGGTGCGCTTCGCCGTCGAGCGGGATCTGGAAATCGCGGTGCGCTGCGGCGGTCACAGCGTGCTCGGCCTGTCGGTGCCCGAGGCCGGGCTGATGATCGACCTGTCGCTGCTGCGTTTGGTTCGTGTCGATCCCGACCGCCGCCGCGCGTGGGTTGCGGGTGGCGCGGTTCTTGGCGACCTGGACCGGGCGTCACAGCCGTACGGGCTCGCCACTACATCCGGCAACGTCTCCGATACCGGCGTTGGTGGGCTCACGCTGGGCGGCGGGATGGGCTGGCTCGCGCGGCGATTCGGCCTGGCCTGCGACAACGTGACCCGCCTCCAGGTCGTGACCGCAGACGGCGAGATTGTTGAGGCGAGCGAGGCCGAGAACGCCGAGCTGTTCTGGGGGCTACGCGGCGGTGGTGGGAACTTCGGAGTGGTGACCGAGTTCGAGTTCGAGCTGCACCCGGTGGGGACCGTAGCGCTGATCGCCGAACTCTTCTACACGCTCCAGGACGCGCCGAGCGTGCTGCGCGGCTGGCGCGAACTGATCGCAGAGGCGCCGCGGCATGCGACCCTCACCGCCTGGACTGGCACCGCGGGCGACTGGCCGTTGCTGCCGGCGGAGCATCACAACAGCCCGCTGGCAAGCGTCGGCTACATCTATATAGGCGAGCCTGACCAGGGGCGCGAACTACTACGGGCATTGCGCGGACTGGCCCCGCCGCTGGCCGAGCGGGTCGAGGAGCTGACGTACCTCGAGCTGCAGACCATCGACGACGCCAAGCAGCGCCAGCGGCTGCGGCGCTATTGGAAGGGCCACTACCTCCGTGAGCTCCCCGACGAGGCGATCGAGGCCTTCCTGGCACGCGGGCAGACCGGCGACGGCGATCCCGAGTTGCTTCCGTACGGCGGCTTCCAGAGCTATGGCGGCGCGATCGCTGAGGTGGGCGAGGACGAGACCGCGTTCAGCCACCGAGATGCGCTGGTCGAGTTCGTGGCCGTCGCGGCCTGGACAGACCCTACGGAGGATGAGGCGAGGATGTCCGCGGCCCGGCGGTGGGCGGCAGCGATCGAGCCGTACGCCAGTGGCGTCTACGTGAACGACCTCGCCGACGAGGGCGAGGCGGGCGTCCGCCGTGCGTACGGCCCCCACAAGCTGGTCAGGCTCGCCGCGCTAAAGCAGCACTACGACCCCGACAACCGCTTCCACCTCAACCACAACATCCGGCCCGGCTAGCCCAGCCTTGCGCCCTGAGCTGTTGAACGGCCAGAGAAGAGGGCTTCGACAAGCTCAGCCCCCATATCTCCCGCAGGCCGCACTCCTTAGTGGCCTTCTTGGTATCGGTTGGGGTAGACGATGGATTTGAGACTGTTGGGGTCCAGGTCGCTTTCCAGCGCCTGGTCGGCGCGTTCAAGGCCGAATCGGCCCGTCACCAAGGAGTCGAGCTCAACTGCGCCGCTGGCGACGAGGTGGATGGCGGCCGGCCAGGTGTCGGTGTAGCGGAAGATGCCGGTCACGGTGATCTCGAGGTTTTGGATGTGTTCCACGGGCAGGGTCATCTCTGATGAACCCAGACCCACCAAGACCGCGGTACCGGCTGGACGGACGGCTTTGATCCCTGACAGCACCGCCTGCGGTGATCCGCTGGCGTCGACGAAGGCGTTGACGTCGAGGCCGGCGGTGGCGATGTCGGTCTCGCGAGGATCGAGGACCCGGGTGGCGCCGTAGCGCAAGGCCCGTTCCCGCCGCTCGGGCACCAGGTCGGTGATGATGATCTCCGCGGCGCCGAAGGCCCGTGCGGCCTGGGCGCAGATGATCCCGACCGGTCCCGCCCCGGCGATCAGGATGCTCGACCCAGGGGCGACGCCGGCCTTGCGCATGGTGGTCACCGCCACCGACAGTGGCTCCAGCAGCGCGGCGGCCTCCTCGGATATGGAGTCTGGCACCTTGTGGGCGAACTCGGTCCGGATCACGCAATACTGCGCAAACGCGCCATCGATGGGCGGGGTGGCATAGAACTCCATGTTCGGGCAGAGGTTGTAGTGGCCGGCGCGGCATTCCCGGCACCGGCGGCAGTTCTTCTGCGGCTCGACCGCCACCCGCTCCCCGATCCTGGTCTGCGGCACCTCCTTCCCAACCGCGACGATCCGGCCCGATAACTCGTGGCCGAGGATCAGCGGGCCGGTGACGACGAAGTCACCGATCCGACCGTGCCGGTAGTAGTGGGTGTCGGAGCCGCAGACACCGACCGCAGCCACTTCGACGAGGACCTCATCGCTGGCTATCGGCGGTGTCGGCACCTGCTCGATGCTGAGCGTTTTGACGCCGGTGAGCACGCTGGCGCGCATCCGCTCGGGAACGGTGGTGGTTGTGGCGGCAGTCTGGGTCATGACAGTCGGTCCCTCTCTCGCTCATTCCCACATTGTGGTGAAGAGGCTTAGGAGGCACGACACTAGTGCCCTAGGTCTTGCCTTGTCTGATCCCGCCAACGAGGGAGCGCAGAGTTTCAGTCAGCGCATCAACGAATGGTGTAGCCGCCGTCGACCAGCAGGTCCGCACCGTTGATCATCTTCGCTGCATCGCTGGCCAGGAAGACAGCAGCGGCCGCGATCTCCTCGGGCAGAGCAAACCGCTGCGTAGGAATCTGGGCTTTCAGTGCCTCGCCCTCCGGGTTGTCCCAGAATTCCTTGCCGAGTGGAGTCAGTACCACGGTGGGACTGATCGTATTGGCCGTGACCCCGCGCCCGGCCCATTCCAGAGCCAACACCTTGGTAAGGCCAACGAGGCCGGATTTCGACGCGCAGTAGGCGAGGTGGCCGGGCAGGGCGATCGTCGCGGCCTGGGACGCCAGACTGATCACCGTGCCGCTGCCTTGGGCGAGCATGATCCGACCCACCTGCTGACTGACCAGAAAGGCCCCGCGTAGGTTGACAGCCATTGTGAGATCCCACGTGTCGACCGTCAGCTCCTCTGCTGGGCTCAACGCAGCAAGGCCGGCACTGTTGACGAGCACGTCTATGCGGCCGAACTGTGCGCTCACCGCGCTGATCGCAGCGGCAACGGACTGCTCACTCGTCACGTCACAGCCGTAAGCCGCAACTGCTGAGCCTTGGCTGACCTTGCGCTGAGCGGAGTACACATCCTTGTCGAGCACTACGACGGTGGCGCCCTTAACTGCGTACGCATCGACGATTGCCGCACCGATTCCAGAAGCGCCGCCGGTCACGACAGCCACCTTGTTCGCGAGGGAGAAGTCGTAGCCGACCTGCGACGTCATGTCGGCACCCTATCTTTACAGGCATTGTCAGATGATCAATGTACGGCTCGGCTTACGTGCACTCGGTGAGGAGTTCTCAAATGACTATTCGGCTGAACCACACGATTATCCGGACGCGAGACAAGCGCGAGTCGGCGGCGTTCTTGACTGAGATCCTGGGTCTGCCAGCGGCGACGTCGTATGGACCCTTCCTGGTCGTCCAACTCGACAACGATGTGTCTTTAGATTTTGCCGACGACCACGGTGAGCACCACTCGCAGCACTACGCGTTCCTTGTCAAGGAGTCGGACTTCGACGACATTTTCGGGCGGATCCAAGAGCGCGGGCTGCCCTACTGGGCAGACCCCTTCCGGCGACGTCCGGCCGAGTTCAACACCAACGACGGCGGTCGCGGCGTGTACTGGGAGGATCCGAACGGGCACTTGCTCGAGATCATCACCAGGCCCTACGGCAGTGGGGAAGGCTCTTGAAGCCTGAAACCTTCGGACGCGCGCCAGCATCCGCGCTCCGCCGCACTGAAGTTCGCACTACACTGACTTCCCGCATGTTTAGGCCGCTTCCACCCGTTCCCGACCATCCCGCGCTCGAGGAGGAGATCCTCCCGTGGTGGGATGAGCGCGACATCTTCAACCAGCTGCGGGAACGCAACCGGGGTGGCCCGGTCTGGAGCTTCGTAGACGGCCCAGTCACCGCCAACAAGACGCTCGGCGTGCACACGGCTTGGGGCCGCACGCTGAAGGACGTTTTCCAGCGCTACAAGGCGCTCCGTGGCTTCGACCAGCGCTACCAGAACGGCTTCGATTGTCAGGGCCTCTGGATTGAGGTGGGCGTCGAGCGGGAACTCGGCCTCAACTCGAAGCGCGAGATCGAGGAGTACGGGCTCGCCGAGTTCGCGCGTAAGTGCCGGGAAAAGGTCGCCTGGTCGGCGCAGGAGCTCATCCGCGGGTCGAAGCGGCTCGGCCAGTGGATGGATTGGGGCAACGACTACTACACCTTCTCTGACACGAATATCGAATACATCTGGCGCTTCCTCAAGCTCGTGCACGAGCGCGGGTGGCTCTACCGCGGGCACCGGTCCACCGAATGGTGCCCACGCTGCGGAACCTCTATCTCGGCACACGAGCTGGTCGGAAGCTACGAGGAGCGCACCGATCCTTCGCTCTTCGTCCGATTCCCGCTCCTCGACCGGCCTGGCCAGTCACTCACAGTCTGGACGACCACGCCCTGGACGCTGCCCGCGAACGTCGCCGCTGCGGTTCATCCGGACGAGGAGTACGGCCTTCAGGAGGACGGCGAGTGGGTCGCGGTCAAGCGCTACCCCGACGAGACCTATGTCGAGCGCCGGCGGGGACTCGACCTCGTCGGCTGGCTCTATGAGGGGCCGTTCGATCAGCTACCCGGGGCACAGGGCGTCGCGCACCGCGTCATTCCGTGGGATGAGGTCTCGATGGAGGAGGGAACCGGGATCGTCCACATCGCGCCTGGCTGCGGTGCGGAGGATTTCGAGCTCTCCCGCGTACACGACCTCTCTGTCGTCATGCCGGTGGACGAGGCGGGCCGCTTCTATGACCGCTTCGGCTGGCTGCACGGGCTCTCAACGTCGGAGTCAGCCGAGCAGATCTCGGCCGATCTCGCCGGTCGCGGCCGCTTGGTCGCGGCGGATGACTACGTCCACCGCTACCCGTTCTGCTGGCGCTGCCACACGCCACTGATCTTCCGCATCGCCGACGACTGGTTCATCGGGGTGGACGAAGTGAGACCGAGGCTCCTCGGGGCAAACGCGACCATCGAGTGGACGCCAGCCTACTTCGGCAAGCGGATGGACGACTGGCTCCGCAACATGGGCGACTGGAACATCTCCCGCCGCCGCTACTTCGGGCTCCCGCTCCCCATCTATCCCTGCGCATGCGGCCACGTCACCGTCGTCGGCTCCCGCGCCGAGCTCGAGAATCTGGCAACGGCCGGGGTGGAGGAGCTCGAGGAACTCCACCGTCCGTGGATCGACGCTGTCGAGATCCGCTGCCCGGCATGCGGAACAGAAGGCATCCAGCGAATTCCCGAGATCGGCGACGTTTGGCTCGACGCGGGAATCGTGCCCTTCTCCACGCTCGGCTGGGAGAACCCGGAGTGGATAGAGGCCGGCTACGGGACCGGGGCTGCTAAAGGGCTCACGGGCGCCGATCTTCCCGATCACGGCTATTGGGAGACGTGGTTTCCCGCCCACTGGGTGTCCGAAATGCGCGAGCAGATTCGCCTCTGGTTCTATTCGCAGCTCTTCATGTCGGTCTGTCTAGTGGATAAGGCGCCGTTCCGGTCAGTCCTCGGGTACGAGAAGATGCTCGACGAGCACGGGCGCCAGATGCACGGCTCCTGGGGAAACCTCATCCCGGCCGAAGAGGCGTTCGCGCGCATGGGCGCCGACGTCATGCGTTGGCAGTACTGCGACCAGCCACCCGACCGCGATCTGCTCTTCGGCTATGGGCCGGCACACGAGATCAAGCGCAAGCTCCTGACATTCTGGAACTCGGTCGGGTTCCTCGTGAGATACGGGAACATCGAGGGCTTCCGACCGACATTCTCCGATCTCGTCGCCGGGCCTGCCGGAGTCGAGCTGCGCCCACTTGACCGCTGGCTCATCGCGCGGACCGAGAAGCTCGTCGCCAACGTAACCGCCGCGCTTGAGGAGCAGCTCACGTACCGGGTGATAGCCGCTCTCGAGTCTTTCATCGACGACCTCTCGAACTGGTACATCCGCCGATCGCGACGGCGGTTCTACGCCTACGATGACGCAGCCTTCCGGACACTCTGGTTCGCACTCGTGACGGGCTTGCGCGTGATCTCGCCGGTCATGCCGTTTCTTGCCGATCACCTCTGGCGGAACCTCGTCGCCGACGCCTGCGACGGCGCGCCGGAGAGCATCTTCCTCGCGGGCTGGCCTGAGGTCCGTCGGCCGGATGAGCGCCTCCTCGCCGAGATCGCGGAGGTACGCCGGATCGTGGAGCTTGGTCGCGAGGCGCGGGGCACGGCTGGGGTGAAGCTGCGCCAGCCGCTTCGACGTGTGTACGTGCGCGGCGCGCGGCTCGCTGGGCAGCATGCGCAGGAGATCGCTGAGGAGCTGCGAGTAGATGAGGTCGGGTTCGACCAGGGGCCCGTGGCCCGGGTCCGGCTCATGCCCAACCTACGGGTGCTCGGCCCACGGCTGGGACCGAAGGTCCGCGAGATCAAGGCAGCGCTGGAACGCGGCGAGGCGGAAGAGCTTGGCGACGGGCGCGTCCGCGTGGCGGGCGTGGAGCTGGATGCTGACGACGTGATCCGCGGGGAACGGGTTGAGATTCCCGGCTGGGCGATTGCGGACGACATAACCCTTTCGGTCGCGGTCGATACCGAGATCGACCAGGAGCTCGAGCTGAGGGGCCGGGTTTACGAGCTCATCCATACGGTCAACACAATGCGGAAGGACGCCGGGCTCGAGCTGACCGACCGGATCGTCCTCACGCTGCCCGGCGGCGACGTGCTACGTCACGAGGACTGGATCAAGGCGGAGACGCTGGCGACGCGCATCGAGCGAGGCGAAGCCCTGGCGATCGCCAAAGCGTAGGACGACCCACGAGACGCTGATTGCGCCCCTCTAGGGCCCACTCCGCGTTAGCTACCTGCACTTCGCGGTAGTTCCGACTAACGCGAAGTGCAGGTAGCCAACGCGGAGTGAGCGTTTGTCCGGCGCATTGCTGCTGGAACGTGCCGTCGTCCATGCCGCCCACTCTCAAGATCGAGACATGCTCGGGTTTGCAATTGAGTGTATCGCGATATATCGTGAGCGTGTCATGTAAATTGAGGAGAGTCTGATGAGACACAAAGATCGACGCCCGTTCGGGCAGTTTGAGCGCCGGCCGGGAGGTGGCTGGGATGAGGGAGGCGGCCAGGCAGGGCCTGGTGGTCACGCGCACCGTCCACACGATCACCGAGGCGGACGCGGCCGACGAGGCGGACGCGGCGGGCCTGAAGGCCGAGGCCGTGGACGTATCCATCGTGGTGATGTGCGCACCGCCATCTTGTTAGTTCTGGCGGACGAGCCGATGCACGGCTACCAGATCATGCAGGCGATGAGCGACCGCACCGGCGGGGCGTGGCGCCCCAGCCCAGGAGCGGTGTATCCCACCATCGCCCAGCTGGAGGACGAGGGCCTGGTCACAACGCAGGAAGAGGGCGGTCGCCGTCTGGTGACCCTCACCCCCGAAGGGCGCACATATGTACAGGAGCGCAGCGCACGGATGGGCGACCCTTTCGCCGGGTTCGCCGACCGGCCGGCCGGCCCTGACCTGAGAGGCCCATTGCATGAGCTGCAGACGGCGGCACGCCAGATCGTCACCAGTGGCAGCGCGGGGCAGGTCGAGGCCGCGGCAGAAGTTTTGGCGGGCGCTCGTCGCTCGCTGTATTTGATCTTGGCTGGCGACGCTGAGGAACATGAGTGAGTGATCGACGCCTGGAGGCTATTCACAGCTGACTGACAGACTGATCATGGCTTAGCCTCGATCCACCGACCAGCCTTCTGGTGTCGCATAGTTGATCTTGATCGTCCGGGGTTGCGGTGGTGGGCGTGCCTGGTCGGCCGGTCTGCCCGGTGTTTCCATTGTGGATCCTTGGTTGCTGGCGGTCGGGTTGGACG
>DASUYM010000046.1:0-32279 GCA_036377435.1 Propionibacteriaceae bacterium
CCTTCGGCAACAGTTGTGGCGGCGTCGCCCTCCGCTGCCCGCGCCACAGTTCCTTGCGCCGTTCGACTTGATCAGCGAGGCTGCCAAGGCCTTCGCCGATCTCGGTGAGGTGCAACCAGAACACATCGTTCGGTTCGTCGATCACGCCCGCCTGCTGGAGTCGCCGACCGATCTCGAGGAGCATGCGGCGTACCTGAGGCCAAGCCAGCCCGACATCGGCCAGCGCATCCTCGCGGATCGGTGCTGCGCTCTGCGCCCAGCGCACTAACCGACGGAAGCCTTTGGCGCGTACCGGATCCAGCCGCGCCAAGACCGCAGCCGTCGCCTCCTCGCGGCGCGTCGCGAAGCGCCGCTGCCGCTCGTACGGATCGGCTCCCTTTCCGCTTACGAAGAACCGCAAGGTCTGCAGCAGCGGAATCGGGTCGTCGGCCGGCACCGGATTCATGAAGTCGAGGTTGTAGACCATATGCCCATACGCGCTGAGGTGAGCCTGGAAACGCATGTGCCACTCATGCTGTACCGGATCGTTCGAGGTGGCCGCCCGCTCTAGGAATTCCTGCGCTGGCAGCGTAAGTAGCGACTCTGCAAGTTCTTGATGACCGCGGGTCCAGGTCGCGAGGTCGTAAAGGGACTTCTCGGCTCTGATCGGCTCGCTGTCAAAGCCGAGCACGAACACCTGAGCGGGCGGATCGTCCTTGGTGCGGACTACTGCGTCGTAGAACGGGGCCAAGAACATCTCGCTCGCGTACGCCGCCGGGATGATCGTCTGCACCGCGGTGTAGTACTCAGCAGCCGCCTCCACCAGCTCCTGAACGCCAGCAAGCAACTCATCGGTACTGAGCTCGCTGATATTGCGTGCGGTCCAATCGGTGACGATCCGGCGATACTTCGGATGCGAGTAAGTGCGCCAGCGAGCCTGAAGTGTTCCGCCGCGGCCGAACGCCTCTCGAAAAGCCTTCGGAGTCTTCCACAGGAGCCGGATCATGCCGGATCGGTCGTACCTGTAGTAGGCGTAGCCGTTGATTGTGGGCAGTCCGACGTCGGTGTCGTGGATCAAATCCTCATTCAGGAGTTCCCGGAACATACTCTGCAGTGAGCGGGTGACCGCACCGTCGATCATGTCGGCGAACAGCGGGGAAAGCGGGTCAGGCAGCTGCTCGACAATGCTGGCCCGGACGTACATGGCGGTGGGCTCGGGCACGCTCCAATCAGTCGGCGGCGGTGCCTCGACCTCCGGGAGGGCGGTGATAGGCCGAGCCTGCACGATGAAGAAGTGCCCGTTCGCCCGCGCCCACTCGATGTCCTGCGGTGCGCCGAAGTGTTCCTCGATGCGGATTCCGGACGCGGCCAGCTCGGCGGCCTCGGATTCGCTGAGTACCGGGCGCCGGCGCTGCTCGGCTGGCACCGGGACCTCCTGGGTGTGCTGCTCGGCGTAGACCGTCATGACGGCCTTGTCGGCAGTCTGGCTGGACAGGACCGTGCCGTCCGGCGTATGCACCACGAAGTTGTCGGTATTGACCGATCCGCTGACGACCGATTCCCCGAGCCCCCATGCCGCGCTGATCACCGTCTCATCACGGCGTCCGTTGCTCGGGTTGGCGGTGAACATGACCCCGGCCGAATCGGCGTCCACCATCTGCTGAACCACGACGGCCAGGCTGACGCTTGCCGGATCGATGCCTTGGCGCGCTCGGTACGCCATCGCGCGGGCCGTCCACAGTGAGGCCCAACAGTCACGGACTGCGGTCAGCAGATCCTCGAGTCCACAGACATTGAGGTAGGTGTCCTGCTGCCCAGCGAAACTGGCTTCCGGGAGATCCTCCGCAGTCGCAGAGGAGCGGACGGCAACCGGAACGTCCTCGCCGAGAGCGGCGTACGCATCGGCGATCTCGGTCCGGAGCGTATCCGAAACCTCATCGCCAAAGAGGGCTCGAATCTGTGCCGAGGCTTCGTCGTATCCGGCAGGATCATCCTTCGGCGACGCGAGCACGGCGACCTTTTCGGCCAGCTGATGTCCCGCGACGTACGCCCTGTAGGCCGCGGTGACAACCACGAAGCCGGGCGGCACCGGGAGGCCGGCGCGCGTCAGCTCTCCCAGATTGGCGCCCTTGCCGCCGGCCTGGTCGATGTCGCCGCTGCCCAGCTGGTCAAACTGTTTGATGAAGATCATGAGCTCTCTTTCTCTCGAGAATCTACCCACGGCCCACATAGGGCATCTTGGTGGCCATCACCGTCAGCGTCGGTACATTGCTGTCCAGCGGGAGGCTGGCCATATAGACGACGGCGCGCCCAACGTCGTCGACTCTCATCCGTGGCTCAGGCCTGAGGCTGCCGTCGGCTTGCAGCACTCCCTCAGCCATTGCAGTCGTCATGTCGGTGGCTGCGTTGCCGATATCGATCTGGCCGCACGCGATGTCGTACGGGCGTCCGTCCAGAGCGGTCGACTTTGTGAGGCCGGTGATGGCGTGCTTGGTCGCGGTGTAGGCAATTGACCGCGGGCGCGGCACATGCGCAGAAATCGAGCCGTTGTTGATAATGCGGCCGCCCTGCGGCTCCTGTCGGCGCATGATCCCGAACGCCTCTCGCGTACAGAGGAAGGCACCGGTCAGATTGACGTCGACGACGGCTTGCCACTCCTCAAGTGAGATCTCGTCGAGATCCCTGGGCGGCCCGCCCATCCCCGCATTGTTGAAGAGCAGATCTACTCGACCGTGTCGAGTCGCGGTGACGTGGAAGAGGTTGCGTACGGATTCCTCATTGGTCACATCGGTTAGGACGGGATCAAGAGAGAGGTCGGGGTGAGCCGCCGCCAGCTCCTCCAAACGCGTGCGCCGCCGGCCAGCGAGCACCACAGTCCACTCGTCACTCGCGAGTGCGGTCGCCGCTGCTGCGCCGATTCCACTGCCTGCACCGGTTACTACCGCGATCTTGGTCATCCATTGCACCCTTCTGTCGGCGCACGGCGCCCTGCCGACATGTCAGCAGCCCATGATGTATCCATGCAGATTGCCATTCTGGGAACGGGTCCGGTCGGGCGGGCACTCGGTAAGGCCTTCTCCGCTGCCAGTCATGAGGTTGTCATCGGGACACGGGACCCCGAGCAGACCAAGCAGCGGGAGGAGTGGGCCGGACTCGACCTGCCGCTCGCGGCGTACCAGGACCTTGACGCGGACGTGTTCATCAACGCGACGAATGGCCAAGGCTCGCTGAATGCACTCCGGGCGGTGGGTGACGCACTCAACGGCAAGGTCGTGATCGATACCTCTAACGCGCTCGACTTCTCCCATGGGTTTCCACCCTCACTTTTCGTCAGCAACACCGACTCGGTCGCGGAGCAGCTACAGCGGGCGCTACCTGAGGCCCGGCTGGTGAAGATGTTCAACACCATGAACAACCAAGTCATGGGCAACCCGCGCGGGCTCGCTGACGACTCGACGATCTTCGTGGCCGGCAGCGATGTCATCGCGCGGCAGACTGCGGCCTCACTGGCTGCGGACCTGGGCTGGACGGACGTGTTCGACCTGGGCGATCTCACCGCAGCCCGCGGCCTCGAGATGTACCTTCCGCTGTGGGTGCGGATGTCTGCTCAGCTCGGCCGCGCTGAGTTCAACATCAAGGTCGTCCGCTGATCTTATTGCAGTGTGCCCAGTCGCTTGATCAGGAGCGCGTTGCGGCTGACTCCTCCGAGACCGGCTCCTCGCCTGCGGCAGGCCCGTACTGCTCATCCATGGGCGGCTTGGTGTTGCGGATGAAGAATGCGCAAACCAACGCGGCGATGCTGATCACGGCCGCGACCCCGAACGCAGTCTGAATACCGCCGTTGAGCGCGACCAGCTCTGGCAGCCCGGCTTCAGTCAGGGTAGTTGTTCTGCTAGCCATGATCGCCACGAGCAGCGCAGCACCCGCCGCGCCCGCCACCTGTTGCAGCGTGCCCAAGATGGCACTGCCATGTGAGTAGAGATACGGCGGCAGCGGGTTCAACCCGGCGGTGAACGAGGGTGTGAACAGGCAGGAGAGTCCCAACATCAAGAGCATGTGCACGCCAATGAGCATCCAGATCGGCGTGCCGGCATCCGCATTGCTGAACTGCCAGAGCGTAAAGGTCAGCAGCGCAGCGCCAGGAATGGTCACCACCCGCGGCCCGTGCCGATCGACGATCTTGCCGACGGTTGGTCCGGCCAGGCCCATCAACAGACCGCCGGGTAACAGCATGAGTCCGGTTGCAAGCGATCCGATCCCTCTGACGGTCTGCAGATAGATCGGCAAGAGGATGACCATACCGAACAGCGCCAGCATCGCCAGGCACAACAGTGCAAGGCTCAGGCTGAACATGGGAAAGCTGAATGCACGCAGGTCCAGCAACGGGCTGCGTCCGCCCCGGGCGAGCCGGAGCTGCCGCCATCCGAAGATCAGCATGCAGGCCAGGCCGACTGCGATAAAGCCGAGAGCAACCTCCGGTCCCGAGGAACCCCGACCCAGCTGGCTGAGGCCATAGACGACGCCGCCGAACGCCGGGATCGAAAGCAGGACCGAGCGCAGATCGAGTTTCTGATGACCCGCATGACCGATGTTCACCAGCCGGCGCGAGCCGTAGATCAGGGAAGCCAGCGCAATCGGCAACACCAGAACGAACATGAAACGCCAGGACAGGAACTGCAGAACCAGCCCTGAAAGGGTCGGACCAATGGCAGGCGCGACAGAGATCGCAATGGTGATATTTCCCATCACCACCCCGCGGCGCTCGACGGGAACCAATGTCAATACGGTCGTCATCAGCAGCGGGATCATCACTGCTGTACCTGAAGCCTGGACAATGCGGGCAAGCAGCAGCAGCCAGAACCCGGGCGAGAGCGCCGCGAGCAAGGTCCCAGCTGAGAACAGGCCCATGGCCAGTAAGAAGACAGTCCGGGTTGAGACTCGCTGCAGTAGGAAGCCCGTTGTCGGAATGACCACTGCCATGGTCAGCATGAACGCGGTCGTCAGCCATTGCACCGTGCGCGCAGAGATATCGAGATCGACCATCAGCCGCGGCAGCGCCACGCTCATGATCGTTTCGTTGAGGATCACGACAAATGCCGCGACCAGCAGAATCGCAATGACCTGGCGATCCCGTGCTGGCAGCCGATGCGAGGCCCCCGCCTCCTGGCTGGTTGTACTGGTCACCAGAACCCGTCCTTACTTTCGACGCCGCGTACGACGACTACGCCGTACGGAATGCACGGCCACACTGCCGTACACAAGTCAGACTCACGGTCGCGACCAAACTCATCGACCCACCGCGTACGCCGGATGCTGGCCCGACGCTCTCCGACTCGACAACGCTACGGGCAGGCACTGACATTCCTCAATTGACTTTCCTGTTCGCCCAGAGCAGATCCCACTACTGTCAGGGCCATGGCGAAGAAGAAGGCGCCAAAGATCTCCAACCAGGTGTACGAAGCCGAGATCTTTCGGCTGCAGACCGAGCTCGTGAAGCTCCAAGAATGGACTCGCCAGACCGGCGCCCGCGTCCTGGTCGTCTTCGAGGGCCGGGATGCGGCCGGCAAGGGCGGTGCGATCAAGCGGATCACCGAGTATCTGAGCCCACGAGTAGCGCGCATCGTCGCGCTGCCCACCTCGTCGGAGCGGGAACGCGGCCAGTGGTACTTCCAGCGTTACATCGCTCACCTACCGGGCAGAGGCGAGATCGTGCTCTTCGATCGCTCCTGGTACAACCGCGCCGGCGTGGAGAAGGTCATGGGCTTCTGTACGCCGGAGGAGTATTACCGCTTCCTGCGGCAGACCCCGATCTTTGAGCAGATGCTGATCGACGACGGGATCATTCTCCGCAAATACTGGTTCTCCGTATCAGACAAGGAGCAATTGCGGCGCTTTCGGTCCCGGCATGCTGACCCAGTACGCCGCTGGAAACTCAGCCCGATGGACGTGGAGTCGATCAACCGCTGGGAGGACTACTCCCGGGCCAAGGACGAGATGATGCTCCACACCGATACCCCGACCAACCGATGGTTCGTGGTGGAATCCGACATCAAGAAGCACGCCCGCCTCAACATGATCGCGCACCTGCTGTCGACCATTCCCTACACCGAGGTACCCGCCCCCGATGTGAAGCTGCCCAAGCGACTTACCTCGACCGCGAACTACCAGAGGCCTCCGCGAGAGCAGTTCACCTACGTACCCGACTACGCAGCCACGTTCCTGGGAGATCCAGAGGCCAACAGATAGCGCGCCTGACTCTCACTCCGATCCCCGATTTGTCAGCGTCCGAGCGTGCTAGCTCGCTACAGCCGTCTGAGATGCTGGCAAGTCAGAATGAAAATGACACTCAAGGGAGGCAGAGCGTGACAGTGATCCGGGCGGCGATCACCCAGACGACCTGGACCGGGGACAAGAAGTCCATGCTCGACAAACATGAGCAGTTCGCGCGAGACGCGAAGGCTCAGGAAGCGCAGGTGATCTGCTTCCAGGAGCTGTTCTACGGTCCGTACTTCGGCATCACCGAGGACGTCAAGTACTACGACTACGCCGAACCCGATGACGGGCCTGTGGTGCAGCGCTTCGCTGCGCTTGCCGCTGAACTGTCGATGGTCATGGTGCTGCCGATCTTTGAGGAGGAGCAGCCGGGTGTTTACTACAACACCGCCGTAGTGGTCGATGCCGACGGCACCGTGCTCGGGAAATACCGCAAGAACCACATCCCGAACCTCGACAAGTTCTGGGAGAAGTTCTACTTCCGTCCCGGCAACCTCGGGTATCCGGTATTCCAGACCACCGTCGGCCCGATCGGGGTCTACATCTGCTACGACCGGCACTTTCCGGAAGGCTGGCGCGAGCTCGGCCTGAACGGCGCGCAGATCGTTTTCAATCCCAACGCCACCAAGCCCGGACTTTCCAACCGGCTCTGGGAGATCGAGCAGCCTGCTGCCGCCGCCGCCAACGGCTACTTCATCGCCGCGCCCAATCGCGTCGGTCGGGAGGACAACGAGTACGGCGAGCTGGCTGTCACCTTCTACGGCCGCAGCCAGTTCTGCGATCCGCAGGGCAATGTGGTCGGTGCGATGGGCAGCGACGAGCATGAGGACGTCGTGGTACGCGATCTCGATCTTGACATGATTAGGGCCGTACGCAACGCCTGGCAGTTCTACCGTGATCGGCGGCCCGACTCCTACCTCGCCATTACCAAGCCATGATCGGAGGCGGCTCATGGGCACCACGTTGATCAAGAACGGAACCGTGATCAACAGCACGGGTACTGGAGCCGCCGACGTGCTGGTCGACGGCGAGATCATTGCCGCCGTGCTGAATCCGGGGCCAGGCCTGCTCGGAGTTGATCTTGAACCAAGTGTTGACTCTGTCGTTGATGCCGCCGGCAAGTACGTCATCCCGGGAGGGATCGACCCCCATACGCACATGGAGCTGCCGTTCGGCGGCACCCAGGCCTCGGACACTTTCGAGACCGGTACTCGAGCCGCCGCGTGGGGCGGCACGACGACGATCATCGACTTCGCTGTGCAGCGCCATGGCGAGCGGGTCGAGGACGGGCTCGCGGCCTGGCACGCAAAGGCGACCGGCAACGCATGCATCGACTATGGGTTTCACCAGATCATCGGCGGCGTCGATGAGTTCTCGCTCAAGGCGATGGATGCGCTGATCGACGAGGGAGTGACCAGCTTCAAGCTGTTCATGGCGTACCCGGGTGTCTTCTATTCCGACGACGCGCAGATCCTCAAGGCGATGCAGAAGTCTGCCGAGACCGGACTGCTGACGATGATGCATGCCGAGAACGGCCCGGCGATCGATGTCATCGCCGAGCAGCTGTACTCGGCCGGGCAGACCTCGCCGTACTACCACGGGATCGCCCGGGCATGGCAGATGGAGGAGGAGGCGACCCACCGCGCGATCATGATCGCCAATCTGGCCGGCGCGCCGCTGTATGTCGTGCATGTCAGTGCCAAGCAGGCGGTGGAGCAACTCGCGGCGGCTCGCGACAAGGGCCAGAACGTCTTCGGTGAGACCTGTCCGCAATACCTCTATCTCTCTCTTGAGGAGCAATTGGGCGCGCCCGGCTTCGAGGGGGCCAGGTGGGTATGTTCCACGCCGCTGCGCGCCCGTGCTGAGGGTCACCAGGACGCCATGTGGCAGGCACTACGGACCAACGACCTGCAGATCGTCTCAACCGACCACTGCCCGTTCTGCATGAAGGAACAGAAGGAACTCGGGCTCAGTGACTTCCGGGCGATTCCCAACGGCATTGGCGGGATCGAGCACCGCATGGACCTCATGTACCAAGGTGTGGCAACTGGCCAGATTTCCCTGCCACGCTGGGTCGAGCTGACCTCGACCACGCCGGCCCGGATGTTCGGCATCTACGGCAAGAAGGGCGTCATCCAGCCGGGCGCCGATGCCGACCTGGTGATCTATGACCCAACTGGCCACACATCGATCGGTTACGAGAAGACCCACCACATGAACATGGACTACTCAGCCTGGGAGGGCTTCGAGATCGACGGTCACGTGGACTGGGTGATGTCCCGCGGCACCGTGCTGGTCGATGATTCGGGCTTTCTCGGCAGCAAGGGCCATGGTCAGTACCTCAAGCGAGGCCTCAGCGACTACCTGCTCTGAGGAGTGATCGCATCTCTGTGCGTCGGAAATCGCGCGCCGCCGAGCGGGGGCCAGGCTGGCCCCCTGTCCTGGACGAGCGAGCGAGCAGTTAAGCCTTTCGTCTGCGCGCGAGTGAGGAAGGCAGCGGCTGACCAGCGCCAGCCACAGCGAGCGGAGCGAGCAAAATACACAGGAGCGAGCGAACACGCCTTTCGTTCGCGAGTCGACGACGACGTCGGCGGCTGGAAGCGCGATGCGCGAGGAGAGGACAGAAGGAATGGATTTCGGTGTCGTCTTGCAGACCAACCCTCCGGCGTGGCGTACGGTCCAGCTCGCTGAGCTCTCGGAGGCACATGGCTTCGATTACGTGTGGACGTTTGATTCCCACCTGCTGTGGCAGGAGCCATACGTGATCTACAGCCAGATCCTGGCGCGTACCAATCGGGTGCTGGTCGGGCCAATGGTCACCAACCCTGCGACCCGGGACTGGACGGTGAGCGCGTCGCTGTTCGCGACCCTGAACGAGATGTTCGGCAACCGGACCGTTTGTGGCATAGGCCGCGGCGACTCTGCCGTACGCGTCACGAATGGCAGGCCGACAAGCATTCGCGAGCTGCGCGAGGCCACTCACGTCATCCGCGAACTGGCGAACTGCCGACCGGTCGAGTACAAGGGATCGACGCTGCAGTTTCCGTGGGCGCGTACCTCGACGCTTGAGGTCTGGGTCGCGGCGTACGGACCGATGGCCCTGAGGACCGCCGGCGAGGTGGGTGACGGGTACATCCTGCAACTTGCCGACGTCGACATCGCTTCCTGGATGATCGACTCGGTCCGCACGGCCGCTTCGAATGCTGGACGTGATCCGGACGCGATTACGTTCTGCATCGCCGCTCCGATGTATGTCGGTGAGGACTGGGTGCACATGCGAGACCAATGCCGATGGTTCGGCGGCATGGTCGGCAACCACGTCGCCGACATTGTGGCGAAGTACGGCGACACCGGTGAGGTCCCTCAGGCGCTGACCGACTACGTCAAAGGTCGCGAGGGTTACGACTACAACGAGCATGGCCGCGCAGGGAACGTCCACACCGCTTTCGTGCCGGACGAGATCGTGGACCGCTTTTGCGTGCTGGGAACAGCTGATGATCACATCGCAAAGCTCAAACAGCTGAAGGAGATCGGCGTCGATCAGTTCGCGGGTTACCTGCAACACGACAACAAGGAAGAGACGCTCCGGGTCTACGGCGAGACGATCATGCCCGCGCTGCGGCAAAATGTGACGGCCAAAACGTGACTCCGTGCACTGTGTCCTCAAATGACTTGTCAGCGTCGCATGGCATCGAGTCACGATCAGCCGCCGCCCAGCGAGCAATCGCGCTGCTCCGTGCGTCGGAGCTGGGAGATGCCTACGAGCTGGCCTGGGAAGAGTGGGAACAATCCGGCGAGGCCAAACTTTGGGAGCCCCACCGCCGTTGACGGCATGCCGCGTTCGTGAGGCGCGGCGAGATCCGCTTCGCGGACCTGGAGCCCGTGCGCGGCTCCGAGGCCAATCAGCGACGCCCCGTGGTAATTGTGAGCAACGACGGCGCTAACCTGCGGGCGGCGACTCTTGGCCATGGTGTGGTGACCGTTGTCCCGGTGACATCCAACGTGGCACGCGTTCCCCCCTTTCAGACGCTGCTCGACCCCGGCTCGACCGGATTGGCACGCTCGTCCAAAGCCCAGGCGGAACAGGTCAGATCTATTGACGTCCGGCGCCTCGGGCCGCGCATCGGACAGCTGCGACCGGCTGTGATTGCCGAACTCGATGAGGCGCTGCGGCTGCACCTTGGCCTGTAGCAATCATTTCCTGGACACGCACCGGCGTTTGAGCTGGTGGGCTTCGGGGAAACCTGTTCTGAAAGGCCCAATCCGGCGGACGCCGACCGTGGATGGAGCGATCAACCTCGGCACAGGCTTCCATAAGGACCCTCCTCAGCCGGCTCCGGGCGTTGAGGTTGGAGGTTGTGATGTTGTTCGAGGTGTTGGCGGTGCTAGGTGGAACTGCCCTCGCAGTCGCCGCGGTCAGCCTCAGAGTGGTGAAGCAGTACGAGCGTGGGCTGGTCTTCAGGTTCGGCCGGGTCCTCGATCAGGTGCGCGGCCCAGGCCTGGCCATGATCGTCCCTATCGCCGATCGGCTGCACAAAGTCAATATGCAGATCGTGACCATGGCGGTGCCGGCGCAAGAGGGCATTACCCGTGACAATGTGACGGTCAAGGTGGACGCGGTCGTCTACTTCCGCGTGATCGATCCGGTACGAGCGGCAGTTAATGTCCAGGACTATCCCTTCGCTGTGTCTCAGGTAGCTCAAACCTCGCTTCGTTCGGTGATCGGCAAGAGTGATCTGGATGATCTGCTGACCAATCGGGAGCGGCTCAACGAGGGACTTGAGTTGATGATTGACAATCCCGCAGTCGAATGGGGCATCCACATCGATCGCGTTGAGATCAAGGATGTGGCGTTGCCGGAGACGATGAAACGGTCGATGTCACGCCAGGCCGAGGCCGAACGGGAACGGCGGGCTCGCGTCATCTCGGCCGAGGGCGAGCTGCAGGCCTCAGACCGGCTGGCGCAAGCCGCTGCGACGATGGCCGACACGCCGGGCGCGCTCCAACTGAGGCTGCTGGAGACCATTGTCGAGGTGGCCGCGGAGAAGAACTCCACGCTGGTGCTGCCCTTCCCTGTCGAGCTGTTGCGGTTCCTGGAGAACAACACCAGCCTGGCGTCGGCCCTTTCCGCGACTCAGGCCGCCGTTGCGAAGGTCACCGATAACAACGAGAGCGACAACATGCCAGGTGTCGCAGACATGGTCTCCTCGGCACCCGCCGTTGCCGCATTGGAGGCGCGGGAACCGGAGAACGCTGATCGGCCAGCGGCCCGCACTGCCAACGGTCTTAGCCCGATCCCGAAGGGTCGGTCCTCAGCTAACGATGCCGGGTAGCGGATCTGAGGATCCTCACCAGCGATCATGGATCTGCACTCGCAGCTCCCGGTCGTAGAGGTCCTGTACGTCAGCCATGAAACCCTCGCCCAGCGGCGGCAGCTCACCGGCTGCCGCGTTGGCTTCCGCCTGTGCAACGGTGCGCGCACCCGGAATCACCGTCGTCACGCCCGGCTGCTGCGCCACCCAGGCCAGCGCCGCCTGTGCCGGCGTAGCCTCGAACGGCAGCTTGGCAACAAGATCAGCGAACTCCTGCGCCGCGCGTACGCCGGTCTCGTAGTCCACCCCAGAGAAGGTCTCGCCTACGTCGAATGCTTGTCCGTCTCGGTTGAAGTTCCGATGATCATTTTCGGCGAAGGTGGTCGACGTAGTGTATGCGCCGCTCAGTAAGCCGCTTGCCAGCGGAACCCGCGCAATGATCCCTACCCCATTCGTGATCGCTGAGGGTAGTACGGCCTCTAGCGGCTTGCGGCGGAACGCGTTGAGAATGATCTGGACACTTGCTGTGCCGCGGCGGGACATCGCCGTCAGCGCCTCGTCGCACGTCTCGACACTAACGCCGTAGTTGGCGATCATCCCGTCGGCGACGAGCGCATCAAGCGCATCGTAAGTCTGATCCTGGGAGTACACAGCAGTCGGCGGGCAGTGCAGCTGGACAAGATCAAGTCGGTCCATGCCGAGATTGCGACGCGATCTGTCGGTCCAGGCGCGGAAGTTCTGCAGCGTGTAGTTCTCCGGCACCTGATCAACTCGCCTCCCCATCTTGGTCGCGACCATGATCGGCACCTCAGGGTTCTCGGTTAGGAAACGCCCGATCAGTCGCTCGCTGCGACCGTCACCGTAGACATCGGCGGTGTCGAAGAACGTCACCCCGGACTCGACGGCGGCACTGAGCACCTCTAGCGCCGCCAGTTCACTGACTTCGCCCCAGTCCGCACCGAGCTGCCAGGTCCCCAGCCCAATGACGGAGACGGGACGTTCGGTACGACCGAGTACGCGTTCTTCCATGCCGCAAGCGTACGGACGCCTCCTGGTTCGATCGACGCAGCACTACCGCAGCACACCGGTGAGCCCAATTGTCTGCAGCACGGCACCCTTGACCCCGAAGAGCTCATTTGCCGCCCGCTCCGTTGGCCGGGGTGGAGTCCATCGCCAGCAGTCCAGCGGCGATACTGAATCTTCGACGCTGGCTATCAGGGAGGGCTCATGACGATCAGCGAGATTCCCGTGAAGACTGGCTTTGTTCCGGTGAACGACCTCCAGATGTATTACGAGATCCATGGCACCGGACAGCCGCTCGTGCTTTTGCACGGAGCGTTCTCCGCCATCGGCACTTCGTTTGGACAGCTTCTGCCTGGCCTTGCCGAGACCCGGCAGGTCATCGCTTTCGAGCTTCAGGGTCACGGACGCACAGCGGACATTGATCGCCCGTTGACCCTCGAAGGGATGGCGGATGACGTCGCTACTGCAATCGGTCAACTGGGAGCCGAACCCGCCGACATCTTTGGCTACAGCACGGGCGCCGCGGTCGGCCTGCACCTCGCGATACGGCATCCAGATGTGGTGCGAAAGCTTGTTGTCGCCTCGGTCACCTACACGATGGCTGGCGTACATCCGGGCCTGATGGAGGGATTGGGTGAGATGACGCCGGAGATGATGCACGGTTCGCCGTGGCATGAGGAATACATCCGTATCGCACCGCGTCCAGAAGACTTCGCCACGCTGTTCGCCAAGAAGACGCAGATGGATCGTCAGATCAAGGATCTGACGCCCGACGCCATTCGCGCGATCAAGGCACCTACCCTCGTCATCATCGGGGATTCCGATCTTGTCCGCCCTGAACACGCGGTGGAGATGTTCCGCCTGCTCGGCGGCGGCTTCTTTGGTGACACTCCCGCCGGCATGCCGAACTCGCAGTTGGCCATACTGCCGAGCACCTCTCACGTGACCTTAGTGAACCGCGCTGGTCTCCTGCTGCCGATGATCACGTCGTTCCTTGATGCCCCCATGCCGGATGCCAAGTGATGGCCTCGAGCAAGCGGCCTGGTTCTGCATCACCTACGGCGGCCGATAGGTGACACGAAGCTTTGGCATTGGCAACCCTTCCGCTCTGCACAGTTTCCTGACGCTTCGCATATGTTGCAACGTGTGCAGACCGCCAGCAAGGTGGGTTTACCTAGGTTTCCGACAGGCCAAGTTCTTGGGGGGCCAGTGACATACCAAAAAGATCCGCGAGTAGATGAATACATCGACGCGCTGCCCGCGTGGCAGCAGGAGATCTGTCAGCAGGTCCGTGACCTGGTTCACGCGGCCGACCCGGAGGTGGTCGAGACCATTAAGCGGCAAGTCCAGCCGTACTTCGTGCTCGAAGGCAACATCTGCGCACTGCTTGCCGCCAAGGACCACGTCAACGTCTTCCTTTACGACGGCGCGATCGTTCCGGATCCGGAGGGGATCATCACTGGCGGCCACGACAACAAGACCGCCCGCACGGTCGCCGTACGCCACGACGAAACGGTCAACACCCGCGCCCTCGGCGAGATATTCCGGCAGATCATCGCCAACAACCGCGCCGGCGGCTGGCGCAAGATCAAGCACGAAGGCCGATGATCACTTACCCAGAGGTGAGCCGGTGACCGGCCGCCCGATCCCTCCCCAGCTATGGCAGCTCGACGCCGCGAGCCTCGCCGACGCCAACAAGGCGCTGCGCATCCTGCCACGGGAACTCCGCCCTTACAGCAATGGCATCCGCATGGTTGGCCGGGCGGTCACGGTCGCCGCATCTGCCGACTTGGTGCCCGTGCTCGCCGGTCTGGAGCAGTGCGGTGGTGGCGACATTCTGGTTGTCGACGCGGGCACGACCGAGCACGCAGTGCTTGGTGAACTCTTCGCAACCGAAGCCGTGCGTCGCGGGATGGCGGGCATCGTCGTCTACGGACTTTGCCGCGACACGGCGACCTTGACCCAGATGCGGCTGCCCGTCTACGCCCTGGGGACGATTCCGCGCGCCGTCGGAGCGAACCAGCTCCCGGTTTCCCAGCAGCCCATCCGCCTTGGAGGCATCGAGGTCCGCCCGGGCGAGATCCTGGTGGGTGACGACGACGGCATTGTGGTCCTCAGCGATGCGGAGCTGGGGGAGGCGCTGGAGACAGCCGAAGCGATCCAGCGACGCGAGGGCAAGATCCGGTCTGCCATCCAGGACGGCACGTCATTGTTCGAGCAGCTGAACTTCGCCGTGCACGTGGAGAACCTTCAGGCCGGACGCCGGAGCTCCTTGGCGTTCACCGTGGAATGAAGGCCCAACCCGTCCGGTACGCCGACCGGATGAGCCGGGTTCGTCCATCTGCAATCCGAGAGCTGCTGCAGCTGGGAGCTGACCCGAACATCGTCTCGTTCGGCGGTGGATATCCCGATCCGACGCTGTTCCCGATGGAGGAGTTGCGCGCGATCTTCGATGACCTGCTGGTTGCCGAAAACGCCCTCGCGCTGCAGTACACAGCATCCAACGGGCTTCCGGAGCTGCGCCGGCAGGTCGCCGAACGCCTCACCCGAGACGGGATCAGCTGCGGCGCTGACGACGTCTTGATCATCCAGGGCGGTCAACAGGGTCTGGACCTGTGCGCGAAGCTGGTGATCGACGCCGGCGAGGTGGTAATCACCGAGAACCCAACCTTCCTTGGCGCACTGATCGCCTTCAACCCGTACGAGCCGACGTACGCCGCCGTACGGATGGACGACGACGGGATGGACATGAACCATCTCGAGGAGACGCTGGCGGCCCATCCGGACGCAAAGATGATCTACACGGTTCCGGACTTCCAGAACCCCACGGGCGTCACGCTCGGCGCAGAGCGCCGCCAGCGATTGATCGAGCTGGCCAACTCCTACCAGGTGCTGGTCGTCGAGGACACCCCGTATCGCGCACTGCGCTACGACGGCGGGCATCTCCCCACTCTGAAGAGTCTCGACACCCAGGGCCGCGTCATCCATCTGGGCAGCTTCTCCAAGATTCTGGCGCCTGGACTGCGGCTCGGCTGGGCGGTGGCGAGCGAGGAGATCCTGCCCAGGCTGAGCCTGTTGAAGCTGGCCGCCGATACCCAGAGCAGCACCTTGAACATGGCGGCTACGTCGGCCTATCTAGCGCAGTACGATCTCGCGGCGCACATCGCCCAGGCGCTGCCCGTTTACCGGCACAAGCGGGACCTGATGTTGGAGACGATGGGGTCGAGCTTCCCTTCCTCGGTCAGCTTCACGCGAGCCGAAGGCGGGCTGTTCACATGGCTAACCTTTCCTACCGGCTTCGACGCGGCAGACTTCATGAGGCAGGACCTGTTGCCAAAGGCGCGAGTGGCATTTGTGCCAGGTGCGACCTTCTTCCCGGTCGTCGAGGAGCCGAACCACGCCCGACTCAGCTTCTCCGGCGTGCCTGACGAACAGCTGGTCAGCGGGATAACTGCCATCGGCAAGCTGCTGCACGCTCGGCTCTGAGCTGACGAGCCCCCGGCCGTCGGTACGTCTTGACGGCTGTGATGGCAAACGCAGGCACGCATCCGGCCCGTGTTAGAACGCACTTCCTGACGGCTGTGATGGCTAACGCACGCATCCGGCCGTGTTAGAACGCACTTCCTGACGGCTGTGATGGGAAACGCACGCATCCGGCCGTGTTAGAACGCACTTCCTGACGGCTGTGATGGGAAACGCACGCATCCGGCCGTGTTAGAGCGCACTTCCTGACGGCTGTGATGGGAAACGCACGGATTCGGGCGTGCTAAGAACGAGTTGTGGTGATCAGCACCTCAGGCGGCACTGGCCAGTGGGCCTGGCGGCCCTGGGCGCGCGAGTGGACCTCCGCATCGGTCCGAAGTGCAGCAAAGGAGTTCCACCGTTCGTTGCCGGGCTATCGGCCCAGTCCTCTCACCGAGCTCCCGGAACTGGCAGCCGAGCTCCAGGTAGCGGCCGTACATGCCAAGGACGAGTCCAACCGTCTCGGGTTGCCAGCCTTCAAGATTCTCGGTGCGTCCTGGGCGGTCAATTGCGCGCTCAGCCGCCGCAGTGGCTTCGAGAAGCCAGCCACCAGCCTCACCGAGCTGCGGGAACATTCCGCGCCGGTCACCTTGGTCACCGCGACGGACGGCAACCACGGTCAGGCTCTCGCCCGTGTGGCCGCGCTACTCGGGCTCGCAGCCCGCATCTACGTTCCTGCGGGAACGGCCAAGGAGACCGTGGAGGCCATCGTCAGCGAGGGCGCGGAGGTCGTGCAAACCGACCTGGTCTACGACGAGGTCGTGTGGGCCGCCGCCGGCTCGACCGCGGGGCATCCAGACGACTTGCTTATCCAGGACACCGCATGGCAGAGCTACGAGCAGATCCCGCGATGGATTGTGGAAGGTTACGACACTCTGTTCGATGAGATCGACATGCAGCTCGGCGAGCGGGCGATTCACCTAATCGCCGTGCCGACCGGTGTGGGATCGCTGCTGCAGGCCGCATTGCAGCACTACCGGAAGCCCGCCCGTCAACAACAGCCGGCCATCCTTGCCGTGGAGCCGGTCACCGCCGCCTGCGTCACAGCCAGTCTCGCGGCGGGCAAGCCGGTCAGTGTGGACACCTCAACCGCAACCATCATGGCCGGGCTCAACTGCGGCACCGTGTCAACGATCGCCTGGCCCGTTATCCGCGAGGGGTTGGATGCCGGCATCGCGGTCACCGATGACCAGGCCCGTGCTGCGATGCATCGGCTGCACGAGCTCGGAGTCCCGGCCGGACCTTGCGGCGGCGCAGCGCTGGCCGGCGTACGGGAAGCGCTAGACGATACCGGCCATCGCGCTGCGCTCGCGATCAGCGACGACAGTGCTCTGGTGTTGATCAGCACCGACGGGGCGAGGCCCACCGGTTGACAATTGAGGGAGGGAGAGTCCCCGAGAAAGTGGTCGCAAACAACATCGAATCGGCCGATAGATGTCGCTTGCGACCAGTTACTCAGCCTTTGCGCCCTCTAGGTGGTCGCTGCAACGAGGTCTCGCCCGGCAGGGACTCTTGCAGAACCGAAGTGCTGCGCTGCGACGGCCGTCGGGAATGCGAACAGCAAGGCCGTGGCCATCACCAATCGCACGCTGAGGGTATTGAGGTCAGGCCAGCCGGCAATAACAAGCGCTGCCACGACGGTCGCCACCGCTGCCACCGCCCAGCCTCGACGCCCAAGCGCCGCGTACCGCCGTGCAAACACCAGACAAGCGCCGATCGCACCAACGAAGCTCAGCAGGAAACCAATCTCGTGGATTGCACCGTGCCAGCTCATCGCTGGCGCACCGGCCGGAGCCCCCGGTGGGAAGCCGGCGCCCGGGTCAGCCGTGAAGACTCCGGCGACAATCAGTCCGACACCGGTGGTGCAGATAAACAAAGGGCCCCAGCACTGCGAGCGTTGGAGAAGTCTGCTGCCGCGACCGGGTCGCAATGGTGCCCGCAGGCCTATGGCGCCGAGCACGTACAGCACCCCGCATACGACGAAGTTGGCGATCTGGACCCATCCGAGCGGCCCGAGACCCAGCAAGCTAATGGGGTGCCGAGCAAGATCAAATCCGGTACGGGTGAACGCCTGGATCAGGCTAGCCGCGATGAACAGCGGGCCGGCCACGATGCCGCAGAACAACAGATTGCGTTTCATGATCGAAAATCCTTCCCACGACGACGCCCCGTTGACGCCTCTCCCTGAGACGTCGTAGCTGAGAGTCGCCAACGGACATGATCAGGAAGGACTAGCCGCCTCGAGCCTGGTGGCTTGTCGAATGAGGTAGCGCTGTTGCGGCAGGTTGGTCGCCCTGCGTGCCGCGGCACGGTACGCCTCCTGGGCCGCGGCCGTATCACCACTCATCTCCAGGAGGTGCGCACGCACCGCGTAGAGCCGGTGGTCCTCCGCGAGCAGTTTGTCGCCGGCCAGCATGTCCAGTCGCCGAAGTCCCGCGGTTGGCCCGTCGGCCATGGCCACGGCGACCGCGTGATTCAGCGCCACCATCGGGTTGTCTGACATGTGCAGCAGCAACCCATAGAGCGCCTTGATCTGCGGCCAGTCGGTTTCGTCCGCGCTGAGTGCTTCATCGTGGATTGCGGCGATCGCGGCCTGGAGTTGATACGGTCCGGTCGTTCCACGCGGCAGCACTTGAGTGATCAACGTGACACCCTCGGCAATGTCGTCGGCGTTCCAGAGGGACCGGTCCTGTTCCCCCAGCGGTACCAGCTCACCGGTGGCCGTGGTCCGCGCAGCGCGGCGGGCGTCGGTCAGCAGCATGAGCGCCAGCAGGCCGGCGACCTCGCCGTCGTCGGGCAGCAGTCGTTGCACGATCCGGGTCAGCCGGATTGCTTCGGTGGAGAGCTCGACGCGATGCAGCCTAGGGCCGGTCGTGGCGGCGTAGCCCTCGGTGAAGATCAGATACAGCACATGGAGCACGGCCGCCAAGCGATCAGCACGTTCCTCCTGGGCCGGCAGGCGAAATGGGATTCCGCTGTCCTTGATCAGTTGCTTCGCTCGGGTAATCCGCCGGGTCATGGTCGCTTCGGAGACCAGGAACGCGCGTGCAACCTCGGTCGTGGTGAGGCCGCCGACCGCTCGCAGGGTGAGCGCAATCTGAGACGGCGGTGTCAGAGCGGGATGGCAACACATGAACAGCAAGATCAACGTGTCATCAGAATCAGCGGAACTCTCGGTGGCAGCCTGCTGCTTGGGTAGCTCCCAACGAGCAACGATATCTTCACGGCGCCGCCGAGCTTGCTCGCTGCGGAGCAGGTCGGTCAGCCGGCGGGCTGCGACTGTGATCAACCAGCCCTTCGGGTTGTCGGGAACACCGTCGCTCGGCCACTGGGTTGAGGCCGCCAGCATTGCCTCTTGTACGGCGTCCTCGGCTGTGTCGAAGTTGCCGTAGCGGCGTACCACTGCGCCAAGAACCTGCGGCGCTAGCTGGCGCAGCAGGTTCTCGACCTCGACATCAGTCCCGGACACCGGACTTGAAGATCAGTAGCTGATTTCGTCGGCCGACTCCATGATCGGCCGTATGTCCGCGTACGCGTTGGCGGTGACCTGTTTCGGTGCTGGGCACTCCGCGAGCCGGCTGGCGATCTCGGTCGCCCGGTCGAAGCTGGCGCATTCCACGATCCAGTAGCCGGCGAGCACCTCCTGGGTCTCGGCGTACGGACCGTCGGTGACGAACGGCACGCCGTTCTGAGCGCCGAGACGTCTGGTGTGCACCGGCGCAGCGAGGGCCCGGGTCTCGACGAGCTCGCCAGCTTCGGCCAGTTCGGTGTTGAAGGCCCCCATGAAAGCGGTCATTGCCGCGAAGTCCTCGGGCGACCAGGCCGGGAGCTCGGTGGCCTGACCAGCCATTCCGTCGTAGTCCTGCTGCGAGGCGTACGTCAAGATCATGTATTTCATATCCCTCTCCTTTCGGGCAGCACCTCCTTGGTGCCTCTCAGTGAGACGTCGAAGCTGGGTGCGTATCCCGGACATCCACCCCTGTTATCGGGGTTAAGTTCCCTCGACCAATGGTGTGGCCTCGGAGTTGATCCTGCTCCGTTGGGCCGCGACGGCTGCTCGAACTCGCTCCAGATTAGGGGGCGCGGCATTGAGCGCTCGGCGTCGGGAAGGCCGAGTCAGGCTATCGCCACCGAAACTGCCCCGATCCTGCAGAACTGGCCCCTTTGAGCGCTGGTCCGGCGATCGCTGCCGAGTGGAGCTGTTCCCGGCATGCCAGGATCACGCCATGACCGAAGACTCCGCGCAAGGTCCCGTCGCGGCCGCGGTCGGTGCCGATGACGTGCATCCTGATCACCTGCGCAAAGAGGGCTGGACCATGGCTCTTTATGTGCCTGATCGCCGCGCTTACCGCGCTGGAGACTGTCACGGCCGTCCCTGGGCACATCCTCGGGTTGGTATGGGGAACGACAGTCGGTCTGGCACTCGCGCATGTGTTCGCGTTCCGCATCGCCGGTCGTCTAGTGCACGACGGTGAGCTCCCGAAGGCCGATCGCATCGTTTCCGTAGTCCAGTTGGCCAGTGCCGCCGCGGTCGCGGTCATTGTCACCGTCCCGGTTTTGCTGGCACCGACGGAAGGTGAGCTCAACTGGGCCCGTTACACCTGCGCCGCCATCATTGGCTTGGTCGGTTACCTGGTCGCCCGCGGCGCTTCACGCGGCCGGATCCGTGCGGTGCTGTTCGGCCTCGGAGTACTCGTGGTTGCCTTCGCCGTTGCCGCGCTCAAACACGCGCTCGCGGGTCACTAGGCGCGAGTTCGGACCCGCCCCTGATCACCCGGTGAGGTGGTCGAAGTCCCCTCGGACCCACGCGATGTAGCGGTCGGCGGATCGGCGCACCCACCTGGCGGCATCGCCCATGACCTTTCCGCCGAAGTTGTCGTAGAGCCGGTCGAAGTCGAGTTGCAGAACCCGGTCAGCCACCTTCGCCACAACGGCCGCCGACAGGGGGATCTTGTTTGGGAAGCTGCGCATGAACGACACCCAGTGCTCGTCCGGTGTGCCGGCCACGGTGTCACCGGTCAGCAGCACTCCGCGACCATCGGCGCCCACAAAGTGAACGACCGCACTACCGGGGAAGTGGCCGCCAATTCGATGGAGCACGACCCCGGGCAGCACCTCCGTCTTCTCCTCCCACATTGTGACCACAGGGTCGTCTCGCTGAACCCACTCCCGGTCGGCCGCTTGCACATAGACCGGGACGCCGCCGAACCGGCGCGCCCACTCGACCTGCACGCCGAACATGTGTGGATGGCTGGCCGCAACCGCAGCCACCCCACCCAACTCGTGAACGGTCGCGACCAAGTCATCGTCGAGGTATCCGTTCGGATCCCACAACAGGTTGCCTGACGTCGTTTGCACGAGCAGGGCACGCTGCCCGATCCCGACCGACGGCTCGATCGTGATGCCGTGTACGCCAGGCTCCACCTCGGAAACCGTTCCCCGGTGCCCGGCAGCGGCCAGCTCGTCCAACGTGGTCCACCGCTGACCGGTCGGGCGTACATATTGACGCTCATCGCTGCAGATCGCGCATACAGCGGCTGGCTTATCGGTGTCGGGCTGCTCTACGGCGCAGGCACGACAGACAAAGACGGACACAATGCCTTCCTCCCGTGGGGTTCAGTCTGATTGTTCTTCAAGCCTGCCCCCTGGCCAGCCTCGACCGCGCCATTTCAGGGGCGCCCCTGCAGACGACTTCCCAGAAAGTCAACCGACGACTTCGTAATGACGCACCGTCACATCACGTTCGATCAAGAAGCGGTCGTCCTCTGGATAGAAGACGGCTTGCTCGATGTCCTCGCCAGCGAACGCCCGGATGCTGTCCCGGGAATCCCACAGCGAGAATGTGATGATCTCGGAGCGGCCCGCGTCGTCGCGACGCAGCATCCAAGCGCCCTGATTTCCGGGCGTCGACCTGTACTCAGCCATGCCGGTGCGGCCGATGTAATCCGCGTACGCGGCCGCGTCCTCGCGGCGCACGACGCCTCTCCAAATCCGCGCGATCACAGACAGACAGTACCGAGCGGCGTCCAGGCCAACGCGCCGAGTCAACCCGCGGGAATGCGGCCTGGGCTCGTCGAAGCCCTTCGACAGGCCTGGGCGCAAGCTGCTTTCCTGGCGTCGACCGCGAACACGTCAGGACAGCTTGGCCACGGTCAGTAGCACCGCGGAATCCTCCAGCGCCTCAAGGCTATGGCGCTTATCGGGCACGATCAGCAGGTCGCCCCGAGCACCGTCCCAGGACAGGTCAGCTGCGGAGAGCCGCACGCGCCCGCGCAAGATCAGCACCGTGGCCTCGCCAGGATTTTCGTGCTCGGCAAGGCGAGCGCCCGCCACCATGCCGATCACTGTCTGGCGTAGCACCTTCTCATGACCGCCGTAGACGGTGTCTGCAGTGTGTCGACCAGCCGCAGTTATGGCCAATTTCATCTGCTGGCGTGCGAGCGCCTCGAGCGAGATCTTCTGCATGCCAACAGTGTCCCTTCTCGAGCCCATGCGACGCCGCGCACCACCCCTTTAGAGCGGGTGCTCGGTCAACCAGGAGCTGTCGTCGGGTTCGCGTTCACGGTTTCGAATCCATTCGATGACGCGACGCAGATCCAAGCCATAGACCGGCCCGCCGGTCGCGGCGTAGGTCTCCAATCGGCGGCGAGCTCGTTCAATCAGGCGCACCGCGCCGATGCGGTTGCCACGTTCTGCATGAGTGATGCCCACGCACAGTTGGGCCAGTCCTTGCCACAGCTCACGCTCCGTGGCGGGACCCGCTTTCCAGCGCGCCTCGTACACCTCATGGGCCGAGAACGGCCTGCCCTCAGCCAGCAACTCGTGCGCAGTCGAGATTGTCTCCACCGGTGGCAACGCATGCTCTGACACCGGCTCGACGCCTACGCTGCCGTAAGGCAAGGGGCGACCGAGCCGATCTCGCGGACGCGCTTGCCGAGCTCGTCCCTGAGTGTCTCGATCCCGTTCGCCGCGGTCCATTCCACCTGTATACCCGTGGAACAGTCCGGGTCGGCAACGGCCTCAGACACAGTCGTGAGCTACCCGGCTACTTCGCGCCGATGCGACCTCGGGAGGATTGGCCTAGCAGGCCAACAGCGACCGCAGAGAGGCGGACCAACAGTGGAATTTCGGTATCTCGGAAACTCAGGCTTCAAGATCTCGGAGATCACCTACGGCAACTGGCTAACACACGGCTCGCAGGTGGAGAACGATCAAGCGAAGGCTTGCGTACGAGCGGCGCTCGATGCCGGCATTAGCACCTTCGACACTGCGGACGCCTACGCCAACACGATGGCCGAGACAGTGCTGGGCGAAGCCCTGAAGGGCGAGCGGCGCGAGTCGCTTGAGATCCTCACCAAGGTGTATTGGTCCACTGGGCCCGGAGGACCCAACGATGTCGGGCTGTCCCGTAAGCACATCATGGAGTCGATCAATGGCTCGCTGTCCCGGTTGCAAACCGATTATGTCGATCTTTACCAGGCTCATCGTTTCGACTACGAAACACCGCTCGATGAGACCATGCAGGCGTTCGCCGACGTCGTACGGATGGGCAAGGTGCTCTACATCGGGGTCAGCGAGTGGACGGCCCAGCAGATCCAGGACGGCCACGACCTGGCCGAGGAACTCGGCATCCATATGATCTCCAACCAGCCGCAGTACTCCATGCTGTGGCGGGTGATCGAGGGCGATGTCGTACCGGTCTGCGTTTCACTCGGCATTTCGCAGATCGTCTTCTCGCCCATCGCACAAGGCGTGCTCACCGGAAAGTACCGGCCGGGTGAGCAGCCGCCGACCGGCTCGCGGGCAACCGACGAGAAGGGCGGTGCAGACACGATCAAACGGTGGATGCGGGATGACGTCTTGAAGCGAGTTCAGCAACTGGAGCCGCTCGCCGAGGAGGCAGGACTCTCTATGGCGCAGCTGGCTGTGGCCTGGGTGCTCCAGAACAACAACGTCTCCAGCGCGATCATCGGGGCGTCGCGGCCCGAGCAGGTTCACGACAACGCCGCAGCCGCCGGGGTCAAGCTCGAGGAAGAGTTGCTGGCCAAGATCGACGAAGTGCTCGATCCAGTGGTTCAGCGTGACCCAGCCGAGACGCTGGAGAGCTCGCCCAAAACCCGCTAGGCCTGGGGTTCGGGTCAAGCTGCTCGCCCCTGGTTTCCGACATTCAGACCGGTCGATGGAGCATACGAAACCCAGTGCGATCGGCACTACACCCCGATTACGGTTACTGCATCGCCTGAGCAGCAAGAGCCTGCAGATCACCGACATCACCAGTGATAACGGCACCGTTAAGCTCAGCCAGCGCCATGACCAACGCATCAAACGCCGATCCTTTCTGGGCTTCATGACGGAGCTCGGCAGCCCGACGAGCGAGGGGCACCGGCACCGAGTCTTCGACCAGGCACGTACCGATGAACTGGTTCAGCGCCGCGTTACGACCGGGCCGAGCCTGTAGTGACTCCGATTTACTGACGTCCAGCGGCAGCTGCCCGTCGAGCCATGCCGGGTGCGGCACCGACCCGATCAGGACAAACAGTGCCGTCGCGTCGACGACCAACCCAACCGGCGGTCAGGTCTCCAAACCGAGCTTCTCCGTGACCCACTTCCGCAGCACGGCTGCGGGAGCGGCTCCCACCTGCGTGTCGATCACCTTCCCACGTTCAACGAGGATGAGGGTCGGGATTGCCAGCACCTCAAACCGCTGGCTCAACCCCGGTGCCTCGTCGGCATTGACCTTGACCAGCTTCAGACGCCCGGCGAACTCGCCCGCGAGTTGCTCGAGCACCGGACTCACCGTCCGGCAGGGACCACACCAAGGCGCCCACATGTCGACGAGTACGGGGATAGTCGAGGCCTCCACGACATCAGCGAAGTCCGCGTCGGAGCCGTTCACTACCCAGGGCAGTGGGGTATGGCATTTTCCGCAGCGGGGCACGCCACGAGCGACAGCGGGAACGCGGTTCTTGGTCTGACAGTTCGAACAGACGACCACCTTCGTCGAGTTATCGGCGCCCGCGCTCATGCTGCTTCTCTCTCCTCCGGCGGTCCGCTCCGGGGTATGACGGTCAGCTCGCCGTCTACGAGGTCGACAGATACCTCGCCGCCCTCTGGTAGATCACCCCGCAGGAGTGCTCGGCCAACTCTCGTCTCGAGCTCGCGGGCGATGAAGCGCCGCAGCGGTCGAGCGCCGTACGACGGGTCGAACCCTTGCTCGGCAATGAACCGCCGCGCAGGCTCGGTGATCACCAAGCCGATACGGCGTTCCCCGAGCCGGGCTCGCAGGTCGTTGAGGAGCAGGTCCACGATCAACTCGATCTCGTCCAAGGTGAGGGGCTTGAAGAGCACGATCTCGTCGACCCGGTTCAAGAACTCCGGCGGGAAGTGGTTGCGCAAGGCACCCAGTGCTCTGCGGCGCGCATCCTGCTTGATCTCTCCCTCCGCCGTCATCCCCAGCATCAGGTACTCCGATCCGATGTTCGAGGTCATGATCTCTACGGTATTGCGGAATTCGACCGTACGGCCGTGAGGGTTGTCGAGCACGGTCCGGTCCAGTAGCACCGTTGGGATGGGTCCTCAGCATGTCGACGAGCATTGAGACGCCGAAGCCTTGCAGATCGTACATACACATGAAGCCGCAGGCATATCTTCGACGATCTGGTTGACCGCCGACTCGTAGGCAAGAAGTCGTCCGCCCCTCCGGGCTGCGGCAGCACCCAGGACATCTCACCCGCAGCCCTCAGCATCGGAAAGTCCGATTCGGCGGCCATGATCATGCGCTCTGACAGAAAGGGCTTCATGTGCTCGACTGAGAAGTGCCCGGATTCGAGGTATGCATCGGACGTCCGGTCGACATCGAGCGGCTCGGATCGCTGTGGCTGATCGCCGCCCGGCTGACCTTCCCCCGGCCACGGACCGACGACGCTACCTCAGGTCGTCGATGAGGCAGAGGCACTTGTCGCCCTCGCGAATCCCTTCACGCAGGAACAGCAGCCTGTCGCGGTCGGCCAGGCCGGAGTAGAGAGCCCGGAGTGGAGGGCGCACATGTGCGTTCCCGGACGTATGTCATCCAGTCCCGGGATTACCCATGCTGACGTTACGGCCACGTAGATCTCAACTCCCGTCGTAGTTGGCTGAAGGAGTGCGGGCCGTATGGCAGACTGGGAACGCTGTTGCAAGTTTTGTGTCGTGGTAAGTGCTACGTCCCCGAGAACTTTGCGTGGGCGCTTGCACTGATTGGCGTCCGACAGCAGTCGAGAGTCGTGAGGTGCGACCTCGAGATGCTAGGAGATGTCATGACACAAGGAACTGTCAAATGGTTCAACGGCGAAAAGGGCTTCGGCTTCATTGAGGTCGACGGTGGCGGCGCTGACGTGTTCGTGCACTACAGCGCGATTGAGTCGACGGGCTTCCGTTCGCTCGATGAAGGCCAGCGCGTGGAGTTCGACACCAAGCCGGGCCGTAAGGGCCCTCAGGCTGACAACGTACGCGCGATCTAATTCGCTCGGCAGTTGATCACCACCGAGCCACCTAGCTGACTGCTGGGTGGCTCGGCTAACGTGCGACCCTGCCCTCATCTGAGGAGCCTGCGCTCGGTACGCTCTATGGATCGCCAGAGCGAGAGCGGAGGGAACGAAAATGACCGAAGAGCAGGGCAGAGGCACAGGAGCCGGTCGACCGGCGCTGAACATCGAGCGGATTTACAGCACCACCATCTCGGCGGAGGAGCTCGCCCGGGCGTTGGCGGACCACTTCCGCGTGCAGGAGTTCGAGGCACAGGTCTACCGCACCAGCGAGAACCGCACGGTGATGCAGGCACGCAAGGAGAGTCTGTGGCGCCAGCTGCTGGGGGTCACGTACGCGCTGACCGTCGTCTTCACCCCGGGTGATGGTCAGCTGAGCATCGGCCTGGGGGGTCACGAGTGGGTCGATGCGGCGGTGAGCGGTGCGATCGGGCTGGTGGCGGTCCCACCAGTGCTGCTGGGGACCGCGTACGGCATCTGGAAGGAGAACCAGCTGGACCAGGAGGTCTGGCGGGTGATCGACAAGCAGGTCAGCGCCAGCGAGCCTGAGAGGACGCCGGGCCCGCAGTCTCAGTAATATGAGGACCTGATGATGGCCGACAGCCGCTAGTCATCCAGGCTCCCCATCGTCAAGTTGACGGTCGTTCCGGTCATCCCTCTCGCCTTATCGGAAGCCATGACGACCGCCATGTTTGCCATCTCCTCGAGCGTCATGAGCCGTCGTGCGTGGGTTCTGCTTGCGAGGAACTCTTGCCACTGTTCCCAGGTCATTCCCGATGCCTTGGCGCGAGGCTCGAAGGCTTCCTTGATCGTGCGGGTCTCCGGCATCGCCTGTGGTCGCAGACCGACCACGCGAATGCCGTGAGGTGCGAGCTCAGCGGATAGATCTCGAGTGAGTGCCTCCTTGGCGGCCATCGCCGGACCGTAGCCTCCTACCAACGGGATGCCCGTTCGCGAGTGGAGTGCGGTGACGGTCATGATCACCCCCGATTTATTCGGAACCATCCGTCGGGCTGCTAGGCGCGCGGTCAGAAAGTACGATCTCGTGTAGGTCGCGATCGGCAGGGAGAACTGCTCGACATCCAGCTCGACCAAAGGGACACCCAGAATCGTCGTATCCGAGATGCCGACCGCGTTGAACGAGATGTCGACGCGTCCCGCCTTATCGATCACTGACTGCAGATGCCTGTCCACAGCCTGCTCGTCGAGAGCGTCTACCTCCGCCGTCTCGGCGGATCCGCCGGCGGAAACGATGTCCTTGGCGAGAACTTCGACGGGTGCTAGCTGGCGACCGGTAAGAAAAAGATTGGCTCCCTCAACCGCGAAGGCGCGTGCGACAGCGCAGCCGATCGCCCCTCCGGCCCCATAGATCACCGCAGTCTTGTTTTTCAGCATCATCTCGGGTCCTTTCTGTGCCCGGGGTGGTCACACACCCACCCCACCTCATGGTTGATACCGACGGCTGAAACTCAGCTGCGCGGACTGCCTTTCGGCAACCGCCGACGTGAGGATCGTCCGAACCGTCGATTATGCAGACACCGCCACATCGGGAAAGTGGGCGCCCGCCACCCGCCCAGTTCGCCCCTCGGCCGGTGTCCATACAGGATGGAAGTGCGACAAAGTGCGGGACAGGAGCTGCGAGCGTCGGCAATCGCGTGCCGCCGAGCGGAGGAGGAGCGAGTCGACATGCTTGTCGTCGGCGAGCGACGACGCCGGCGGATTCAAAAGCGCGATGCGCGAGCAGCTCAAGAAGAGGTGGCGTGAGTGGAGCTGGTGACAGCCGACCTGATCTCCAGGGCGCGGGCTGGGGACGGCGAGGCGTTCCGGGCGTTGACCGAGCCGCACCGCCGAGAGCTGCAGGTGCACTGCTACCGGATGCTCGGATCCTTCCAGGACGCCGAGGATGCTCTCCAGGAAACGCTACTGGCCGCCTGGCAAGGCCTCGGAGGGTTCGAGGGCCGCGCCTCGATCCGCACCTGGCTCTACCGGATCGCCACCAACCGGTGCCGCAACGCACTTCGCTCGGCTAGCCGACGCCCCGCGCAGGAGTGGAACATCCCCGAGGTTGAACCGCCCGAACCGACCCGGCTCGGCGAACTCGTATGGCTCGAGCCGTTTCCCGACGCCCTCCTCGAGGGGCCGATCGACGTGCCGCTCGGCCCCGAGGCCCGCTACCAGCAGACTGAAGCCATCTCCTTGGCCTTCGTGGCCGCTCTTCAGGTCCTGCCGCCTCGCCAGATCGCCGTCCTCATCTTGCGCGACGTACTCGGATTCCACGCGAACGAGGTGGCCGACATGCTGGACTCGACCGTCGAATCGGTCAACAGCGCCCTCAAACGGGCGCGCGCCAGTCTGCAGCGCCGACGCCCGCCGATCGCCGATGACGGGCCGCCTCCCGCTCCCGACTCACCCCTTGAGGATGCGATCGTGGGGAAGTTCGTCCGCGCATACGAGTCCGCCGACCTCGACGCGGTGGTGGCCCTTCTGACCGACGATGTCTTCGTCTCCATGCCACCGATTCCCCTCGAATACCAAGGCCGCGACGTCGTAGGCCGCCTATGCGCCAGCATCTTCGGCGCGGGCCGAAGGTTTGACCTCCTCCCGACGCGAGCCAACGGTCAGCCGGCGTTCGGGGCCTACCTGCGCGCGCCTACCGGCATTCGCCACGGGACCGGCCTGCTCGTCCTCACCCTCACCAGCAACCGGATACGCGGCATGACCCGCTTCGACAACAGCGTGCTCCCATGGTTCGGGCTGCCGCGATCGCTCCCAAGCCGATAGGCAGCTTCGAATGCGGTCGTCCTAGTCGGCGTCGAGAAGCTTCTCGAGCATTCCCCGGAGCTGACGATGTCCCCGCTGGCCGAGTCGCCGGGTGATCTCGTCCTCCAGGCCTTCGATGGTGACCCGACCGGCTTCGACGCAGGCTTTGCCCTTCCGGGTCAGCACGATGAGCTTGGCGCGCCGGTCACGAGGGTCAGGGCGCCGGACGACGTAGCCCAAGGACTCGAGCTCGTCGACAAGCTCGCCCATGGCCTGCGGGCTCATGTTCGCGCCACGGGCGAGCTCTGAGAGCCGCGAGCCAGACGGGTCGATCTGCGCGAACACGGCCGAGTGCGAGGGCTTCTGGGGGAATCCCGCGCCGACAACGCCGTCGACGATGCGGAAGCCGAGCAGGCTGTAGGCCTGACCCAGCATGGCCACCGTGTTGGTGCGGCCGCGAGGGCCTTGCGCGTCTGGCACTGTGAGTCCTAAGGTTGCCTGAATATCAGGCTACCTGAATGGTGAGTGCCATGGATGTCGTCACAGAGCGGCCGACCGAGAGAACCCGATACGCGGCGCTGGCCCGCACCACGGGGATCATCGGCATCGCGTTCCTGGTGTTGCTGTTCGGGCCGATCATTGCGTTGGCGTCTGCAGGCGAACCTCCCCTCGAGGCCACTGCTGCCGAGGCGGCAGAGTATTTCGGCAACATTGAGGCGACGTGGGCACAGCTGGTGATGGCGGCCTCGACGCTCGGCATGATCGGCAGCCTCTGGTTCTTCGTTGCGTTTGGCTTCTTGCTACGGCGTGCTGAAGGGGATCCGCCTTGGCGTTCGGCCATCGCCACTTTGTCGGGCGCGCTGCTGGCGGCGTTCGGGCTGATCGGCGCCAGCTGGGAGGCGGCTTCGCTGCACGGGGGGAGGATCACCCCCGAGGTCGCCGATTTTGCGTATGCGTTCGGCAACGTCGGCTTCGCCAATGTATGGATCGCCCTCGCCAGCTTCGCCCTCTGCTCCGGCTGGGTGATCCTCGCCACGGGCGTGCTCGAGCGCTGGATGGGTTGGTGGGTCGTGGTGGCAGGTCTCGGCCTGGTGGTTGCCAGGTTCGTGTGGACGACCGAGTTCTGGAGTGTGTGGTACATGCTGTTCTGGCTGTGGGTGCTAGTGGTCTGCATCCGACTGATTCGGCTGCCCGACCGGTGGAGCAGCGCAGCACGCTCAGGTCAGCCGCGGTCGAGCTGAGCTCGTGAACAAGGCTTGCTGGCAGGAGCAAAAAATTTTCGCACCCTGAGGTGTCCTGCGGCGGGAGCTAGCGAGGAAACCCGCGCGCGGCGCCTCCTCTGCCAACAGCCCTGGGATCAAGATCGATGCCGCCGGGGTCGCGGACCCTTTGAGCACTTGGCATGACGCCTCCTGAAGTTGGGTTCCCTTTACGAACCCGGCCCACGGACGTCACGGTGGACCTCGATAACCAGCGTGGCGAACGCGCGGCTTGGCGGGCTGTTCGGAAACGCTGGTGCCAACATCGAGGGCTTCTGCGCGGCGCCGACCGGCGGCGGTCAGGCTGAGATCCAGGTACTCCTCGAGGACTGTCACCCGCCCTCAGCGCGCTTGCGGCGGGCGGGATGGAGGCCGCGTCGGAACAAGAGGCGGCCGTGCACAAGGTCGAAGACCGACCGGTGTCATCCGTGAGGTGAGCCGCAAGCTTGGGGACACGAGCGTCAACATCCCCTCGTCTACCCGGCGACCAACACGCGGCCGGTGTTTCGGCGCGGACGACCTCGCCCGGCAGCGGCAGCGCTCGCGCCGTAGCCGATGCCCGGAAATGGTGGCGGGGAACCAGAATGGGAGCGTGCGGCGTGTGGTGTTGTTCGCGTCGGTAGTCGTGGCGGTGGTGCTGTTCGTGGTGCTGTTTTCCTGGGCGTTTCAGCGGCGCCTGATCTATCTGCCGTCCACCGGCGCCGTGCCGTCGGCGGCCACCATGCTGGCGGGCGGGCGCGACGTACAGCTCACGACAAGTGACGGACTGATGCTGGGGGCGTGGTACGTCCCAGCGCGCGGCCCGGCCGGTACATTCACGGTTTTGGTTGCCAATGGCAACGCCGGTGATCGCAGCGTGCGGGCGCCCCTTGCCCGAGCGTTGGCGAATCAAGGTTTCGGGGTGTTGCTGTTCGACTACCGGGGCTATGGCGGAAATCCGGGGAGCCCAAGCGAGGACGGGCTGGCTCGGGACGTACGCGCCGCGCGTCAGTTCCTCATCGACGAGGGCGTGCCCGGTGAACGCTTGCTGTACTACGGCGAAAGCCTCGGCGCTGGGGTGGTCGCTGAGCTGGCGACCGAGTATCCGCCGGCCGGGATGGTGTTGCGGTCACCGTTCACTGACCTCGCCTCGGTGGGACAGATTCACTACCCGTTCTTGCCCGTACGTGCGTTGCTGAAGGACCGTTTCCCGGTAGCCGAGTACGCAGCGCGGGTCGCCGTGCCGATCACTGTCGTGTACGGAACACAGGACTCCATCGTTCCTTCCGAGGAAAGCCGACGGTCGGTCGCCGCCGCCCGCGGGCCGGTACGCCTTGTCGCGATGGAGGGCGCTGATCATAACGACCCAGCACTGCTAAACGGGGATGCCTTGGTGCAGGCGGTTATCGAACTGGCGAACGAGATCAACCGCAACCCGTAGCTGTGAGCCCACAACCGGTGCCCACCAACACGCCGCTCCGACCGAGTCGGCGTGCTCAGTGCTCTGCGAGTGCACCCGATCATCGACCCACCAAAATCTGGCGCCTCGACGACACGGCCGCCGCCGTCGACCTCAAGCTCACCGACAGCGAAGTCGCCCGCCACGAACAGCCATATGTCCGGCGTCAATCCAGCTACGTCTGATACTT
>DASUYM010000047.1:0-2468 GCA_036377435.1 Propionibacteriaceae bacterium
CCTCTGGGTGGCAATCAGCGACAGAACTGGGCCTGGCTGGGGGGCGGTCATCGTGGCCGTGATCTGGCTGGTGGCCGGCGTGGTGCTCTACCTCGTCGCCCGCGCCCAAATGAAGAAGATCAGCGGGATACCGCAGACGACCGAGACTGTGCGCCAAGTTCCGAACGCACTCAAAGGACAAGAGGAGAGAAACCAATGACTACCAGAGTGATGGGCTCCGATGATGACGATTACAGCGGCTCTGCGGTTGGCACGGTCGGTGATAAGGCCTCCTCGGCCAAGGAAGCGGTAGCCGACAAGGCGTACACGGCCAAGGACACCGTCAGCGAAAAAGCGTCCGACGCACGCGACGCCGTAATGCAGGCACCGTCGAAAATGAAGCGGAGGGCGCAGGGCAATCCACTGGCCGCCGGCGTGGTCGCCTTTGGCCTCGGAATGCTCGTCTCCTCCCTGATCCCTTCCAGCGAGAAGGAGCGGGAAGCCGTGTCCCAGCTGCAAGAAAACCTGGAGCCGGTGAAGGAGAAGGCTGCGGAAGTGGCGAAGGATATCGGCGAGGGCCTGAAGCCGGCAGCCCAGGATGCTGCCGAGTCGGTAAAGACAACGGCTCAGGAAGGCGTCGAGAGCGTCAAGCAAGAAGGTCAGTCGGCAGCCGCTGACGTCAAGGACCAAGCCCAGGCCTCAAAGGACACGGCGCAGCAACAGTTGAGCTAACTCCTACCCAGTGGCGTCATAAGCGCGTATCCGATCAGGACATACGGCCCTAACAGATCCTGGCTGTGGCGCTTGTCGCCCGTGCCGCGGCTCCCCATAGGCGACGAACGCCCGAGCCTGCAGCTCCTTCACGGCCCTGACGCGCCGCGTCCACGAGCTGGATCTGATGCGCCGTCGATATGGGTACTACTGGACCAAACTGATCGGCGCCGTGCTCATTCTGGCCGCCTGGGTACTCGCCTTCATCTGGATCGGAGACACCTGGTGGCAACTGCTCAACGCCAGCGTGCTCGCGATCATCATGACCCAGCTAGGGTTCCTCGGCCACGACGCAGCCCACCGCCAAATCTTCAAGTCCGGCCGATGGAACGACTGGACCAGCATGATCATCGCAAACCTCTTCGTGGGCATCAGCTACGGCTGGTGGCGAAGCAAGCACAACCGACACCATGCCAACCCGAACAAGCTCGGTTCGGATCCCGATGTCGCCTTGGGCGCCATCGCTATGACCCCTGAGCAGGCCACCCGGCGCCGTAGCCGACTAATGACGTGGCTGGTGTCCCACCAGGGCTGGTACTTCTTCCCGATTCTCATGCTCGAAGGCCTCTCACTGCACTCAGAAGGATTCCGCCGCGGCCTGAGCCGCGGCCCAGTCGAGCGCAGATGGGTCGAGCTCTCCATGCTGACCGTTCGCCTCGGCGGCCTTGTCGCTCTGGTGTTCCTGGTGTTGCCGCCGGGCAAGGCCGCCGCCTTCCTCGCCGTCGAGCTGGCCGTCTTCGGCTTCTACTTGGGCTCGTCGTTCGCGCCGAACCACATCGGCATGCCGCTGGTCTCCCCGAGGCTGAAGTTGGACTTCTTGCGCCGCCAGGTCCTGATGAGTCGCAACGTCAGCGGCGGACGCTTCATGTCGATCCTCATGGGCGGCCTCAACTACCAGATCGAACACCACCTGTTCCCCTCGATGTCCCGCCCCTCCCTGCGAAAGGTGCAACCTCTCGTCGCCGCCTACTGCGCGGCAGAAGGCGTGCCGTACACCCAGACGTCCCTGTGGCAGTCATACCGCGTCGTCATCCGCTACCTCAACACCGTCGGTCTGCGGGGCAGGGACCCGTTCCTGTGTCCACTCGTTGCTCAACGTCGCGCATTGTAGGCGTGGCAGCGCCGCCGGAGCGCGGGAGCCGCCATGGATCGGACCGCGCCATGGTGATGATCTGCGGCTGCCTTCCCGATCGCTGACCCTGGCTCGGATGACTTCGTTGGTGTGATCTGATCATGTGGTTCGAGTGGTTGATGGTCGCCGTGGGTCTGGTCCTGACCGTCGGGACGGGCTTCTTCGTCGCCTCGGAGTTCGCCCTGGTCAACCTGGACCGGAACGATCTCGAGGGTCGGGAACGTGCTGGTGAGGCGCGGCTTGGTGCGACGATCCGGGCTTTGCGGATCACTTCGACGCATCTTTCGGGTGCTCAGCTGGGGATCACATTGACCACCTTGTTGACCGGCTTCACCTTCCAGCCCGCGGTCAGCCAGCTGCTCGAGGGCCCGCGGGCCGCGGTAGGGGTAACGGCCGGCGCGGTTCCGGTCGTCGGTGCGGTCGTCGGGATCGGCCTCGCCACGTTCTTGTCGATGGTGATTGGTGAGCTCGTCCCGAAGAACCTCGCCCTAGCGCTGCCGGTGGCAACCGCCAAGGTGGTTGTGCCCTTTCAGACGGTGTTCACGGCGGTCTTCAAGCCGCTGATCCTGCTGTGCAACAACACCGC
>DASUYM010000048.1:0-7930 GCA_036377435.1 Propionibacteriaceae bacterium
CGAAGACTGCGCTCTGGTGCATGCCGTCCACCTCGATCCAGAGGCGGTTCTTGTGGCCGGCGCTCAGCTGGCTGATCACCGCAGAACCGGCGATGTCATTCGCCGTGCGAAACATGATCAATGCGGTGTCCTCGGTCTGCACATCGACAAGCGGGGCGTCGCTCTCGACCGCACTCATGGTGGCGACGGTCGAGGCGGGGCGCTGCTTGATCGTGATTGAGGTGGTAGCGACGAGCCGTGCGATCCGGTCACCGGTCACCCACTCGACAAGATCGCACCAGTGTGAGCCGATGTCACCAAAGGCTCGCGACGGTCCGCCTGTCCTGGGATCGACACGCCAGCTGGTGGCCTTGGGATTGAGCAGCCAATCCTGCAGATAGCTGCCGTGCATCAAGTTGATCGCCCCAAATTCTTCAGACTGCACCCGCGCCCGCATTTCCCGCGCCATCGGGTGGAACCGGTACGCGAACGGGATGGTATTGACCACGCCTGTGTCCTCGGCAACCTTCGCTGCGTACTGGGCGTCCTCGAGGTTGATTCCCAGGGGCTTCTCGCAGAGCACGTGCTTGCTGGCCTGCATCAAAGCCACTGCGTACGGCACGTGGGAGGCGTTCGGCGTACAGATGTGGACGATCTCCGCCTGGCTCTCGGCGACTTCCTCGATGCTTCCGTACGCCTGCTCGACTCCCCAGGCCCGGGCAACTTCGCGGGAGCGCTCCGGGCTGGAGGCCATCACCCCTATGACCTGAGCTCCGGCGAGCACTGCAGCCCGCCGATGCACGTCGCCAATCATCCCCGCACCCAAAATCGCCACTTGTTTCGCCGCCATGCCGCACAGACTATGCGGGCTCAGCCCATCGAAGCCCTCGGGTGCCATTCGACAAGCTCAGGGCCAACGACGCAGGAGCTGCTGCCTCACAAACTTTCGGCCAATGCGGAATTTGCGACCACGAGAACGGCTGCGGATGCTCGAATCTCCGACCATTGGCGGAGTTCTTGAGCACGGAGCAGACGTCAGCCGCCGGGCCTGCCTACCAGGCAGAATGACCGTGTGACCGCAGCTCGCATCCTGGTGGTGGAGGACAGCAATGCCATTCGGTTGCCCGTCGTCACGGCACTGTCCGCCCACGGGTTCGCGCTGGCGTCAGTGGTTGACGGCAACGATCTTGAGAAACTCCTGCCGTCCTTCGCGCCCGATCTGGTGATCTTGGACGTGATGCTGCCTGGCCGCGACGGCTTCGAGTTGCTTCGGGTGCTACGGCGGACCAGCACCGCAGCGGTGTTGATGTTGACGGCTCGGGACAGTCTTACCGACCGGCTACACGGCCTCACCGGAGGCGCCGACGACTATTTGATCAAGCCCTTCGCTATGGCGGAGCTGGTGGCGCGGATCCACGCGGTGCTGCGGCGCAGCCGGCCCGGCGGCAGCTCAATCTCCATCGGTGACCTCGTGATCAACGACGACGCCACTCTGGTCCAACGTGGGGGCGACTCACTCGACCTGACTGATACCGAGCGGCGACTGCTGGGCTACCTCGCCGCGCATCATGACAATGTGGTGAGCAAGACCCAGATCTTGACCGCGGTCTGGGGCTACGACGGCTTCGACGAGAACGTGGTCGAGGTGCACGTCTCCTCGCTGCGTCGCAAGCTCGAGGCTGGTGGGCGCTCGCGTCTAGTCCACACCGTTCGGGGTCGCGGCTACCTGCTCGGAATGACAGCGTGATTCAAACGAATCAGCCGGCCGCGGCACCGGCAACGACGAACCGGCTGAACACTGTCTCGGTCAGGTTGCGTGTGACTGCCGCCGTGCTGGCGGTCCTCGCAGTGATGTTGATCTTGCTCAGCATCGCGATCAACGCAATCTTCATCGCGCAGTCCAATCGGAATCTCGATGCCCTGCTCAGCGGCCAGGCGTTGCTCGCGCGACAACTGGCTCGTTCCGGTGCCGGGCCGCAACAAATCGTGAACCGGGTGCAGGCCGGCGGCGTACAGGCCTACCTGGTGCTACGGAACGGAACTGAGTTCGGCACAGCGATCACCAGCAGCACCGTCAAGACAACCACTATCACGCTCAATGCACCTACCCGAGTGGATGGCGCGAGCCTCACCCTCACCGTCGACACCGCGCTCGTCTCCGACGCACGGCGTACGCTCCGCCGGGTACTGATGATCACCGCAGTGATCGCCTTGGTCGTCAGCGCTGCGCTGGTCGCGGCGGCAGTCCGCTTCGCGTTGCGGCCGCTCGACTCGATGGCGGCGCTCGCCAAGACTGTCAGTCAGGGTAACCGTGGCTATCGGCTGGCGCCGACCCGCACGGACACCGAATTGGGCCAGACGGCCCAGGCGTTCGATGAAATGCTGGACGAGCTCGAGGGTGCGGAGACTCGAGCTCAACAGGCGGAGGAACGCACTCGAGCCTTCCTGGCGGATGCGGCGCATGAGCTGCGAACCCCAATCGCTGGCGTACAGGCCGCCGCCGAGACACTGCTGCACCACGACGATCAGCTTGATCAGGATGAGCGCCAGCATCTGCAAGCATTGCTGGTACGGGAGGCTGAGCGCGCCGGCGCCCTCATCTCGGATCTACTCACCGCAGCGCGGCTGGATGCCGGGATTGACCTTGATCTTGCTCCGGTGTCACTCCGGACCCTGGCCAACGGGGAGATCGATCGGGTACGGCTGCTTCATCCCGAGACAGTCCTGACGATGAGCGGACCAGAGGTGATCGCCCGTGCCGACGCCGCAAAGCTCAGCAGCATCCTGCGCAACGTGATCGATAACGCGGTGCGTGCGGCAGGGCCGGAGGGCAAGGTGCACCTGGTGGTACGCGAGCATGATCAATTTGCGATCGCTGAGATCTGGGACTCGGGGCCCGGAGTGCCGCCGTCGCAGCGAGAACGGATCTTCGAGCGCCTGGTACGACTTGATTACGGACGGACCAACGACGCTGGCGGCTCGGGCCTCGGGTTGGCGATCGCACGGGGCTATGCCCGGGCACACGGAGGAGATCTCACTTGCGAGGATCCACGCGGGAGCGGCGCAATGTTCCGGCTGGTGCTGCCGCTGGAACCGCGACAGGTGACCCTCCACTAACCAGCCCTTTCGGCCAGCCAGATGCCACTCCGCGTCATTTACTCGATCTTGGCATCATCTGCAGATGAGGCGGAGTCCAAGGAACTGATGCGGAGTTGCGGGTCAGAAGCGCTTTGGGGGTCACGAGCGGGGCACCTCGAGTCTGATGTCGCCGAGGCCGCGGGCGACGAGGAAGGTGCCGCCGGATGGCATCGTCCAATCCGAGGCTGCTTCGTCCCAGAGCCGGAATGCGCGCGGGTCACACGGGACCGTGACCCTACGTTCCTCGCCGGGCACCACCTCATCGGCGACGGTGTAGCCCACGAGCCGTACTGGGGCGGATCCCTCTGGCCGCCAGTAGACCTGAACGACCTCGCGTGAAGCGCGGTCGGCAGCGTTGGCGAGGACTACTGTCAGCGCCACACCGTCATCGCTGTGCACCTGCTCCGCGGATCGATAGTCCCAAGAGCCCCACCCGAGCCCCCCGCCAAGCCAGAAGGCCGGCTTCACCTCGGCTCCGTACCACCCGCGATAGCCGACGCGCGTTCCCTCGGCGTAGTCCAACGCGCCGTCCTGGGGCGTGACGTCCCAGGCCGGGCCGTCGCCATCTGCTGCCGGGAAGGTGGTCACCAGGCGGCCGGTCGGCTCAGTCTTGCCGAGCAACACGTCGGCGATCGCATGACCTCCTTCTTGTCCGGGCAGGCCGACCCAGAGCACAGCATCCACCTGCTCAAGCCACGGCATCAGCACAGGAGTTGCCGAGTTGATCAACACCACAGTACGCCGAGCGACGTCTGCGACCGCGCGGACAAGATCATCTTGGCGGCCCGGCAGTGCCAGCGTTCTCTTGTCAATCGCCTCTGTCTCCTGCTCGGCGCTCAGACCGACCACCACGACTGCCGGGTCAGCAGCCTGAGCCGCCAGCGCCGCTTCCGTGATCAACTGCTCATCCGGGATTGGAACCGGCTGGACCACCAGCCCCGCCAAAGAGATTCGTTCGGAGATCACCAGTCGAGCGACCAGGATCCGGCCCGGCGCCACCTCGACCACATGAGTCCAACTTGGCGGCGCCATGAAGCCCACTTCCGCGGAGTCGCCGGGAAGCAAAGTGGTGGCAAATGCATACGTCTCGTCGCCGTAGCTCAGGGTCCACTCGCCGACACCGCGCACCCCGACCAGCACTGGAGTACCGGGCGGGGCAATCAGCTCTGCGGAAAGCTCGATGACGCTGGCTCCCTCATGCGATCCACTCGACAAGCCGAGCAGGAACTCGGCCACTTCGCTGCTGGTGGATGCCTGCTCAGCACCCGAGCCATCGAAGCTGGTAATCCGCATGCCCGACTGACCGGTCTGCGGATCGATGATCGACTCGGGCGCAGCAGCCGTCGGGTTGATCCGTACCGCGACGCCGTCCAAGACTCGCACCCGGTCTTCGCCAAGTGCTTCACTCAGACCGTCGGCGATCGATATCTGATGCGGCGGGCGCACCGAGGCCGAACCCCCACCCTGGAGGGAGGTCTCGAGTGCATGTCGCCCAATTAGCACGAGCGGCGAGTCGTCGGTGATCAAGGAATCCTCGAGGGGGAGGATGTCTTGGCCCTTGAGCAACACCATCCCGGCCGATGCCAGATTTCGCAAGCTCAGCCGGATCGCCGGTGAGTCAGCCGGGACCACCGGACCCATCTCAGCCATCCGCTCGGCAGGAATGCTATGCAGCGCACCGACCCGCCCGGCCAGTCTCAGCAGTCGCACCAGATGATCATCGATCGTCGCCTCCGCCACAGCGCCGGAACGCACTGCGGCCACGAGCTGATCGCCCCACGGGCCCCTCGGCCCGGGCATCACAAGATCAAGTCCGCCGTTCGCAGCCGGCGCGGCAGTCTTCGTCGCTCCCCAGTCCGACATCAGCAAGCCGTCCCAACCCCATTCCGATTTGAGCACACCATTGTTCAGCTCATCCTGCTCGGTTGCGGCGACCCCGTTGACGTTGTTGTAGGCGGCCATGATCGTCCATGGATGCGAGTCCGCCACACAGATCTCGAACGGGAGTAGGTAGAGCTCGCGCAACGCCGCCTCCGAGACCCGAACGTTGACAGTGCGCCGCTGGGTTTCCGACTCGTTCGCCACATAGTGCTTGACGCAGCCGCCAACCCCGCAGCGCTGGATGCCCCGGATGTACGCAGCGGCCAATCGGCCACTCAGCAGGGGATCCTCGCTGTACGCCTCGAACAACCGGCCGCCGAGGGGAGAGCGGTGGAGATTGACTGTCGGGCCGAGAACCACGTCGACATCTTGAGCGCGGCCTTCGCCGGCAAGCATCTCGCCGACCCGCTCTGCGGCCGCCTCGTCCCACGCCTGCGCGAGCAGCGTCGCATTGGGAAACAACGCGACCTTCCTGCCACCGACGAACTCGCTGCCACGGACCCCGGTCGGCCCGTCGCTGAAGATCATGGGGCGTAACCCGATGGCTTCGTTCCCGTGCAGGGAGAACGCCGCTGCGCCGGTCAGCAGCTCCACCTTGTCTTCAAGATCGAGTTCACCGACCGCCTTGGCGATCACGTGGTCGATCGCGCTGGCTGAGGCTTCGTTGCTCTGGGACATGCGGCTCTCCTTCATCTCGCGGCCTTTTGTATCAGAAATTGGTGATCAAGGCGCGGGCTGCACCGGCGGCCGGAATTTACCCCATGGCCAGCACCCAGATCGAGCACCGCGACTCGAGGGCCAAGACGCTCGCGGATCAGCTCGAATATTTGCACGGCCACTCACGGCCGCTACCCGCCCCGACATCTGCGCGAAAAACAGAGATGCCGATCACGCCGACGACCACAACCCAAGCCAGCGAAAGCCCGAACCGCGAGCCAACCACCGTGTTGGTCACGCCCCGACGCCCGCACCGACTCCCCTCCTATCGCCCACGACTGGGCAGAGAATGGTTGTCACTAGTGTCATGCCGCTGAGTCTCTTGACGGTTCGCGCCGCCAACTGCAAAGGAACCTGGAAGGCACAACACTGGCGATCTTTGCTCGCAAGCGGTCATAGGATCGCTAGCTCATCAGTGATTACGTAGCATCGATACCAATTCGGACTTCTTCTTGCCCGAGTAACCCGACAGGCCCAGCTCCTTGGCGCGCTTGCGCAAGTCTTCGACCTTCCAGTCGTCGTACGAGCCGGACTTGCCACCCTTCTTGCCAACCGAGGAGCGGCCTCGTGCCGCCGATGCGTTGGCGATTCTGGCTGCCTTCTCCTTTGACCCGCCTTGATCACGAACCGCCTCGTATACCTTGTCGTCCTTGACGCTCGGGCCTGGCTTCTTCTTGCCTGGCATGATCGCCTCCTTTTAGCTGATCTAGGTTTCACCGTCTGCTGAATGCGTGGGCCGGTTTGATCGCAGGATGGGCGGCAGCACAGCGAGGATGATCACGACGAGCAGCGTCGCACCGGCCGCGACGAGGGCCGCAGTGCGATCCACCACCAGATCGAAGATCAACAGCACCGTCCCGATCAGCATGATTGCTACTCCCGCCAGTGTGATCCTCATGATGATGTGGGCGGTCTGCACGATGGTCATCTTCGCGCCCTTCCGGAACAAGCCGCGGTGCAAGTTCACCGGCGCCAATCCGAGTGCCGTCGTCAGCACGGCAGTGATTACGAGAGTGAGATAGACCCGAACCTGGAAGGTCGTCAGCTCGTCGAACCTCGCCTGGAACGCGATGGTGAGCAAGAACCCTGTGAAAATTTGCGTACCGGTCTGGGTAACCCGCAGCTCCTGCAGGATTTCGTTCCAGTTCCGGTCCATCCGTTCATTCAGGGACTCGTCGCGGCCGTCTGTCTCGCTGTCCTCGCTGACATTCACAGGCCGGTCGTCGGTCATTTCACTCCACCACCCTGGTGTTTCATTCCATTCACAGTGTTAAAACCCCGGCGGAGCCCTACCCAAACAAGACGTGGTGCTGCCCGTCAGCTGCCCCCGGCGTCATCGCTCACACCCCACTCGTGGCATGCTCAACTCTGGCCCATCTGTCCTCGTCAGACCGGTGGGCCGCTCCTTCCCTGTCCTCCGCTCCGCTGAGGCTCGGCGCCGGGTTTGCCGCTACCTTCATCGCTCGCTCGCAGACCAAAAGCACGCCTGCTCGCTCGCCCAGGACAGCGGCGCGCCAGCCTAACTCGGTGCGGCGGCGCGCGATTTCCGAAGCTCGCAGCCGGCGCACCAGTCAGGAATTGCCGACGATGTGCTCGATGATCGCGGTCGTCGAGACCGACGGCGTACGCGGCAGGTAGACCACTTGACAGATGTCGTTGAGGAAGTCGAACTTGCCTCTCCAGTCGTCGCCCATCACCAAGATGTCGGCCTGGTGCTCCAGGACGTAGTCACGTTTCTGCTCGAGGCTTTCCTCGATGAACACCGCGTCAACAGCCTTGACATTGGCAACGATCTCGAGGCGTTCCTCCTCGCTGAAGACCGGATTGCGACCCTTCTTGGCGAAGTTGAGCTTGTCAGAGGACACCCCTACGACCAGCCGGTCACCAAGCGCTGCCGACCGGTTGAGCACCCGTACGTGCCCGACGTGGAACACGTCGAATGTGCCGAAGGTGATCACGGTCTTGCCCGCCACGGCAACTCCTCCTCTGCGCCAGGCTTTTCCTCGCCAACCCTACGGGCTCCGCCGCCCATCACTTGAGATCGCTCGCTGACTGAGGCCGCGGAATTTCGGCCACAGAAGCTCAGCCGGAAGGGCGGGTAAAGACGGCTCGCCAGTCATGCATCCCCGGCGGATCGCGGATGAATTCCACGCTAACCACCTCCAGACCCTCGACGGCAAACGACTCAATGTCGGCACGGCTGAGCGGCCATGGC
>DASUYM010000049.1:0-4590 GCA_036377435.1 Propionibacteriaceae bacterium
TGTTCGTAGCTGACGGTTACGCGATGACCAACGGCGAACTCGAACCGGCCATCAAGGACGCGATCAGTCATCGGGGGCGGGCCGTACGGGCCATCCTCCCTGTGCTGGTCACAGAGCTGCGCCGGTTGCAACCTGTCGCCCAGGAGGGATGAGCCCGTGAAGACCTACCTCAATCTGCTGAATCACGTGCTCACAGGCGGCGTCGAAAAGAGCGACCGGACCGGCACGGGCACCCTCAGCACCTTTGGCTACCAGATGCGCTTTGACCTGCGGCAAGGGTTTCCGCTGTTGACAACTAAGAAGCTGCACACCCGCTCGATCATCGCTGAGTTGTTGTGGTTCATCCAGGGCTCGACCAATGTCAAATGGCTCCACGAGCAAGGGGTCACCATCTGGGACGAGTGGGCCGATGCCGACGGCGAGCTGGGCCCAATTTACGGCTACCAGTGGCGCTCCTGGCCCTCCCCAGACGGCGGCCATATCGACCAACTTGCCGGTGTGATCAACTCCATCAAGGCGGTTCCCGATTCGCGCCGGCACATTGTCAGCGCATGGAACGTCGCTGACCTCCCTGGGATGGCTCTGCCACCGTGCCATGCGATGTTCCAGTTCTATGTCGCGGAAGGTCGGCTGTCCTGCCAGCTTTACCAGCGCTCAGCTGACATCTTTCTGGGCGTCCCGTTCAACATCGCCTCGTACGCTCTGCTCACCCACATGGTCGCCCAGGTCTGCGGCTTGGAGATCGGCGACTTCGTGCACACCCTGGGCGATGCGCACCTCTATGTCAATCACCTGGACCAGGCGAGACTCCAGTTGAGCCGGGAGCCACGCCCATTGCCGAGGCTCGTCCTCAACCCCGATGTCAGATCGATCGACGACTTCACTTTGTCCGACATTGCGATCGAGGGGTACGACCCGCATCCGGGCATCAGAGCGCCGATTGCCGTCTGATCATGCCCGAGATCATTGGGATCGCCGCTGTCGCGGCCAATGGCGTGATCGGTGCGGGGAACGACATACCCTGGCGGATTCCGGCCGACTGGCAACGATTCAAGGCGTTGACCATGGGAAACGTGCTGATCATGGGCCGCAAGACGTACGACTCCATCGGTCGGCCGCTGCCTGGCCGGACGATCTTTGTGATCACACGGGATCGGAGGTGGCGCGGGGAGGGAATACGCGCGGTAGCTTCTCTGGACGAGGCGCTCGACCAGGCGCTGGAGTCGGAAGCTCAGACGATCTTCGTGGCCGGTGGGGGTGAGATCTACCGAGCCGCCTGGGATCGGCTCACCGGTCTGGAGATCACCGAAGTTGACCAGAACCCCGATGGCCAGGTGACATTTCCCGAGATTGATCCGGACGACTGGATTGAAACCGCCCGTGAGCCGCGAGATGGATACAGCTTCGTCAGCTATCGCAAATCGCCCGAGAAGTCCACAGTATGAGCGTGTCGGCCGGAGCTGTGGTCCATCGCCCCTAGACTCGCCGGTTCAGTGTCCGGTTCGTCAAGGCAAGGGAGAGCCACATGCGGGAGCCGTCGTTGGCTGCAAAACTCGGCGCCGAATTCCTCGGGACGTTCTTGCTGGTATTCGGTGGGTGCGGCAGTGTGGTCGTCGCTTCCGAGTTCATCAACAAGGACGGAGTTCAGCTGGGAATCGGGCTCCTTGGCATAGCGCTGGCTTTCGGTCTGGCCGTGCTGGTCAATGCGTTCGCCTTCGGTCATGTCTCGGGCGGCCACTTCAACCCTGCCGTCAGTATCGGCCTGGCGATCGCGAAGCGCTTCGAGTGGAAGGGCCTTCTGCCCTACATCGTCACCCAGCTCGTCGCGGCTACGGTTGCCGGCGCTGTGTTGTTGGCTATCGCATCGGGCAAACCCGGGTTTAGCGCTGTGGAGAGTGGCTTTGCGACGAACGGTTACGGTGATCGCTCGCCCGGCGGGTACGGGCTCCTCGCCGCCCTGATCACCGAGATCATCATGACCGCGATCTTCCTCTACATCATCTTGGGCGCCACGGACGACCGCGCGCCTAAGGGCTTTGCGCCAATAGCGATCGGCCTGGGCTTGACCCTGATCCACCTTGCGAGCATTCCCATAACGGGCACCTCGCTGAACCCAGCTCGTTCGTTGGGAGTCGCCTGGTTCGCAGGCAGCGCCGCGCTCGCCCAGATCTGGTTGTTCATCGTCGGGCCCATCGTCGGTGCGGCGATCGCCGGTGCCACATACGCGCGCATCACCGATGCTCCAAGCGCTGATGTCGGTGTCGCCCAGAATCCGGAGCTGGAGGAGAGCCAGCAAACCGCCTAACGGCTGCCCCTCTCACTCCGCGTCACTAAGTTGGACTCCGCCTCATCTGTGGGTGATGCGGAGTCCAGGTAACTGAAGCGAAGTAAATCGTTCGCGTGCCGAAGGAGGGACTCGAACCCTCACACCCGAAGGCACAGGAACCTAAATCCTGCGTGTCTACCAGTTCCACCACTCCGGCTCTGTTTGATTGCTTCGCTCCGCTCAGCGCGGATCGCGCTCTGGAGTCCGCCTACTTCGTCTTCACTCGCAGACGATAGTGCGTGTCTGCTCGCTCCTCCTCAGCACGGCGGCGCGCGATCCGGGTTTGATTGCTTCGCTCCGCTCAGCGCGGATCGCGCTCTGTTTGATTGCTCGCTCCGCTCGCTGCGATGTTCGCTGAATTGCCGCCGTCTTCGTCGGAGCTGGCGGAACGGAAAAGCGTTGTTCCGCCAACTCCTCCTGCAGATCGGCGGCGCGACCATCGGGAGTCCGCCTACTTCGTCCTCACTCGCAGACGATGGGGCGTGTCTGCTCGCTCCTCCTCAGCACGGCGGCGCGCAATCCGAGCTGCGAGTGGTTAGAACCTCAACACCAAATATGGTGCTCAGATTCTGACAAGTCGGTTGAGTCTATAGATGGAGATCTCGCTTGAGCTTGTCGACGTGGCCGGTGGCCTTCACGTTGTACTGAGCGACCGCAATGGTGCCTTGACCTTTCTGGTCGACGTCGATGACAAAGGTCGAGCGGATTACCCCTTGGATCAGCTTGCCGTACAGCAGCTTTTCCCCGTACGCGCCGTAAGCGTTGAGCGTCGATTTGTCCGGATCGGACAGGAGTGGAAAACCGACCGACTCCAGTTCCCGGAACTGAATGAGTTTTTCCTGAACGTCCGGCGAGATGCCGATCACGTGCACTCCCGCGGCACCCAGTTCGTCCATCGACGCGGTGAAGTCGATTGCCTGTGTGGTGCAGCCCGGCGTCATGGCAGCGGGATAGAAATAGACGATCACACGCTGTCCGGGGAAGTCCGCGAGCGACACCTTCTTGCCGTCCGCGTCCGGAAGGGTAAAGGGCGGCGCCGCATCGCCATCGCTGAGCCGAGTGGGCATGCAAGAACCCTAGCCGGGCCATGAACAGCTTTGAGTCGCTGCCGCCGCCCTGGAACGGTTGGCCTGCAATACGCTGGGTATTTGGAACGCCCCGGCCGCCGGTCGGTGCCGCAGAATCGCGCTAGGGAGGCTACGTGTCCAGCAACGCTTCACAGCCCGCCCGCACCGTGCCCCAGATCGAGGCCGATCTGGGTGCCACACGGGATCGACTGGCTGCCTCAGTCGAGGCGCTGATCGACCAGGTGCATCCCAGCCGGATCAAGCAGCGCCAGATCGCGAACGTGAAGCGTTTCGCCTATACAGAACTGGAGAATGCCAAGTCCAAGGTTTTCAATGCCCGCGGCGATCTCCGCACCGATCGAGTCGCGGTGCTGGCCGCGGCCGTCGCGGGGATTATTGGCTTCTTATTGATCCTTCGCGCGATCGTGCGACGCGGGAGGAGCGACTGAGTGGTGGCCGAGCTAAGCGGCCGCGAGAACTCCGGCGGCCTGGACGAAGGTGCGCTGCCGATCCGAATGCTGCATGACCGGGTGCTGGTCTCGACCGACAACGAGCCCGGCGAACGCCGCAGTAGCGGTGGAATCCTGATCCCGGCGACCGTCGCAATCGGTCGCCGGCTCGCCTGGGGCGAGGTCGTTGCGGTGGGTACTAATGTCAGGACAGTCAAGCCGCAAGATCGAGTGCTGTTCGACCCTGAGGATCGAGCCGAGGTTGAGATGAGGGGCAAGGACTACGTGCTGCTCCGTGAGCGTGATCTTCATGCCGTGGCTGCTGAGAGACTTCAGGATGGCAAAACTGGCCTCTACCTGTGAGTTGGGCTTCCCAAACCGCCTCAGCTGTGCTACCGGCTCTTATAACGAATCTAAACGTGACGTGAGAGAACTAGCGCTTTTGTGTCAGATTGCCTCTAGTGTGGCGAGGTGGCACCAAGGAATGGGTGTCCTCTCTACAACGAAGTGAGGCCTGTATGACTTTCGTTCGTCCCGCGCGCCGCGTAATCATTGCGGCCGCATCCATGAGTGCCCTCTTCGTCGCCGCGGCCTGTGGCGGTGGCGGCGGCGGTGGCGCACCCGAAGGCGGTGGTACGTCGGCCCCCGCAGTTGATTTCACCAAGCAGGGTGACATCGAGGTCTGGCAAGGCAAGGACACATCAGGCAACTTCCCGAAGCTGATCAAGCAGTTCAATGACTCGCACCC
>DASUYM010000050.1:0-22236 GCA_036377435.1 Propionibacteriaceae bacterium
CGGAGGGCACCGACATGGTGATGCCGGGCGACAACACGGACATGTCTGTGCAGCTCATCCAGCCGATCGCCATGGAGGAGGAACTGAAGTTCGCTATCCGTGAGGGTGGCCGTACGGTTGGCGCCGGCCGCGTGACGAAGATCATCAAGTAGTGATCGACTGCTTCTAAAGCTGATCGCGAGCGAGCCCGGACTTCTGAGGAGTCCGGGCTCGCCCGGATTTGCACCATGATTGGCTCTGAGACCGCCAAAGACCTCTCCATCGGTCATCAGAGATGCGGAATTCAGGGTGCCGCTCGTCGCCAAGAGCTGAGTTCGACCCAGTTCCGCCGCACCGCAAGGGCCGGAGTTAGATGGGTCACAGCTGTTGATCGTCCGATCCAGCCTTGACTCTTAGGAGGACATCGTGGCAGGTACCGTCGCTCGCGTCACCGAGATCAGCGCCAGGTCCGACACCAGTTTCGAAGACGCCGTGAAGGTTGGCCTCGAGCGGGCCAATGCCACGCTGCGTGGTGTCACGTCGGGCTGGGTCAAGGAGCAATCGATCGACGTGGAGAACGGCACCATTGTTGGCTATCGCGTCAACTTGCTGGTTACGTTTGTCCTCGAGTAGCGATCACTCGGGCGCGAGCAGCGCCACTGGGTATGAGATCAGGATGTCTTCGACTGGGACGGTTCCGTTCCAGCGGCGATCGGTCAACAGGTCGATGTATGGCGCCGGAATTTCAACAGCAGTGTCACGCCAGCCGCCCGTGGCAGTGAGCGCAACGGGCAGTCGAGTGGCTAGTGTGATGGCCCCGCCGCGGTCGAAGCTGACCAGGTGGTCCTGCGCCGGACCGCTGGCCGTGACTGCCCGGTAACCGCTGAACAGGTCGGGCCGGCTCCGACGCAGGCGGAGCGCCTGGTGGGTGATCCACAGTTTGGCTGCGCCGGTTTCATCGATGCCGGGCGGTCCATCGCCGAGCGATTCGAGCAGCCGTATGCGTTCGGCGAAGTCGACCGGGCGACGGTTGTCTGGATCGACCAGCGAGTCGTCCCAGAGCTCCGTGCCTTGGTAGACGTCCGGTACGCCGGGCATGGTGAGCTGAACGAGCTTTTGGCCTAGCGAGTTGGACCAGCCGGGGGGTGTGATGAGCACGTCAAGTTGGTCCCATGCACCACGCAACCGCGGATCGTCGTACGCGGTCTCCACGGCCTCATGAACGGCGGCTTCATACGCGTTGTCCGGCGCAGTCCAGGTGGTGCCATCGCTTGCCTCACGCATCGCCTTCTCGGCGTACGCGTGCATGCGCGCGCGATCGATCGGTCCGGTGCCCACCAGCGTCTGCGCAAGGAAGTACCCGAAGGGACGGTTCGGGATGCTGGTCAGGCTCAAGAACAACTCCGCGAAGCGCGCCCAGGCCTCGGGAATCTCCGACAGCACCGCCAACCGTGCGCGCACATCCTCGCCGCGCTTGGTGTCGTGGGTCGACAGTCCGGTCATGGAGGCTGGCTGCCGACTCAGCCGTGATGCCTGGAGTGCGTGAAAATTCTGCAACGGAATGCCGAACTGATCCGGATCGCCGCCGACCTCATTGAGCGCGACAAAGCGCGAGTATCGGTAGTACGCAGTGTCCTCAACACCCTTGGCCATCGCCGCGCTGCTCAGCTGCTGCATGCGCACCGCCAGATCGTCACCATGATCATGGAGTCGCGGACTGAGTTGATCAATGGTGCTGGCCAGGTCGGGACGCCGCCGGGCCGCCGTCGCCAGAGCGTGATCGAGATCAGCAACACCTTCCGGTAGATACGAGCGGTAAACCTTGAATGCGATCGCCACCTCGGCAAGTGCCGGTCCCGCGTTGGGAATCTCGGGGGCCAATGCCGCCATCCGTCGCACCTCGGCAGGTAGCAGTGTGCTCACCACCAGGCGCTTGCCAGCCTCGATGTGATCAGCGATCGTGCGCTGGTCCCCGGTCAGCCGCTGATAGAGCGCTGTGAACTCTGGACCACCATCATGGTCGATGAAGACTCCATTCGCCTCGCGCATCGCGTCGTACCCGGTGGTACCGGCAACCGGCCATGTCTTCGGCAGCTCCTCGCCCAGCTCGAGGATCTTCTCCACGGTGATCCACTGTTCCGCGGCAAACGACCGCAGCCGGTGCAGGTAGCCGAGTGGATCTCGCAGCCCGTCGGGGTGGTCGATCCTCAGCCCGGCAATTCCTGCCTCGCACCAACCACGGATGAGTGCATGCGTGGCCGAGAAGACCTCGGGATCCTCGGCGCGCACCCCCGCGAGTGTGGTGATCGCGAAGAATCGGCGGTAGTTGATTTCGCTGTTGCCTCGTGAGTGGTGGATGAGCTGGTAGTACTGCCGCCCATGCACCACGTCAGGGTCCTCGCCTTCGGACCAGCTCCCTGGGGCGAGCGGGAAGCGGTGATCGAAGTAGCACAACTCGCCATCGACTACCGTCAACCGCGCATCATCGCCAAGGATCGGTACGACGACTCGACCCCTGCTCCAGTCGATGTCGAACCACGAGGCGTACGGGGAGTCCGGGCCGAGCCGCAGCACGTCCCACCAGGCTGGATTCTCGATCGGACGCGCAATGCCGAGATGGTTCGGCACGATGTCGACGATCACGCCGAGCCCTGCTGACCGGGCACTGGTCATGAGCCGACCAAGCGCCTCCGCCCCGCCCCGGTCCTGATCGACACGGGAGACATCGGTGGTGTCGTAACCATGATCAGAACCGGTCGTCGACTGCAGTATCGGGGAGAGGTAGACCCCCCCGACACCGAGGTCGCTGAGGTAGCCGATGAGCTGGGTTGCATCGTCCAAGGTGAAGTTGCGATTGACCTGTAAGCGGTAGGTCGAGGATGGGATCGTCACCGCTCGACCCTAATCCACCTAGAGCGAGGTCTCTCTCGGCGCCAATGTCAGAAAACTGGGTTAACCCAGCTTCCTTGCGCTTCGCACATGTTGCAACCTGTGCAGAGCGCAGGGAACGTAGGTTAACTTAGTTTTCTGACAAGCGAGCGGGGGAACAGGGGGAACAGGCCCGAGGCGGAACGATCATCACAGCATGATGACGACGCCGCCGCGGCGGGGATCGGCTCCTCCACCGAGCGGACTGAGTGCGGACACGCCCCCGAAGTAGGGGTCCCGGTGATCAGCAATCGCAGTCTTGTAGCCCTCAGCGTCCAGCGACCGGATCACCTGTGAGAAGAAACCTGGCTCCAGTCTGACGAGATCCGGCAGCGCAGCGAGCCGAGGTGCGTCGATGGCATCCTGTGGCGCAGCGCCGTGCAGCATCCGCAGGACGCACTGCACCAAGGCAGGACGGATCCGGCTACCGCCCGCCGCGCCGGCGATGGCGGCCAGCTGTCCATGATCATCCAACGCGATCAAGGGTGACATCATCGAGCCCATCCGGAGACCAGGGTGCACCAGTCCGCGAACCAGTTCTCCCTCGCCCATCATCGAATTGAGGTGAACGCCGTAGCCGGGCACCCACACTCCAGAGCCCAGGCCAAGGCTTGTGGTGATCACGCACCCATTGCCGTGCTCGTCGACGGCGACGATGTTGGTCGTCTCGGCACGCTTGCTCGGTGCTCGCAAGGCGTCGATCAACGCTGCCGCCGAGTGTGCGTCAGTCGTCGGATCGCCAGCTACTACAGGCGCCACCCGCGCCATGGTGCCGAGCAGATCATCAAGATCATTACCGCGGGCGTGAACGGTGAAATCGTTCACCCGAACCGATCGCGGGGTCGACTCGATCACGTGGTAGGCGTCCAGGTCTTCCTGGCTCAAAGCCCCGCCGTCAGAGACGGCGACGACCAGTGCATCGGCGTACGCACCGTGATAGAACGCGCGAGGATCTCTCAGCATGAGCTCGTACGCTCGGTGATGATCAGGATGGCGCAACGGGTCCCCGGCCTGCAGGTAGGAGCCGTCAAGACGTTGGAAGACCTCAACACCCTCCCCGACACACATCGCCGCTGCAACCCGCGGTAGCACCTGCGCATGCATCGCTGGAAAAGGTGTGCCATAGGACGCCTCCCGCCCCGGCGCGGTGACGATAGCCCAAGAAAGCCGACCCCACCTTTGCCACAGGTAGTGCGCTCCAGCGGGAACTCCGGGCACGGCAACCGTAGCCGGCCCGATCTCGTACGGTACGTGCTGGCCGACGAAGATCACTTCGATCGACGTGGCGGAACTTGGCAGCTTGCCGCCGAGGCCAGGAACGCTGACGAAGAAGTCTAAACAGCGCACCTGGGTGGTCTTCGCATCGTAGACCGTCGCGAAACCACCGCCACCGAGGCCGGTGAAGATCGACTCTGCGGCACAGCTGACCAGCATCATCGCGACCGCAGCGTCGACCGCGCTACCGCCGCGGGAGAGTATGTCAGCACCCGCCCGCGCAGTCGATGGATGCCCGGCGGCTACGCCAGCCCGCATCCTCATCGCAGCCCCCTTCTCACGCCTGCGAGCCTAATGGTCGCAGGCCGCCGCGACCGATGATGGCGCATCGCCGGGGGCGTTCCCGGCGGTCATCGGCATCGACTGACAAGCTGAACCCATCGAGCTCATGAGTCGTCTGAGGGGGTGATGAAGACGTTGGTAACGCCGCTGCTCTGGACGAGCAGGCGAGACACTTCGGAGTACTGGCTGCTTGCAGCGAGTGGGCCGGTGCTGCTTGGGTCCGCGCTGTTGGGCTGGCAGCTCAGCTGGCTGTCCGCATCCACCGCAACCTTCTGCTTCCTCGTGCTGGCCGCGTTGGTCGCGTGGCATTCCCGTGCCAGAAGCTTCGGCATCGCAGACGTAGTGACACTGGTACGCGGGCTGGGCGTCTGTTTTCTCGCCGGGCTCGCGCTGCAGGCGTTGACCGGCGGCCTGCCGAGGCATGGTGTGCTGACCATGATCATCATGGGGACGCTGTGCCTGACGCTCGACGGTGTGGACGGCCGAGTCGCGCGAGCCAGGAAAGAGGACAGTGCCTTCGGAGCGAGATTCGACGTGGAGACTGACGCCGCAATGCTTGCTGTCCTCAGCGTCGCGGTCGCAGCACTCGGAATCGCCGGCTGGTGGGTGATGGCGATCGGGGCGCTGCGATACGGCTATGTCGCAACGTCTCTCTGCGTTCCTGCCTTACGCACCCCGCTGCCGCACCGGTACTCCGGGAAGGTGATCGCGGTCGCTCAGGCAGTCGCCCTGCTTGCCGCTTTGACCTCCAAGCTGACATATGGCGAGCACTGGGTCTCAACCGCGTTCCTGTTAGCTGCGCTCGCATCATTGTGCTGGTCATTCGGCCGTGACGTGATCTGGCAGCTCCGCCAGTCGTCGTAAGGATCACCCCCGCTCTGCTCACCCCCCGAATCACTCCTCAAGAGGGGTCGCAAGACCCAGACCGGCCAGGCGCAGTCGCCGGCGGCAAGCCACCGCAGGTCGGCGACACCGTGTCGACCTACTACAGCACGAGCGACCCGAGCTCATCGTTGGCAGCGTGCTGCTGGCCGGCATTCTCGGGTTGGCGCTGGGCAGGAAGCAACCGGCATCCGTTGGGCCAGGGGCGACGTATCCGCCTCAGCCGTACCCGCCTCAGCAACCGCCAGGTCAGCCGTACCCGCCTGAGCCGTACCCGCCTCAACAACCGCCAGGTCAGCCCTACCCGCCTCAGCAATATCCGCCTCAGCAGCCGCCCAGCCAGGAATACCCGGCTGAGCGATAGCCGTTCCGGGATGAGGCAATCAGGCCAGATTTGATCTGGCCAAGGGACTCTGACAGAATCGTCAGGTTGCTCCGACGGGGTTGCCGGGGTGAGCCATGCCGATCGGGCCTGAATTGAGCCTGGTCGCGAGGTCGCCGAACCGCGAGACCCTTGAATTGCTCGGTTGCCTGGACGCACGGTCCAGGGCCGGGCCACCTCCTCAGCACGCAAGTGACGGGTGTGGTGCGCCGAACGCTGGTCGACACGCCCGACCACGGGGGTCGAAGCGAGCGGGTTGCTGGCCCGTGAGCAGGCAACGACGGAGCGGGCGTACGCGACCCGCGACATAGGACAGCAGAACACCATGCAGGCGGTTACGGATAGCACCTTAGTTATCCGCGGCTTAAGGACGAGAAGAAGGATGAATGGTGGCGGGACAAAAGATCCGCATCAGGCTCAAGGCCTATGACCACGAGGTCATCGACTCGTCGGCGCGCAAGATCGTCGACACGGTGACTCGCACGGGCGCGAAGGTTGCCGGCCCGGTGCCACTGCCGACGGAGAAGAACGTGTTCTGCGTCATCCGCTCCCCGCACAAGTACAAGGACAGCCGGGAGCACTTCGAGATGCGGACGCACAAACGTCTCATCGACATCATCGACCCAACTCCCAAGACCGTCGACTCTTTGATGCGGCTCGACTTGCCGGCGGGTGTCGACATCGAGATCAAGCTCTGAGGACGATCAACGATGAGCGCCACCAAGACAGAACGCACCGTCAAGGGCATGCTGGGCACCAAGCTCGGCATGACCCAGCTCTGGGACACCAACAACCGCATTGTCCCGGTGACAGTGGTCCAGGCAGGTCCCTGCGTCGTGACTCAGGTCAGAACGCCTGAGGTGGACGGCTACTCATCGGTCCAGCTCGGCTTTGGTGCCGTCAAGCCCAAGCAGCTGACCAAACCGAGCGCCGGGCACTTCGAGAAGGCTGGGGTGACACCGCGCAAGCATCTCGTCGAGATCCGGACCAGCGACGCCACTGAGTACACCCTCGGTCAGGAACTCAGCGCTGACCTCTTCGCCGAGGGCGAGGTCATCGATGTGACTGGTGTCAGTAAGGGCAAGGGAACTGCCGGTGTCATGAAACGGCACGGCTTCTCCGGCCTTCGCGCCTCACATGGTGTGCACCGCAAGCACCGCTCGCCAGGATCCATCGGCGGCTGCGCCACTCCTGGCCGGGTTTTCAAAGGTTTGCGGATGGCGGGCCGGATGGGTGTCGAGCGAGTCACCGTCCAGAACCTCACCGTGCACGCGGTCGATGCGGAGCGCGGCCTGATCTTGATCAGAGGTGCCATCCCGGGCAACAAGGGCGGCTTGGTCGTCTTGCGGAGCGCTGCCAAGAAGGGAGATAAGGCATGAGCGAGACCCGTACGGTCGATGTGATCGATGTCAAGGGCGCCAAGTCCGGTACCGTCGAGCTGCCTGCCGAGCTCTTCGACGTGTCCGCGAACATCCCGCTGATCCACCAAGTCGTCACGGCGCAGCTCGCGGCAGCGCGCCAGGGGACTCATGCCACCAAGAGCCGTGGCGAGGTACGCGGGGGAGGCAGCAAGCCTTGGCGTCAGAAGGGCACCGGCCGTGCCCGCCAGGGCTCGAGGCGGGCGCCGCAGTTTGTCGGCGGCGGTGTTGTACATGGACCGCAGCCGCGCAGCTACGCGCAACGCACACCCAAGAAGATGATCACGGCAGCACTCCGAGGAGCGTTGTCCGATCGGGCCCGCGACGGCCGGGTCCACGTGGTTTCGGGGTTGGTGTCGGGCGACGTGCCATCCAGCAAGTCCGCCCTGGCGGCGTTGGACGTCGTCACGACCTCGGACAAGGTGCTCGTGGTAATCCATCGGGACGAGGACCTCGCCTGGCTGAGCTTGCGCAACGTGGTGACGGTGCACGCCATCGCAGTAGACCAGCTCAACGCTTACGACGTGCTGGTCAACGACGAGGTGGTCTTTACCTCAGCTGCACTGCAGGCCTTCGTGTCCGGCCCGCCCACGGGAAAGCCCGCGAAGGCCGTGGGGAGCGAAAGCGAGATCGCTGAGGAGGATGAGAAATGAGCAGCGTCAAGATCCGTGATCCTCGCGACATCCTGCTGGCGCCTGTGGTGAGCGAGAAGAGCTATGGGCTGCTGGACGAAAACAAGTACACGTTCCTGGTTGCCCCGGAGGCGAACAAGACCGAGGTCAAGATCGCCGTGGAGACGATCTTCAAAGTTCGGGTCACCAATGTGAACACCCTGAACCGGCCAGGCAAGAAGCGGCGCACCAGGTACGGCTTCGGCAAGCGTCCCGACACCAAGCGGGCGATCGTCACAGTCGCGCCTGGTGAGCGCATCGACATCTTCTCCTCGCCAGGCAGCTGACCGGCCGCGAAGACAAGGAAGATCCATGGGTATCCGTAAGTACAAGCCGACGACGGCTGGCCGCCGCGGCAGCAGCGTCGCTGACTTCGTCGAGCTGACCCGATCCACACCGGAGAAGTCGCTGCTCGTCCCCAGCCCGAAGACAGGCGGTCGGAACAACTCCGGCAAGATCACCACTCGGCACATCGGCGGTGGTCACAAGCAGGCGTACCGGCTGATCGACTTCAAGCGGTATGACAAGGACGGCGTACCGGCCAAGGTCGCACACATCGAGTACGACCCGAACCGCACCGCACGAATTGCGCTCCTACACTTCGCTGACGGCGAGAAGCGATACATCATCGCGCCGGACGGTCTCCGTCAGGGTAGCGAGATCGAGGCTGGCGAGGGCGCCGACATCAAACCGGGCAACAACCTGCCGCTGCGCAACATCCCGGTCGGTACCACGGTTCACGCAGTCGAACTCAGGCCCGGCGGCGGCGCTAAACTCGCTCGCTCAGCTGGTGCCAGCATCCAGCTAGTCGCCCGCGAGGGTAAGAACGCCACCCTGCGGATGCCGTCCGGCGAAATGCGGATGGTCGACATACGCTGCCGTGCGACCGTGGGCGAGGTCGGCAACGCCGAGCAGTCCAACATCAGCTGGGGCAAGGCGGGCCGTAATCGCTGGAAGGGCAAGCGGCCGAGCGTTCGTGGGGTTGCGATGAACCCCGTCGACCACCCGCACGGTGGTGGTGAGGGCAAGACCTCCGGCGGCCGTCACCCGGTGTCGCCGTGGGGTCGACCCGAAGGCCGGACGCGTGACAAGAACAAGGCGAGTTCTCGCATGATCATCCGTCGCCGGAAGACCGGCAAGAAGCGCTGAGCAGGAGCACAGAAGAGATGCCACGCAGTCTGAAGAAAGGGCCCTTCGTCGACGACCACCTGGCCAAGAAGGTCGAGGTGCAAAACGCGCGCGGGACCAAGAACGTGATCAAGACCTGGTCGCGACGCTCCATGATCGTGCCGGACATGATCGGCCACACGATCGCGGTGCACGACGGCCGCAAGCACGTGCCGGTGTTCATCACCGACTCGATGGTGGGTCACAAGCTGGGGGAGTTCGCCCCGACGCGGACCTTCCGTGGCCATGTCAAGGACGACCGGAAGTCTCGCCGGCGCTGACGCGCGGTGAATCAGTCAAAGAAGGAATCTGAACAGATGAGCAAGGACTCACGTCCCAGCCGCCGCGAGGCGCTGCTCGGCGACCGTCCCGGTTCGTACGCCATCGCGCGTCAGGTCCGGATGTCCCCGACCAAGATTCGCCGCGTCGTGGACCAGATCCGAGGCATGGACGTCGAGGACGCGCTGAACACCTGCACGTTCGCGCCTCAAGCGGCGAGCGAGCCGGTCTACAAGGTGATCGCGAGCGCAGCCTCCAACGCCGAGCAGACCGGGAACCTGAAGCGAGCAGACCTGTATGTGTCGCAGGCGTTCGTGGATCAGGGGATCACCATCCGACGGATCCGCCCGCGGGCCAGGGGTAGTGCGAGTCGCATCCTGAAGCGGTCAAGTCACATCACGGTTGTCGTCGAACCCAGAACTGAAGCTGCAACCCGCGGGCAGGTAACCACCCGCTCGAAGGAGAACTGAGCATGGGTCAAAAGATCAACCCGCACGGCTTCCGCCTTGGCATCACCACTGATCACAAGAGCCGCTGGTACGCGGACAAGCTGTACTCCAACTACATCGGTGAGGACGTCAAGATCCGTAGGTTGTTGACCAAGGGCTTGGAGCGGGCCGGAATTTCCTCGGTGGAGATCGAGCGCACTCGGGACCGCGTCCGGGTGGACATCTTCACCGCGCGCCCGGGCATTGTCATCGGACGCAACGGCGCTGAGGCCGAGCGCGTCCGCAGCGACCTGGAGAAGCTCACTGGCAAGCAGGTTCAGCTGAACATCCTCGAGGTGAAGAACCCCGAGACCGACGCCCAGCTGGTCGCTCAGGGCGTCGCCGAGCAGCTTGCTTCCAGGGTGCAGTTCCGGCGGGCGATGCGTAAGGCACAGCAGAGCGCGATGCGCTCCGGCGCCCGGGGTATCCGAATTCAGTGCTCCGGTCGTCTGGGTGGTGCTGAGATGAGTCGCTCGGAGTTCTACCGCGAGGGCCAGGTGCCGCTGCACACCCTGCGGGCCGACATCGACTACGGCTTCCACGAGGCCAAGACCACCTTCGGTCGGATCGGGGTCAAGGTCTGGATCTACAAGGGCGATGTTTCCGGGACGCGCGCTGAGCGCGCGGCTCAGAAGGCCGCGCGCAACGCGGCCGGCGGTCGTACTCGTCCGGGTCGCCCGGGTCGTGGTGACCGGCCGGCGCGCAGTGACCGTACGGAGCGTGGCGGCAGGCGTCGCGCTGAAGGTGTGCCCGAATTGACTCGCACCGAAGGTGCGCCAGAGGTCACTCGCACCGAAGGTGCGCCAGAGGTCACACGCGCAGAAGGCGCGCCCGAACTGACCCGCGCCGAGAGCGCACCCGAATCTGCACCGAGCGAGGTTGGCGTTGCAGTTGCGCCGGCCGAGGCGTCGGGACAGGAGGGCTGAACAATGTTGGTCCCTCGCAAGGTCAAGTTCCGCAAGCAGCATCACCCCAAGCGGACTGGTCTGGCCAAGGGCGGCACGAAGCTCGCCTTCGGCGACTACGGCATCCAGGCGCTGGAGGGGGCGTACCTCACGAACCGCCAGATCGAGTCAGCGCGTATCGCTATGACGCGTCACATCCGGCGCGGCGGCAAGGTGTGGATCAACGTCTATCCCGATCGGCCGCTGACCAAGAAGCCGGCCGAGACCCGAATGGGCTCCGGCAAGGGCTCGCCTGAGTGGTGGATTGCCAACATCAAGCCCGGGCGGGTGCTGTTCGAGCTTTCCGGAGTCAACGAAGACGTGGCCCGCGAAGCGATGCGCTTGGCGATCCACAAGCTGCCGATGAAGGCGCGCTTCATCAAGCGTGAGGCAGGTGAGATCTGATGGCCAAGGTTGTGACAGCGGGGGAGCTGCGCGGGCTGAGCCGCAGCGAGCTGAACACCAAGGTGACCGAGCTGAAGGAGGAACTCTTCACGCTCCGGTTTCAGGCAGCCACTGGTCAGCTCGAGTCGCACGGCCGGCTCCGCGCCGTACGCAAGGACATCGCCCGGATCTACACGGTGTTGATCGAGCGTGAACTCGGCATCATCGATGATCCGGACGCCGAGGAGGTTGAGAAGTGACGGAGAAAGTGACGAATATGCCTGAGCCCGTCGAAGACCGCGAGGGTGTTGAAGACCCTTCGACAGGCTCAGGGGCCATTAGTGAGCGGGGGCGACGCAAAGTCCGCGAGGGCTACGTGGTCAGCGACAAGATGGACAAGACGGTTGTCGTCGCGGTCGAGGACCGCGTAAAGCACCGCCTCTACGGCAAGGTGATTCGACATACGAGCCGGCTCAAGGCGCACGACGAAGAGAACAGCGCCACTGTTGGTGACCGCGTACGTGTGATGGAGACCCGGCCGATCAGCGCCACCAAGCGCTGGCGCCTCGTCGAAATCGTCGAGAAGGCCAAGTAATACACCGACGTGTCAGAACCGAGTTGACCTATAGCTCAACTGCATTCTGACAAGTCTGAGAGAGAAAGAGCAGAGATGATCCAGCAGGAGTCGCGGCTCAAGGTCGCCGACAACACTGGTGCCAAGGAGATCTTGTGCATCCGCGTGCTCGGCGGATCCGGTCGCCGTTACGCGGGGATCGGCGACATCATCGTCGCTACCGTCAAGGACGCCATTCCGGGCGGGAACGTCAAGAAGGGCGAGATCGTCAAGGCGGTAGTGGTGCGGACCGCGAAGGAGCGTCGCCGGGCCGATGGCTCGTACATCAAGTTCGATGAGAATGCCGCGGTGATCCTCAGGGCCGACGGCGAACCTCGCGGCACCCGGATCTTCGGCCCTGTTGGACGGGAACTGCGTGAGAAGCGCTTCATGCGCATCATCTCGCTAGCACCGGAGGTGATTTGAACCATGTCTGTCAAGAAGAGCCAAGCCAAATTGCACATCCGCAAAGGCGATCGCGTGAAGGTGATCAGCGGTAAGGATCGCGGGTTGGTTGGTGAGGTGATCGCGGTGTATCCGGAGCGAAACCGGGTGACCGTCGCTGGTGTGAACATCGTCAAGCGGCATCTGCGCGACACCTCCGCTCAGCCGCAGGCGCGGCAAACCACGAAGGGCGGCATCGTCTCCTCCGAGGCGCCGATCCACGCCTCGAATGTGCAACTGGTGGTCAAGAACTCCGAAGGTGAAGAGGTCGTCACGCGGATCAGCTACGACCGGGTCGAGGTCACCAAGCGTCGCCCGGACGGCTCTGAGTACAAGTCGACCCGCAGCGTACGAATCGCTCGTGCGACCGGGGAGGAAATCTGATGACAACTCCGACCACTGAGCGCCCATCGGGGGGCGCAGCCCGCAGCCTGCCCAGGCTCCAGCAACGCTACCGAGACGAGATCGTCCCGGCACTGCGCGAGGAGTTCAAGATCGCGAACGTGATGCAGACTCCTAATCTGGTCAAGATCGTGGTGAACATGGGCGTCGGCGAAGCGGCTCGCGACTCCAAGCTGATCGAAGGCGCGGTGCGCGATCTGGCGACGATCACTGGCCAGAAGCCGGTCGTCACCCGGGCACGCAGATCCATCGCGCAGTTCAAGCTGCGGGAGGGCATGACGATCGGGGCCCACGTCACCCTGCGGGGTACCCGCATGTGGGAGTTCGCCGACCGCCTGCTGACGCTTGCGCTGCCACGCATTCGTGACTTCCGCGGCCTGTCGCCCAAGCAGTTTGACGGTAAGGGCAATTACACCTTTGGTCTCAACGAGCAAGTCGTGTTCCACGAGATCAACCAAGACAGGATCGACCGGATCCGCGGGATGGACATCACGTTCGTCACCACGGCTACTAACGACGACGAGGGCCGGGCGCTGCTGCGTCATTTGGGCTTCCCGTTCCGGGCGAACTGAGAGGAAGGAAGACCATGGCCAAGACAGCGCTTCGCGTGAAGCAGGCTCGCAAGCCGAAGTTCGGCGTACGCGCCTATACCCGATGCCAGCGATGCGGCCGGCCCAAGGCGGTCTACCGCAAGTTCGGTCTGTGTCGCATCTGTCTGCGCGAGATGGCACACAAGGGCGAGTTGCCCGGTATCACGAAATCGTCGTGGTGATTCGCATGCTGGATTCATCTCTCATCGTTGCTGCGCTCGGCGCAAGTCGTCGCACGCGACGGAGTCCCGGCGACGGCCAGGCTCGCCCATGGGCTGCACCCGCAGGGAGGAACAGGCGAGGCGCTTCGATCTCACAGGAGGCGCGCACCGAAGCTCCAAATCCTGACAACGCCTCAACGGAACAGGTCCTGACGGAAACCACTCCGAGAAAGTAGAGCACCCAACTCATGACCATGACAGATCCGATAGCGGACATGCTGACTCGCGTCCGGAACGCCAATCAGGCGTACCACGAGACCGCCACCATGCCGCACAGCAAGATCAAGGTGGAGATCGCCGAGATCTTGGCCAACGAGGGCTACATCGCCAGCTACACGGTGGAAGAGCCTGCCGAGGGACATGTCGGCAAGACGCTCTCGATCACCTTGAAGTACGGCCAGAACCGCGAGCGGTCGATCGCCGGGGTACGCCGGATCTCAAAGCCTGGGCTTCGGGTGTACGCCAAGTCGACCGGCCTGCCCAAGGTGCTGGGCGGGCTCGGCATCGCCATCATCTCGACGTCTCAGGGTCTGCTCACTGACAGGCAGGCGCACAACAACCGCGTGGGCGGCGAAGTTCTCGCGTACGTGTGGTGAGTGGCGAAACGAGGAGGTAAGAGAAGTGTCACGCATTGGCAGGCTGCCGGTCTCGATTCCGACTGGCGTCGAGGTGACCGTCGATGGCCAGCTGGTCAAGGTCCTCGGCCCGAAAGGCGCACTCGAGCATCGGGTCGCGGAACCGATCAAGGTGACCCGTGGTGAGAACGGCGAGCTGCAGGTTACCCGGCCCGACGACGAGCGGGTGAGCAAGTCGCTGCACGGCCTGACGCGTACTTTGGTCGCGAACATGGTGACCGGTGTCACCACTGGCTATGAGAAGAGGCTCGAGATCGTTGGCGTCGGCTACCGGGTCGTGTCACGAGGGCCGACGGAGCTGGAGTTTGCCCTCGGGTACAGCCACCCAGTAAAGGTGACCGCGCCGGAAGGCATCACCTTCAACGTTGATACCCCGACCCGGTTTTCGGTACATGGCATCGACAAGCAGCGGGTCGGTGAGGTTGCGGCGAACATTCGCAAGCTCCGCAAGCCCGAGCCGTACAAGGGCAAAGGTGTCCGCTACGCGGGCGAGAGGGTTCGTCGCAAGGTTGGAAAGGCTGGTAAGTGACGATGGCGGTCTCGCTATCTCAACACAAACACATGTCGCCCAGGAGCGCAGCGCGACTCCGCCGGCAGGTTCGGGTGCGCAAGAAGGTCTTTGGCGCCCCAGAGCGTCCGCGGCTGGTTGTGACTCGCTCCGCGCGGCACGTCTACGCCCAGGTCATCGACGACACCCAGGGCCGTACGCTCGCCTCGGCCTCCACCATGGAGGCCACGCTGCGGGCGGCCACCGGCGACAAGTCCGACAAGGCGAAACAGGTTGGAAGCCTGATCGCCGAGCGTGCCAAGGCCGTGGGCGTCGAGAGCGTGGTCTTCGACCGCGCCGGATACAAGTACCACGGACGAATTGCGGCGCTGGCCGACGGCGCCCGCGAGGGCGGCCTCGGATTCTGATTTTCGGGCACTGCTCGCACAACCGATGCTCGCAGTGCTGATGAATGGAAGGTAGAGCGAATTGACTGGAACCCAGCGCCGCAGTGGCGGTGCCGGTGGGGAGCGTCGCGGCCGTGACGATCGTCGTGGCCAAGCCGCAGAGAAGAGCAACTACATCGAGCGCGTGGTCGCGATCAACCGAGTAGCCAAGGTCGTGAAGGGTGGTCGCCGGTTCAGCTTCACTGCGCTCGTCGTGGTGGGCGACGGCGATGGCACGGTCGGCGTGGGCTACGGCAAGGCCAAGGAGGTACCGGCGGCGATTGCCAAGGGTGTTGAGGAGGCGAAGAAGCACTTCTTCCGCGTGCCTCGGATCCAGGGCACGATTCCGCACCCGGTGCAGGGCGAGAAGGCTGCCGGTGTCGTGCTGCTGCGGCCGGCTTCCCCCGGTACCGGGGTGATAGCCGGTGGCTCGGCTCGTGCAGTGCTGGAGTGCGCCGGTGTCCGAGATGTGCTCGCAAAGTCACTCGGTTCCCCCAACGCCATCAACGTGGTGCACGCGACGGTGGCTGCGCTGCAGAGCCTCGAGCAACCGGAGGCCGTGGCGAAACGTCGTGGCAAGGCAGTTGAAGATGTTGCGCCAGCGGCTCTGCTGAGGGCGCGTGAGGCAGTGGGCTCATGATGACGCAGCTGAAGATCCGCCAGGTGCGTAGCGCGGTTGGAGGCAGGCAGAACCAGCGGAACACGCTGCGGACCTTGGGTTTGAAGCGGGTCGGCGACGAGTCGGTCCGCGAAGATCGGCCGGAAGTTCGCGGCATGATCAAAACGGTTGCCCATCTGGTGGCCGTGGAGGAGGTCGACTGACATGGCGTTGAAGGTTCATCACCTTCGGCCGGCACCCGGAGCCAAGACAGCAAAAACCCGGGTCGGTAGAGGCGAGGCCGGCAGGCGCGGCAAGACAGCCGGCCGCGGCACCAAGGGCTCCGGAGCTCGCAAGACGGTACCGCAGAACTTCGAGGGCGGCCAGATGCCGCTTCACATGCGTTTGCCAAAGCTGCGTGGCTTCAAGAACCCGTTCCGGGTGGAGTACCAGGTTGTGAACCTGGATCGGCTGGGCCAACTATTCCCTGACGGCGGCACGGTTGGCGTAGCGGATTTGGTGGCGGCTGGGGCCGTACGTCCCGGAGCTCCTGTCAAGATCCTCGGCGCCGGAGACATCTCGGTCGCGCTGCAGGTGAGCGCGCACGCGTTCTCCGCATCAGCCAAGGAGAAGATCGCCGCCGCGGGTGGCGTCACCACCACGCTCTGAGTTAGCAACCCAATCAGTGGGGGTCACTGATTGGCTTGGTCTTAGGCCCGAAGGCGGTCAGGAACCGGTCGCGGAAGGCATCCATCCCCCACACCGGGGCGTGGGCATCGGGCCTGAGGCCTTCCTGCCAACTCCACTGTGCGATCCGATCCAAGACAGATCGGTCGCGCGTGAGGATCGTGATCGGTACGTCACGGCTGGCGCCCTGACCGGTGACGATCGGCGACGGCTGGTGATCACCGAGGAAGATCAGTACCAGATCGTCGTCGCCGTAGGTCTCCACGTAGGAGATCAGGCTGCTGAGCGAGTATTCGATGGACGCTCGGTAGGCGGCGCGTACCCGCGTCGGATTCCTTGTCAGGATGGCTTCCGGTGGGTCGTTCGTGGCGGCCATCGTGTCAAAGCCCGAGCCATCACCAACGTCTCTCCAGTCGATGAGTCGCGGGATGGGTTCCCAGGGCGCATGGCTCGACACGAGTGTGATCTCTGCCATGACAGGTTGTCGGTCTCGAGCTGTGTGCTCGGTGCGTTCGAACCGGGACAGGGTGTATTGGTCGGGCATAGCGGCCCAGCTGAACCGAGGGCCTTTGTACCCCATGTCCTTTGCGTCGTAGATCTGGTCGTAGCCCAGAGACTCACTCTCTGGCCAAGCCGAGTCGTTGCCCGGCATGACGCCCACCGTGCGCCAGTTCGCGCGGCGGAAGGCGCCGGTGAGGGTCAGGCGATGACTGGAGGCGAGGTCGTTGTATCGCTGCTGGTTGTCGATCCACAAGCCGGAGAGCAATGTGGCGTGGGCGAGCCAGCTGCTACCGCCCGCCGTCGGCGAGGTGAGGAAGGCGCTCCTGGAGGCGAATCCGGCCGCGCGGAGCCGACGATCGCCCGCGTCGAGCACCGCACCGACCTGGGGGGCAAACTCTGGATCCTCGACGGCGTCGCGGCCGTAGCTCTCGACGAAGGCAATGACAACGTCCTTGCCACGCAGTGCCGTTAGCAGATCCTCGCCCGGTGTGTTGCCAAACGCATCAGGACCAGGATGCGCGGATACTGACTGCCGATCCTGTAGAGCCGGGCCCGCCGGGCGCTGACGGTGCTGGAGGTAGACGGCTGAGCCCTCAGCTGCGACCGGTACGCCGGGGACGATCTGACTGTCGAGCATGGCGCACGTGAGCCACAGGCCAGCGAGTACGACAACTGCGGGAGCCGCGGCTAGGTTGTGCCGGACCACCAGGCGGGCCAGATGTTGCACCGATCGCGTCATAAAGATGACCAGCGCTGTGCTCAGAACGACGGCAAGAGCGAGGGAGCCGATGGCTGGCACCGGTCCGATGGATCCGGCGAGGAACCTCATGGCGTCGTCGAGCAGCATCCAGTCCAGTACAGGATCGAACGGCCGGTCGAGGACTGCGAAGAAGCACGTGTCGAGGAACTTCATGATGGTTAACAGGCCGAGAGCGAATCCGAAAAGCGTCGCGGCCGCCGCCCTCGCCCTCGCCGGGAGAAAGAGCAGCAGCGCGACGCCGAGAACTCCATCCAGCGGGATGCTGACGAATGCGGCCGGAGTAAGACGGCCGAACTCATCCGGAGCAAGCAGAGCGAGTAGCACCAGCACGCCGGCCAGCGCTGTGGTCAGCCCTGCTGCGATTCGACGGCGGGCTACCGGACCAGGCACAGTCGTCCTCCACACCCAGAAGTTCGTCAGTAAGACGGTGTCGATCGGTGAAAAGCTCACGTCGTCTGCGTTCGCTGATTGTGACAGCTGCAACATGGGCATGGCCAGAAAGCCCGCGATTTCCCGTCTTGATGAAGCTCATGGCCGATCCGGGGCGGGCGCGGCTCGCCGCGCCAGCGAGCTCGGGTTGCTGCCGCAGGCTTCTCGGCCTGGCTGAGCGGTAACCGGGCCTGGTGTCACGACTTACAGTGGGTCTTTCAGGGAACGGCTCTTGGGGTCCTCCGAGACGATGCGGGCTTACGAGTCGGTTCTTGATAAAGTCGGTCGGTCCTGTTCGCGTGAGCTGCGTCCGCGGCAAGGCGCAGGCAGTTCAGTGACGCGTCCAGGATTGTCGCGAGAAAGGGAGGGCACGGGTGCTCGCCGCGTTCGCCAACGCGTTCCGGACTCCGGATCTGCGCAAGAAGATCTTCTTCACGCTCACGATCCTTGCGATCTTCCGACTCGGTTCGATCATTCCGACGCCGAACGTCAACGTTGAGCAGGTGAGTTTCTGCCTCAAGCAGGCGACCACCGGCGAGCAGCAAGGTCTGTACGCGCTGATCAACCTTTTTTCCGGCGGCGCCTTACTCCAGCTCGCGATCTTCGCATTGGGCATCATGCCCTACATCACCGCCAGCATCATCCTGCAGCTACTGACGGTGGTCATCCCGCGTCTGGAAGCCCTGAAGAAAGAGGGCCAGGCAGGGCAGACGAAGATCACTCAATACACCCGCTACCTGACCTTGGTGCTGGCCGTGCTCAACTCCACCGCCTTCGTCACGGTGGCAGTGAACGACCGACTCTTCACCGGGTGCCCGGGCTTGGTCTACGACAAGAGCATTTTCCCTGTCGTGGTCATGATCCTGACGATGACGGCCGGCACCGGCGTGATCATGTGGCTGGGTGAGCTCATCACCGAACGCGGCGTCGGCAACGGCATGTCGGTACTGATCTTCACCCAGATCGCTGCCACCTTCCCAAGTGCGCTGTGGAGCCTGAAGGTCGCCCGGCCGGGTTCGCAGGGTTGGGTTGTCTTCCTGCTGGTGATCGCTTTGGGCTTGCTTGTGATGGCCGGGGTCATCTTCGTCGAACTGTCACAGCGTCGGATCCCAGTCCAGTACGCCAAGCGGATGGTTGGCCGGCGGATGTTCGGTGGCACCACCACATACATCCCCATCAAGGTCAACCAGGCAGGTGTCATCCCGGTCATCTTCGCTTCGTCGCTGCTCTACCTGCCGCTTCTCTACGCCCAGTTCCGGCCAGACGACAAGTTCTCGTCGTGGATCAGCGCGAACTTCGTCAATGGCGACCATCCGATCTACATCATCAGCTTCTTCTTGCTAATCGTGTTCTTCGCCTACTTCTACGTCGCGATCACGTTCAACCCCAACGAGGTCGCTGACAACATGAAGAAGTACGGCGGCTTCATCCCCGGCATCCGTGCCGGAAAGCCCACCGAGGACTACCTCAGCTTCGTGCTGTCCCGCCTGACGTTCCCCGGCTCGCTCTATCTCGGACTGATTGCGCTACTGCCTTCGATTGCGTTCATCCTGCTGAACGCCAATCAGAACTTCCCCTTCGGCGGCACCTCAATCCTCATCATCGTCGGTGTTGGGCTCGATACCGTGAAACAAATCGAGAGCCAGCTGCAGCAGCGCAACTACGAAGGGTTCCTCCGCTAATGCGACTCCTCATCATGGGCCCTCCCGGCGCAGGCAAAGGTACGCAGGCCACGCGGATCGCGGAGCACTACGGGATCCCGGCAATTTCGACCGGTGACATCTTCCGCGCGATGAAAAACGCCGATACGCCGCTAGCCCGGCAGGTGCGGGCGATCATGGAGTCCGGCGGCTACGTGAGCGACGAGATCACCAATGAGATTGTGAAGGACCGGCTGGCGCAGCCGGACTGCAACAGGGGTTTTTTGCTGGACGGCTACCCGCGTACCTTGCAGCAGGTAGAGACTCTCGACGACTCCCTCGCCGAGACGGGCCGTCCGCTTGACGCTGTCATCTCGCTGCTGGCTGACACTGATGAGGTCGTCGCACGGCTACTCAGGCGTGCGGAGATCGACGGCCGGTCCGATGACAACGAGGAAACCATCCGGGTACGCCTCCGGGTCTACGCCGAGCAAACCGAGCCACTGCTCGAGGTCTACCGCTCACGCGGCCTGCTCGTTGAGGTTAACGGCCTCGGTGAGATAGACGAGGTGTCCGAGCGGGTCTTTGTTGCCCTGGATGCTCACCGCCAGCGCCAGACCTCCGAACTGGTCGAACCCCAGTAAGCGTCAAGCTGCGACGGTCACCAGCCCCGCGGTCCCGTCAACGGTAATCAGCTGCCCGGTTTCGATCTTTTGTGTGGCATCTGGCACGCCGACCACGGCCGGAATGCCGTACTCTCGCGCAACCACCGCGCCATGGGAGCCCGCGCCGCCCATCTCCATCACCAGCCCACCTGCGGTAAGGAACAGTGGAGTCCAGCCAGGGTCGGTCGAAGGCGCGACCAAGATCTCTCCGGGCTCCAGATGGGCCCCCACGGGTTCGAGCACGACTCGCGCCCGGCCCGTCACCGTACCGGTCGAGGCTGGACTGCCGACGAGGGCGCCGTCTGCTTGAGCGGCCTGTGCGGCCAGCGCCTCCGGCTCGGTTCCGTTAGAGAGGAGCAGGCGAGGAATGTGTCGCCGCTTCAATTCCTGCGTGTACGCCTCACGCCGCTCCTCAACCAGCGCCCTCAGGTCTTCGCCGGCGAGACCGCGGCGTACGTCACCCAAATCGAGGAAGAACACATCATCAGCCTGATCGAGAACCTTTACGGCGGCGAGCTCGCGTCCGACCGCCCTGAGATTCTCCCGCATGACTGCAAACGCCATGGCGAGCGGGAACTTGTGCGCCTCGCGCAAGCCGGCGAGCTGGCGTACCCGCCGCAGCGTCCAGCCAGCCAGCTTGGCCCGAAGCCGACTGCGCTCGGAGGCACGGCTGCTGAGGCTAGTGATCATGGATTCGGCTTTCGCCGCGCCAGCCCTAAACTGCGAGACTGGGTCAAGGTCGGATTCATCGAGCCGTAGATAGTTGCTGATCACGCCAAGCAGGTGGCTCGGATCGTCTGACCAGCGCGGCATACCGAGATCGATCTCGGCCACCGCGCGATGCCCGAAGCGGCGCAGGAATGCCTGCAGTCCGCGCTGCGCCACAGCCGGCAAGGCGCGTTCTCGATAGCGCTGCAGCAGGTCGGGCACCGCCAACTCGGTGAAGATCCTCCTCGATACCTCGTCGTTCCGGATGTCCTCGGTCAGCTCCCAGAGTTGGAGATCCATCTCTGTCGTGATGTTGTGTGGCAACCCACGCAGGACTTCCTGGAGTTCGCCCGGCTCGGCCACATCACGCAGCAGCCGGCGAGACGCGGCGAGCATCAGATAACCGCCCGCGGGGTACGGCGCCGTTCGCGGCATCAGCCAGAGAAACACCTCGCCGAGCCGCTGCTCGACAAAGTCAAGGCGCTGGGACGCCGTCGCATTTGCAGGCAAGGTCAGTGATTGCCGCAGCCGCTGCTCGGTGGCGGCGATTCCGCGGTAGGCCCACTCCGGGTTGGCTAGTCCGATCGCCACGCGTACCGGCACCTTGTTGCGGACCAAGGCGGCGGCAATGTGTCTGAGCATCGCGTGGTCAGGCGAGTCGATGATCGAGAACTCAGGCCGCGCCGCGAGTGTCTTCAGCACTGCCGACGCCCGCGCCTCCATCACTCCGAAGATTGTGATCACTGCCCGGCGTCCGATCCGGTTACGCAACACGCTCGTCAAATCCAGATAGAGCCGTTGACCGGGGGCGTGCATCGCCGGGGGCCCCGCCAACGGCTCGACGGGTGGCATTTGCAGCGCGGTGGCCACCGAGCTGCCGATCAACCGAAATGCAGCAATCCCCATTGGAGTGATTGGTCTGGTCAGGCCCTGTGCCAGGCTGAAGCAGAACAACACCCGCAAGCCTGCCCGGTGGGTCCGCGCCAGCGGATACAGGGTGGTGATCGGCCGTGCCTGGGTCAACCAGAAGCGGCCTGCGGAGTCGAGTGCCCATTCCGTGTCCTGAGGCGCTCCGTACAGCCGCTGCACCTGCTGGCCAAGATCAGCAAGCTGCAGCACCTGCTCGTCGCCCAAGCACGCTTCAGAGCTCTGGTCGGCCAGCTCATGACGCTCGGTGCCGCCGCCGGGCAGGCTGGTGATCATGACCCGCTTGTCGCCCAGCCGCCGCGCCACGATTCTGCGATCGACGGAGTTCACCACGAAATGGTCAGGGTTGACAGCGCCGGAAACCACCGCCTCGCCCAAGCCTGGGCTTGCATCGATCACGGTTT
>DASUYM010000051.1:0-7858 GCA_036377435.1 Propionibacteriaceae bacterium
CTGAACAGCCGTCGGCCGGCGCTCTTGAATCCGAGGTGCCAGAGGTCCGGCGCTGTGCCGTCGATCGGCACTTGCAGCCGTTCGGCCACCTCGACCTGGAGCGGTGCTCCAGCGCCGGGATCCTCGCAGCGTAATGCGAGAGCATGCTCTCGCCGACGCTGAACGACGGAAGCACGACCACCACGTGGTCTACGCCACTACCCGGCCGGTTCAAGCTCCAGAAGGGCCCAAGGTCGGCCTGGAGCTCCTCGAACGTTTTCATGTTCGTTCCTTACGACGCCAGGCTAGGGCACAGGGTCAGGACCGCCTGAGCCAGTCTGGTATGAGCGCCAGGGCGATATGTGAGCATTGGCGGGTGAGGCTGCCAGGAGCGGACGGACAGCCGTTCACCTATTCGGCTCCCGTTCTAAAGGACCGTTCCATCCGGGTCGTGTTCGGGCCTGGAAGCCTTGCACAAGTCGCATCCGAGGCTCACACGCTCGGCACTCGGATCATGATCATCTCCGGTCGCCACGAAGGTGACGCCGCAGCAGCGGTGAGCGCGCAGCTCGGTGATGATCTTGCGTGGCGGATCACAGAGGTGGTGCAGCAGGTGCCGGTCGAGATTGCCGCGAGGGCCATCCAAGCGGCGCGTGAGTCGAGGGCCGGCGTAGTCGTCTCTATCGGCGGCGGCTCGGCAACCGGACTCGCCAAGGCGGTCGCCCGGGACACCGGACTGCCGATCCTTGCCGTGCCGACCACGTACGCCGGCAGCGAGATGACCCCCATCTGGGGACAATCTGATCAAGGTGAGAAGACGACCGGTCGGGACCCGCGCGTGCTACCCATCATCGTTGTCTACGACCCGGGCCTCACGATCACTATGTCGCCTCAACTCACTGCCGCCAGTGGCATGAATGCTCTGGCGCATGCGGTCGAAGCGCTCTACGCACCCGACAGCACCGTGCAGTCGTCAGACGTCGCCGAGGAAGCCATCCGCGCGCTGGCGGACGGCCTACCCCCTGCGGTCAGACAGCCGGATGACCTGAAGGCCCGGACCGAGACGCTGCGGGGTGCCTGGCTCGCCGGCTGGGCACTGGGCAGCACGACCATGGGTCTGCACCACAAGCTCGCCCATGTGCTCGGCGGCACATACCAACTGCCGCACGCCGGTGTGCACAGTGCGTTGCTGCCACAGGTGGCCGCGTTCAATGCGCCCTCAGCACCGGGCCCGTTTAGCTGTGCAGCCCGTGCCTTGGAGGTAAGCGGGCCCGAAGCGGTTGGCCCCGCTTTGTTCGAGCTCGCTACTCGACTCGACGCACCGACGTCCCTGGCGGACCTGGGCTTGGAACTTGAGGCTATCGACGCGGTAGCAAAAACCGTCGCTGGAGCCCCGGTCTCCAACCCCCGAGCCTTCACCGAGGAAGATGTTCGTTACCTGGTGCAGCAGGCGTATCTGGGTAAGAGACCGCTGCCAGAAAGGAACTGATCATCATGACGCAGGTCAGCCCGCACGGGTTACATCACGTAACCGCCATCGCTACAGACCCGCAGTCCAATGTGGATTTCTATACCAGAGCGCTCGGGCTCCGCCTGGTCAAGCAGACGGTCAACTTCGACGCGCCGGACACTTACCACCTGTATTACGGAGATGAGAAGGGCAGTCCCTCGAGCCTGCTGACCTTCTTTCCGTGGCCGGGTGTTCCGCAGGGTCGCCAGGGTGCCGGGATGACGACGGCGACGGCGTTCAGCGTGCCGGGATCCTCGCTGGGCTGGTGGCATGAGCGCTTCAAGGAGCTTCGGATCGACAGCGACGCTCCGCGTACCCGCGATGAGGAAGAGGTCCTCACCTTCCGTGATCCCGATGGCATGGTGATCGATCTGGTGGCCTCGGTTGGTGATCATCGATCCGGTTGGGATGGGGTCGCTGACATTCCTGCCGAGCATGCGGTCCGCGGCCTGCATGCGATCACGTTGTCGGAGCGACAACTCGACCCGTCGGCCACGATGTTGACCCAGTTACTGGGCATGAGCCCGGCTGGAGAGGAGGGGGACCGATCTCGCTTTGGGATGGCCGGTGGCAGCTCGGGCACCCTGGTTGATGTCTTTGCCGGTGTCCGTGATCAGGGCTGGCAGGCTGGCGGCACAGTCCATCACGTCGCCTTCCGGGCGCCGGACTTGGCGACCCAGACGCTGTGGCAGCAGGAGCTTAGAGCGCATGGCGTGCAGGTGACCCAGATCATGGATCGGCAATACTTCACGTCCATCTACTTCCGCGAGCCGGGAGGTGTGTTGTTCGAGATCGCGACCGACGTGCCGGGCTTCGCCGTCGATGAGCCGCTGCTCGAACTTGGTCGCAGCCTCAAACTGCCGCCCTGGCTGGAACCCAACCGCGAACAGATTGCTGCCGCGCTGCCTCCGCTCCAGCTCGACATGGACATCCCGTGAACGCCGAGACGGGTCTCGATCGGCCGCATGTCTTCCTGCCCGCCGACGATCCCGCGGCGGGCCCGCCGCTGCTACTCCTGCACGGCACTGGTGGCAACGAGTACGACCTGCTGCCGCTGCGCGATCATCTGTCGCCCGGTGCGGCGGTGCTCTCGGTACGCGGGACGGTGCTGGAGAACGGCATGCCGCGGTTCTTTCGTCGGGTCAGCGAGGGAGTCTTTGACGAGGAGGACCTGCGTCGCAGGGCCGACGAGTTAGCAGAATTCATTGTCGCCGCCAGCGCGGCCTACGGGATCGCGGACCGGTCGCTTGTTGCCGTTGGATTCTCCAACGGAGCCAACATCGCCTCGGCGCTGCTGCTGCAGCGGCCGGGACTTCTGGCCGGTGCCGTACTGCTGGCCGCCATGGTTCCGTATGCCGAGCCCCCAGCTGTCGATCTCTCCGGAACCTTGGTGATCATCGCCAACGGTGACCGGGACCCGATGATTGCAGCTGAGCTGACGCAGCAGCTGGCCGGCCAGCTGCGGGAGCGCGGTGCTGAGGTGATAGAACTGCCGCATCCGGGCGGTCATCAGATCTATCCTGCTGTCCTTCCGGAGATCCGCCGGATTATCGCCGACGCGACGATGCCCACCACAAGGAGTGCTGAATGAAGCTGGCCCACATACCGCTGCGCGTCGCCACGGGCGCGTACATCCTCAACTCCGGTCTGTCCAAGCAGGGCTTGGAGGGCCAAGCCGCAGAAGGGCTGCACGGCATGGCGACCAACGCCATCCCGGGGCTGAAGAAGATTCCGCCGGAGCAGTTCGGCCGCATCCTGTCGACCGGCGAAATTGCGCTTGGTGCGGCGCTGCTAATCCCGTTCGTGCCCTCAGCGCTGGTTGGAGCCGCCCTGGTCGGATTCTCCGCTGGGCTGGTTCAGCTGTACCTGAAGACGCCAGGCATGCGGCAAGAGGGCAGCCTCAGACCTACTCCGGAAGGGCTCGGCCTCGCAAAGGACGTGTGGCTGCTCGGCTCGGGAATGACGCTGCTCCTTGATGGCTGGCCCAAGCGGGCCCGCCTGCAGTCACCTGACGCATGACGCGACGCTGACAATTCGGCACTAGCGGACGAGGGCCGCCAGGCTGCGTCGCCCATTGAGGCCACGCAGCTGGAACTCGCCCGGTCGGCAAACTGGAGCCCTGAGCCGGCAAGCAGGTCGCGGATGGTGGTGGAAACCAAGACCTCGCCCGGCTGCGCCGCGCCGAGAATGCGCGCTGCGGCATGGACCGCGATACCCCGCACCTCGTCACCCTCCAGCTCGACCTCACCCGCCTGGACCCCGGCGCGAGCGGTGAGGCCATGGGCGGTGGCGGCGTCGATCATGGCCGCCGCCCCGCGCACCGCACGGGCCGGGCTGTCGAAGAGAACGAAGAAGCCGTCCCCCGTGGTCTTCACCTCGCGTCCGCCAAAGCGCTCGATCTCGGTGCGCACCGCCTCGTTGTGCTCGGCCAACAGCAGCCGCCACCGGGCGTCGCCGAGCCTGTTCAGCGTTTCCGTTGACCCGGATAGGTCGGTGAAGACGAGGGTGGCGAAGATGCGGTCGGAGATCTCTCGCGGCGACTTCGCGAAGAGCCGCCGGCCGGCCCAGTCGACCGAGACCCAGGGCTCGTCGCCGACGACCCACGCATCGTGACCCGGTGGGATCTCGAAGGCGTCGCCGCCTATGACGTCAAGCGAGGCGCCGTCGGTCATCTCGACGTGCAAGTGCCCGGACACCACGTAGCCGAGGTGGTGCACCTGGCAGCTCTCGGTACCGACGATCGGCTTGACATGCTCCGACCAGCGCCAGCCCGGCTGGAACACGGCGCGCCCGACGGCCACCTCTCCCAGCTCTACCAGCTCGATGCGTGCCTTCTCGACCGCACGGACCTCGTCGGGATGGTCAAAGCGCTTGCGGCGCAGCTGCATGAACCGATCGTACGAATCGGTACAACGTCGGCGGGCAGCATCCGCGGCTGCTGACCAGGGCCACGTGCGGAGCGGTCAGCCTGGCTGATCGTCGAGGAAGGCGAGGGTGACTGCGGCGAAAAGCGGCGAGACCGCCAGGTTGTAGTGGGTCAAGCCCGGCAAGATCGCGAGCGCGTGGCCACCCTTGGGCCGGCCCTCGCCCATCCAGCCGCCATCCCGGAGGCCGCCGTCAAGCAGCTTGAAAACCTCGACGTAATGGCTCGGCGGTGCCATGTCGGCATCGGCGGCGACGATCATCGTCGGCACCTGGAGACTGCGAACCTCCTCGGTGAAGTCGAAATCCTGCGCCATCGACTCGCCGATCTTGTCCAGTAGCCGGGGGAAGTCCTCCGGGCGTGGCGCGACCCGCTGGTAGAGCTCATACATCGGCGTGTCCTTCAGGAACTCGGCGGCGGCCGCGTTCACCTGTTCTTGCTGAGCAAGCATCTCGGGCGGGATCGCGTCGCGCCGGATATGCGCCGAGGCAACGACGAGCCGACCGACCTTCTCCGGGTACTGCACCGCCGTGAAGAACGCCACCCCGCCCCCCAGCGAGTAGCCGACGACATCCGGCTTGTCCAACCCAAGGTGGTCGATCAGCGCCGCGATGTCATCAGCCATCAGCCGGATGTCGATCGGTCGATCAACGTCAGCAGTGCGGCCGTGTCCCTGCAGGTCGACGGCAATGACTTGGTGGCGCTGGGCGAACACCGGGAGAGTCGGTCCGAACATCTCACCAGATCCCAGTCCGCCGTGCAGCAAGATCAGCGGCCGCCCGACCCCAATGGTCTCGAAGTAGAGATTGATGCCGTTGACCTCTGCATACTGGCCGACGCCCTTCGTGTCGGTTGTCCAATCGGTTGTGGTCACGATGCGCTCCTCAGATGCTCATTGGATGCTGGATAGATGGCTAGACTCCGCCTTCGGACCGGATTCATCGGGTGGGGCCGACGAATTCATCTGAGATCTCGGACGGCGGCCCTTACGGCGGTATGTAGCGGGGTGACTGGCCGCCCCAGCAGTTTCTCGAGGTCGGCAGTGTCGACGTACAGTTCCCCGTCGGCGACGGCGCGGTCACCGTCAGCAATCGAAGCCGCCACTGGTTCGGGCAGCCCGGCTCTGACCAGGAATGCCTGGTAGTCCTGCACCGACAGGTCGGTATACCTGACGGACTTTCCGGTCTCCGCAGACACCACCTCGGCAAGCTCGGCCATGGTGAAGGCAGACCCGCCGAGCTCGTATACGGCGCCGGCGTGATCATCCTCGGCGAGTGCGGCCGCGGCCGCCTCGGCGTAGTCGGCGCGGGTCGCCCCGCTGATCCGTCCGTCGTCGGCGGCACCGACAATGCCGTGCTGCAGGTAGTCGGAAAGTTGGGCGGTGTAGTTGTCGATGTACCAGCTACTGCGAAGCAGAACGTGCGGAACGCCGGAGTCGGCTAGCGCCGCCTCCGTTGCTCGGTGCTCCTGGCCGATTCGCAGTGTGGATGTGGGGGCATGGACGATGCTGGTGTAGGCGATCAACTGCACACCTGCAGCCTTGGCGGCACTAATGACATTCGTGTGGTGTTTGATGCGCCGCCCTGCCTCGGTGCCGGACACCAGGAGAAGCCGGTCGGCGCCGGCAAGTGCTTGGCGGAGGGACGCCTCGTCGGAGTAATCGGCGCGCCGTACGGATACTCCTTGGTCAGAGACGTCGTCGAGAGTTTCGATGCGGCGACCTGTGGCGATGATCTGTTCAGCGGGGACTCCTCGGCGTAGCAGCGCTTCCACTGTGAGGCGTCCGAGGTGGCCGGTGGCGCCGGTGACGGCAATAGACAATGTTGGTCTCCTTATGGGCCCTTCGACGCCGGACTTCTGTCGAGCGACACATAGACCGAAAGCGCAATTTTGCGCATCGCAGGCACTCCAGACACGTGGGAACATTCCTGATCTTGACTGCCCAGCAGGTGGGTGGTCTTGGACCAAGGTCTGAGAATACTGGTAGAGCTTTCCCTGGGATTTGGAGGTGTTCGACGACAAAGGTGATCTTCGACAGTGCCGCCCTGGTGGGCCAGCCCGCATCCACCCCAACGCGCTGGCTGGCCTTACACTAGAGCGTCACACTGCTGAGCACCGTAGTGCTGCTGATCTTGAGACGTCCCCCATCGTTGACTAGCCCGTACGCAGTCCGCTCGCGCACGACTCGGCCGTCCCTGAAGTAGTAGGTGAGTGTTGCCTGCGCCGAACTTGGCGGCGTACCCCTTACGTCCGTCACAGAGATCCGGTCGACCGCATCCCAGAACCGCTGGTACGCCTGCCGCCCTCCGGCATGGTTGGTTTGGTACGAGGCCGTCATCCGGGGCCATGCCGCGTCGGTATTCCGCGGCATCAATGCGTAGTAGCTCGTGATCGCCCGCCTCAGCTGCGCCGCCGTCGGCGTGCCGCGGACCGTCGGTGCGGTCGTTGGCGATGGAGCACTGGTGGGCGTACGAGTTCTGGTCCCTGGGCTCGCTGGCAGTGAGGAGTCCTGTCGCGGTGACGAGGATGCTCTCGGAGCGGCTGCGCTCGGAGTCGATGTGGGAGACTGCGGCGCCGTGGAGAGTTGCGTACTCGCGGGCGCGGCGGAGCTCGACTGGCTCGGGACGGCTGCCGGATCTCGGGTTCTGCGATCACCGAGCAGCACGGCAATGAGCAGGATTCCAATGCCGAGAAGGGCAACAACGGCCATGGCTGCCGATACCCCCCGATTTCGCCGTGGTTCGGTCGAGCGCTGATCCCGGTTGTGAGGCGCTGGCGCCGCAAGGGCATCGGGCCCATAGGTCTTAGCCGTTGGGGAGTCCTGCGCTGAGCCTGTCGAAGGGCCAGTTTCCGCGAGGCTTGGATCGCCTGTGGGTACTTGATCGACTTTCTCATCCCCAGTCGCCTCTTCTGAAGCACCCAGCGTGACTGCCTGGTCCCTCGCGCTCGAACGACTGTGCGCTGCCTGCCGCGCCAGATTGTCGGCCGCAGCCCGCATCGATGGACGGGCCTCCGGATCGGCCGAGAGCATGTCAAGGATCAGTGGCGTCAACGGACCACAGTGCTGCGGAGGAGGGAATTGCCCGGAAGCCACACGATGGAGCAGCGCGATGGAGTTCTCGCTGGTGCCAAACGGTGGAGTACCTTCCATCGCGCTGTACAACGTGGCGCCGAGGGAGAACACGTCCGAGGCGAAGTTCGCCTCACTTCCTCTGGCAACTTCGGGAGCGAGATAAGCCGGCGTGCCGTGGATCATCCCGCTCGAGGTCAGCGTTGCATCGCCCAACAGGTGCGCAATCCCAAAGTCGCTGATCAGGGCCGTGCCGTCCTCGGCGATCAGGACGTTGCCCGGTTTGACATCTCGGTGGACGATGCCTACCGCATGGGCGGCTGCGAGCGCCGACGCGACCTGCGCACCCACCTTCGCTGCTTCATCCGGTTGCAGC
>DASUYM010000052.1:0-3579 GCA_036377435.1 Propionibacteriaceae bacterium
GAGATCTTTCCGCCTGATAACTTCCCGATCTGGTTTTACCGCAAGCCGACTGCACCGGACTTGCAGGTCAAACCGTCGGACATCGACTTCGACGCGGTGCGGGACACCCGACTGATGTGGCTGTCGGTCACCGGGCTCAGCGAGGAGCCGAGTCGCCAGTCCCACTTCGCGGTCCTCGAAGCACGGGCTCGCAAGCAGTTCACGGTGCTCGACTTGGATTACCGACCGATGTTCTGGGACACCCCTGCGCACGCCACCGAGCAGGTGCAGCAGGCACTGCCACAGGTGACGGTCGCCGTCGGCAACCGTGAGGAGTGCGAGGTCGCGGTCGGCGAAACCGAGCCAGAGAGGGCAGCGGATGCGCTGCTCGCCGCTGGCGTCGAGCTGGCGATCGTGAAGCAGGGCCCAAAGGGAGTGCTGGCCAAGTCCAGAAGCGAGCGGGTCGAGTCTCCGCCCATCCCAATCCGGCCACTCAATGGCCTCGGAGCCGGCGACTCGTTCGGTGGTTCGCTGTGTCACGGACTGCTGGCGGGTTGGCCGCTGCAGAAGGTACTGCAACACGCCAACGCGGCTGGCGCGATCGTGGCCTCCAGACTTGAGTGCTCGACCGCGATGCCGACCGAAGCCGAGATCGAGACGCTGCTTGCTGGTGGCGATCCCAATGCGCATCTCGCCGACTCGCTCGCCGTGCACTTCGCGACTCCGGGTGCCGTCCGATGAGCACCGTAACCGACGCCACGTCGGGAACCGAGTTCGCGGGCTCGATCAGTGAGCTCAACGAGATCCGCAGCCGTGATCCGCAACGCATCAAGCGGCTGCTGGCGGCTCGCCGCAAGCGGCAGCTCTTCGGACCCGACGGCAAGCTGATGATCATCGCGTGTGATCATCCGGCACGCGGCGCCCTGAGTGCGGCGGGCAAGGCTACCGCGATGGCCAGCCGAACCGACCTCCTTGACCGGCTGGTGACCGCCGTGACACGACCGGGCGTGGATGGGCTGCTCGCCACAGCCGACATCGCCGAGGACTTGCTCATGCTCGGTGTCTTGGAAGAGAAGCTGATGTTTGCCTCGATGAACCGTGGTGGCTTGCAAGGCTCAGTCTTCGAGATGGATGATCGCAACACCGGTTACGACGTCCGCGGCACGGTCGATGCGGGGTTCGAGGGTGCGAAGATGCTGCTGCGGATCGATCTTGATGACCCCGGCACTGTCGCCACGCTTGAGCGGTGCGGTCAGGCGATCACCGAGCTCAACCGGGCGGAGTCGATCGCCATGGTGGAGCCGTTCATGTCCAGTCGCTTCGGCGGCAAGATCGTCAACGACCTGTCTCCGGACGCTGTGATCAAGTCAGTGCACATCGCACAAGGGCTGGGAGCCTCCAGCGCGTACACCTGGATGAAGTTACCTGTAGTCCATGAGATGGAGCGGGTGATGGATTCGACAACGTTCCCCACGTTGCTGCTTGGCGGCGATCCTGACAGCGCGCCGGACGAGACGTACGCCGCTTGGCAGGCGGCGCTGGCGCTGCCCTCTGTCCGCGGTCTTGTGGTCGGTCGCACCATGCTCTACCCGGCTGACGACGATGTCGCGAAGGCGGTCGACACGGCTGTCTCGCTGGTCCGGTAAGCGATCATGGAGTCCCACTACCTGCTGCGATCTGGTTTTGCCGGGTCTGGCGCGTACGAGGTGAAGGTGACTCCGGAGTCGGCGGGGTGGGGTTACTCGTCACTCAAGATCATCGCCCTCGAGCCCGGGCGGAGCCACCGCTTCGATACCGGCTCCGATGAGGTGATCGTGTTGCCGCTCAGCGGTTCGGTTGATGTCGGGGTCGACGACGACCACTGCGAGCTCGACGGCCGGTCATCAGTGTTCGACGGGCCAACCGATCTCGTTTACGTCGGGACCAGGAAAACAGTGAACTTGCGATCATCTGCTGGCGGGCGGTTTGCGCTTTGCGGCGCGCGTACCCAGTCGGCGCTGCCGCTGCGCTATCTTGCGGCATCGCAGGTGCCGGTCGAGCTGCGTGGTGCCGACCAGTCCAGCCGCCAGGTACGCAACTTCGGCACACCGGGATCGCTGGAAGCAGCCAAGATCATCGCCTGTGAGGTGATCACCCCGGCGGGCAATTGGTCCTCTTATCCGGCGCATAAGCATGACGAGACGACTGAGACCGAGTCGGAGCTGGAAGAGATCTACTACTTCGAGATTGCCGCTGGGCCTAACGGCCAACCAGGTTTTGGGTTCATGCGGACTTCCTCCTCGCCCGGTCGTGAAATTGAGATGCTCGAGGAGGTCCATGATCGCGACACGGTGCTGGTGCCGTACGGCTGGCATGGCCCCTGCGTCGCGGCACCAGGCTTCGACATGTATTACTTGAACGTGATGGCCGGGCCGGGTGTCGAGCGAGTCTGGAAGATCACCGACCATCCTGATCACGCATGGGTGCGCAGTACTTGGGAGTCACAGGCCGTCGACGCGAGACTTATCCCGCAAACCGTCCAGGAGGGTTGACATGCCAGACACGATTCAGCTCACTGTGGCGCAAGCGCTGGTGAAGTTCCTCGGAGCCCAGTACTCCGAATCCGACGGCGAGGAGCGGAAGCTCTTCGCCGGCTGCTTTGGGATCTTCGGGCATGGCAACGTGGCCGGTATCGGCCAGGCGTTGCTGCAGGCCGAGCTCGAAGAGCCTGAGACGCTGCGATACATCTTGGGTCGGAACGAGCAGGCGATGGTCCACACTGCCGTCGCGTACGCCCGGATGAAGAACCGGCTACAGACCTACGCGGTCTCAACCAGCGTTGGCCCTGGCGCGACCAACCTGCTGACCGGCGCAGCCTTGGCCACTATCAACAGGCTGCCGGTCTTGCTGCTGCCTGCCGATACCTTCGCCGACAGAAGCGCGTCGCCGCTGCTGCAGGAACTCGAGTTGCCGGACTCTGGTGATGTCACAGTGAACGACGCCTTCCGGCCGGTATCCAAGTACTTCGATCGGATCTGGCGCCCCGAGCAACTGCCGGCGGCGATGCTTGCGGCCATGCGTGTGTTGACTGACCCGGTCGAGACCGGTGCGGTGACGCTGTGCTTTCCGCAGGACGTGCAGGCAGAGGCGTACGACTGGCCAACCGATCTCTTCAAGAAGCGCGTCTGGCACGTCGCCCGACCGCTCCCCGAGCGATCCGTTCTCGAGGCCGCAGCAGAGATCATCAAGTCGGCGGCTCGGCCGCTGATCGTGGCGGGTGGTGGTGTCACGTACTCCCGGGCGCAGGAGGCATTGGCAGCTTTTTGTGAGGCGACCGGGATTCCTGTGGGCCAGAGTCAGGCCGGTAAGGGAACCCTGGTGTACGACCATCCTCAGTGTCTCGGGGCGATCGGCTCCACCGGCACCACAGCGGCCAACGCGATCGCCCGCGAGGCCGACGTGGTGATCGGTATCGGCACTCGCTATTCCGACTTCACGACGGCCAGCCGGACCGCCTTTCAAAACCCCGACATACGCTTCGTCAACATCAATGTTGCCGGGCTGGATGCTATCAAGCATGCTGGGCTTTCGGTCCAGGCCGACGCTCGCGAGACTCTCGAG
>DASUYM010000053.1:0-55611 GCA_036377435.1 Propionibacteriaceae bacterium
AAGGGAGGGAGGGAGCGGTGACCTAGTGCAGGCTGAGAACGCAAGAAGCTTGAAACTCTGGGAATTGCAGAAGCGACTCAAACGCTCAAGGTAACTGTGGTCGTTCTCAGCCTGCCCCAGGTCACCGCGACCGATCGTGAATCCAAGCGATCTTTGGTCGCAGCAAACCTGTAAGGAAGAGTTAGTTCAATGCTGGTCGTGAGGGATGTGGAGGTGCGCGCGGGTGCGCGTCTTCTCTTGGAGCATGCCTCGTTCCAGGTAGCGGCTGGCGACAAGATCGGCTTGGTAGGGCGCAATGGAGCTGGCAAGACCACGCTGACAAGGATCTTGTCCGGTGAGGCGCAGCCGGCGAGCGGAACGATCACGAGAACGGGTGCAGTCGGATACTTGCCGCAGGATCCGCGAACCGGTGATCTTGATGTGCTGGCCAAGAATCGGATCCTGTCTGCCCGGGGCTTGGACGCGGTCGTTGATCGGCTGCGCCGAGCCGAGCTGGCGATGGGTGACGACTCTGCCGATGTTCGAGACCAGGCAATGGGCTCCTACGCGAGGGCGGAGGCCGAGCTGGCGGCTGCAGGTGGTTACGCCGCAGAAGCGGAAGCAGCCCGAATCGCCAGCAATCTCGGGTTGCCCGAGCGTGTGCTACACCAGCCGATCGGGACTCTCTCGGGCGGTCAGCGGCGACGAGTTGAGCTGGCGCGGATCTTGTTCTCCGGAGCGCCAACTTTGCTGCTCGATGAACCGACCAACCACCTCGACGCTGACTCGATCGTATGGTTGCGCGACTTCCTGGCTGGCCACTCCGGCGGGCTGCTCGTGATCACACACGACGTCGGGCTGCTGGAGCGATGCGTCAACAAAGTGTTCCACCTCGACGCGAACCGTGCCGAGCTCGATGTGTACACGATGGGTTGGAAACGCTATCTGCAACAACGAGAAACCGACGAGAAGCGCAGGAGACGGGAACGGCTGAACGCTGAGCGTAAGGCGGACCAGCTCTTCAGCCAGGCGGACAAGATGCGCGCAAAGGCAACCAAGGCCATGGCCGCTCACAACATGGTGAGGCGCGCAGAGCGGTTACTGGCGGGGATCGATGGTGAACGGGCTCGCGATCCGGTGGCCAAGATCAAGTTTCCGGACCCCGCACCTTGCGGGAAGACGCCTCTGACAGCGACCGACCTCAGCAAGAGCTTCGGATCACTCGAGGTCTTCACCGACATCGATCTTGCCATCGATAAGGGCAGCCAGGTCGTGGTACTTGGCCTCAACGGCGCGGGCAAGACGACCCTGCTGCGAATCCTGGCGGGCCTGGAGGAGCCTGACACGGGTCAGGTCCAGGCGGGTCATGGTCTGCGCATCGGCTACTACGCGCAGGAGCATGAGACCTTGGATCTCGGGCGCTCCGTGCTGGCGAACATGAAGACCGCCGCGCCGCAGCTCGGTGATACCGATGTCCGCAAAGTCTTGGGCGCGTTCCTCTTCTCCGGTGACGATGTCGAGAAGCCGGCGAGCGTATTGTCGGGCGGCGAGAAGACCCGGCTGGCACTGGCGATGCTTGTGTGCTCAAGCGCCAATCTGCTGCTGCTCGACGAACCAACGAACAACCTTGATCCGGCCTCGCGCGCGGAGGTGTTGTCAGCGATCAAGCGCTACGCCGGAGCAGTGGTGCTGGTCACCCACGACGAGGGGGCTGTGGACGCACTTGATCCCGATCGGGTGCTGCTGCTCCCGGACGGCGTGGAAGATCTGTGGAGTCCTGAGTACGCGGATCTGGTCGCGCTGGCATGAACGCGTGCTGCCCATCATCCGCCTTGTGCGACCCGCGCAGAGCTGATCACCCAGGTGAGTGATCAGACGCTGGACCAGAGATCATCTGGCTGGATTCATGTGATCAACCCCCTCACGCTTCGTTGATCAGCCAGAAAGTCCCCAAACGCGCTAGAAACATGCTAGAAATGGTTGATCATTGATCTTGAGATCTCGATCATTTCTGTCTGGCAAAAGGTCGTCGTCCAATCACGATGACCCACGACAAAGGGAGGCGCAGTGGCCAAGGCATTGGCTAAGGGTTCACGCATCACCGGGGCGCAGCGGACAACGCTTGCTTCCCAGTACGCCAAGCGGTATGCCGCAGGCGACAGCATTCGCAAGATCGCTGACGACGCCGGTCGTTCCTTCGGGTTCGTGCATGGTGTTCTGAGGGAAGCCGGGGTTGAGCTCCGCGGTCGCGGCGGCGCTACCCGCGGTGCCAAGAAGGCAGCGTCAAGCAGCTCAGCCAGGAAGGGCACCACGGCTCCGGCCAGGAAGGCCCCGGCGAAGGCAGCTGCGAAGAAGTCCTCTGCGAAGACAGCCAAGGCCCCAGCGAAGAAGGCGCCTGCCAAGAAGACGTCTGCGAAGAAGACTTCTGCGAAGGCTCCAGCCAAGAAGGCTGCCGCGAAGAAGGCGCCCGCCAAGAAGACTCCCGCGAAGAAGACTGCGGCGAAGGCTCCGGCCAAAAAGACAGCGGCCAAGAGCACCGCCAAGAAAGCGCCTGCCAAGAAAGCTGCTGCGAAGAAGCGCTGATCGCGACTCCTCACCAAAGGCCCGGACGCACTGCGTCCGGGCTTTTCGCGCTGCTGCCCATCGTGGGCTCGGAATAGCCTGGGACCGCCGAGCGTTCCCAGCCCCGGAGGAAAGCCCATGTCGATGTACATGATGATGCGGCGCATGTCGCAGGATCCCGATATTGCCCAGCATCAGCTCAGCCCTGGTGTGGTCTGGCGTGTCCTGCGGTTCGCGAAGCCCTACCGGTTCCTGATAGCCATCTTTGTTGCCTTGGTGGTGGTGATGTCGGCCCTTAGTGTGGCCCCGCCGCTACTTTTCAAACAAATTATCGATGAGGGTATTTTGCAGGGCGATCGTCGGGTCGTGATCATCATGAGCGTGACGGTTGCGGCCTTGTTCCTATTGCAGGCGGTAATCAACGTGGTTCAGCGTTGGTTTTCTTCGAGGATCGGCGAGGGCTTGATCTTCGACATGCGAACACAGGTTTTCGATCATGTAGTCCAAATGCCGGTCGCATTCTTCACCAGAACCCAGACCGGAAAGCTCGTATCGCGGCTCAATTCAGATGTGATTGGCGCGCAGCAGGCGTTCACGTCAACCCTGTCGACAGTGCTTTCCAACTTGATCGGCCTGGTGCTGGTGCTCGCCGCCATGATCGTTCTGAGCTGGCAGCTCACCCTAGCTGCGCTGATCATGTTGCCGATCTTCCTCATCCCAGCCAAGATCGTCGGCCGCAAGCTCGCGGACCTCACGCGTCAGCAAATGCAACTGAACGGCGACATGTCGGCGACCATGACCGAGCGATTCAGCGTCAGCGGAGCACTGCTGGTCAAGCTTTTCGGCCGACTTCCCGAGGAACACGACCGGTTCGCAGAACGCGCCGGCGCCGTACGCGATGTCTCAGTCAAGATCGCCATGAATGGTCGGTTCTTGTTTACCTCTTTGGGATTGGTCGCAGGGTTGGCCACTGCGTTGGTGTACGGCGTGGGCGGGTCATTGGCCATTGACGGCGTCCTCACAGTAGGTACCCTGACGGCCTTGGCCGGGCTGCTCACTCAGCTGTACGGGCCGCTCACTCAGCTCACCAATCTTCGTATCGACGTCATGAACGCACTGGTGAGCTTCGACCGAGTCTTTGAAGTGCTCGACCTGGTGCCTATGATTCGCGATGCCGAGAATGCCGAAGCAGTCAAAGGGCCGGCGTCGGTGAGCTTTGAGCATGTTTCGTTCAGCTACCCGACCGCAGATGAGGTCTCACTGGCGAGCTTGGAGTCGATTGCCTCACTCGATCAACGACCGACCGGCGAGGTATTGCATGACGTGACCTTCGGCGTCGGAGCTGGCCAAACGGTGGCGCTCGTCGGCCGGTCAGGCGGCGGCAAGACGACGATGACCCACCTGATCGCTCGGCTCTATGACGCGACATCCGGAACAGTGTCGGTGGCCGGTAGCGACGTCAAGAAGCTGACGCAGGAATCGCTGCGCGCGGCGGTTGGCTACGTCACCCAGGACGCCCACATGTTCCACGACACAATTCGCGCGAATCTCCAATACGCCCGGCCCGATGCCAGTGAGGCCGACTTGTGGGACGCGCTGGAGGCCGCACAGCTTCGGACGCTGGTGGAAACCCTTTCCGACGGACTCGACACGGTGGTCGGGGAACGCGGCTATCGACTGTCCGGCGGCGAGCGGCAGCGTCTGGCCATCGCGCGCCTGCTGCTCAAGGCCCCACCAATCGTGGTACTCGACGAGGCCACGGCGCACCTGGACTCAGAATCCGAAGTCGCTGTTCAGCAAGCGCTCGATCTGGCGATGGAGGGGCGTACTAGCATCGTCATCGCACACCGGCTCTCAACCATCCGGAACGCCGACTTGATCATCGTCGTAGATCAGGGCCGGATCGTGCAGCGCGGCCGGCACGAGGAACTGCTGCGCGAGGGTGGGCTGTACGCCGAGCTCTACCGCACCCAGTTTGATCAGAGTCCGCGTTGGGCCCCGCCCTCCACGGGGATCACTGAGCCGGTCAGGTAGGACGCAGCGGGGGAGAGTACGAACGCCGCGACCCGCCCGAACTCTTCCGGCCGGCCGTACCGGCGTAACGGAATTGCGGCCTCCGCACCCGCCCGTTCCGCTTCAGGATCATCCTTGAGCGAGTTGAGGTATGTTGCGCGCTCGGTTTCGATGGCGCCGGGCATCAGGCCGATGACCCGCGCACCCTGCGGCCCGAGTTCGTCGGCGAGCTGCTTGATCAGCATCGCCAAGCCCGGCCGCAGTCCATTCGAGGCAGCCAGTCCCGGGATGGGTGTCTTGACCGAGGTCGACAGCACCCAGGCGATGCACACGTCGCTCGCTGTGCTGTGCCGCACCACCGCGCGGCTGACCCGTAGCGCTGGCAGGAACACCGACTCGAACGCACTGCGCCACTGATCCTCAGTGGTTCCTAGCACCGATCCGGCGGGTGGACCGCCCACGCTGATCAATGCGCCATCGAGCCGGCCGAAGGCATCCAGAGCGAGCGCGCAGGCCGTCTCGGCCGTGCCGGCATCAGTCAGGTCCGCCGCGAGTGGGACCGCACGGTCGGCTCCCAATCGGCTCACCGCTTCTGCCAACAACTCTGCCCGTCGAGCCACGAGGACCACGCGCGCGCCCTCGGCCACAAGCTGCTGAGCCGTTGCGCGCCCCAGCCCAGCACTGGCGGCCGTCACCAGGAACACTCGGTCTGCCAAGCCAAGATCCATGATCAAATCTTCACACCGTCGCGTGGGCTTCGGTGGCGTCTTCGCGCTCCTCGCGTCGGGCCCTCAGATCGCCTCGGATGAAGACGACGATTCCCGCCACACCGACGGCAGTGAACATGAACCACTGCACGGCGTACCAGAAATGCGGGCCCTCAGAGAGGTCCGGCAGCTGGATCGGCTGAAAGCCACCGACCTGCTCAGGCTGAACCGTCAGCAGGCCGATGTATCCGGACTTGATCGGATAGGGCAGCGTGCCGGCGACGGCGTCAGAGTTGATCAGGCGCATCTGGTTGCCGACCGGCGTGGTCGCGGCCCGGCGACCCTTCTCGTTGCGGCGCACATGGCCGATGACCCTCACCTCACCAGTCGGCGGCGCCGGAGCCGCCGATGGGATCTGAACGCCCCGTTGCAGCGGGATGAATCCGCGATCCACCAGCACAATGCCGCTCGCCGTGCGCAAGGGTGTCACAACCTCGTAGCCGTCCAGATTTCCGTTGCTTCGATAGCGCACGACGAACTGGTGGTCTGCGTCGAAGGTGCCCCGGGCCTCCACCCGTTGCCATTGATCGGCGTCGGTGATCGGGTGCGAAAAGACCTGCTCGTAGGGTTGAACCGGGCTTCTCTCGTTGGCGATCGTGGTCGCGTTACGTTCCCGTCGCTCAGCCAACCGGTCGAGCTGCCACTCGCCCATGTTGACGAAGACGACGCCGAGCACGGCGACGAAGGCGATCAGCAGTACCCAACGGAGCCACAAGCGGCGCACGCAGACAGGCTAGTGCCCTGCGCCAGGAATCCGGCACCTATCTCCGCCGCCCAGGCGGCGCCTCGCTGCGCTCTCCTCGGTCGACATACGACCCGGTATCCCTCCCTCGTCGGCCTGCGATGCATCCACCTGGACGACGGACCTATGCACCGGAGTCCTGGCGCAGGGCACTAGTCGGCGGCCTCGTCGTTCATCAGGAGCGTCGTTGCCGTGGCCGCAGCCGCCCCCAATGTCGCACCACGGCCGACGGCAATCCCGACCAGGAAAGTTGTGAGGGGCGCGGCTACCCGTTCAACCTCGTGTGCCGAGTCCCGCGCCAGGTCCAGCAGGGTACGGACCGTCGCGTCGTCCATCGTGACGTCGCTGGTACCCAGCTCCGCGGACAACGTGGTCAACCATTGCTTGAGTTCCATCGTTCGGTGCTCCTCGGCGGGGCGCGGTTGTGCGGCCCAGATTTGATGCGATGGGCCAGGATGATGCTATGGGACGAGTCACCCGTCGCCACACAGTGCTACGAGTAGCGCCGGGAGAGACGATTCGGCGCAGCGACACCTTGGCCGTCGAGGAGCCGCTGGAGATTCGCCTGAACGGCGAGTCGTACGTGGTCACCATGCGCACGCCCGGCAACGACGTCGACCTCGTGCATGGGTTCCTATACAGCGAGGGCATCGCCACCGAGCGGTCCGATATCGTGCTCGCGCGCTATTGCGCCGGATCTGGTCCGGACGGGGTTAACAGCTACAACGTGCTCGACGTGACGCTTGCGCCGCAGATCTCCACGCGAGCAGCAGTCCGGCGCAACGTCATGACGACCAGCGCGTGCGGTATCTGCGGCACCACCAGCATCGACCAGGTACTGCGCGAGTCGCCGTACACAGTGGACCCCGAGGTCCGGGTGCCAGCCGAGCTGGTTCTCTCGGCACCGATGCGTCTGCGGCGGCATCAGCAGGCATTCGACCGTACGGGTGGGCTGCATGCGGCGGGGCTGCTTGGGCTCGATTCGGAGATGCTGTGCGTCCGCGAGGATGTGGGCCGGCACAACGCCGTGGACAAGGTCATCGGCTGGGCCATCCAGCAGCAGCTACTCCCGCTGCGCCAGATGATCTTGACCGTTTCGGGCCGGGCGTCCTTCGAGCTCACCCAGAAGGCCGTGCTGGCGGGAATCCCGGTGCTGGCCGCGGTTTCGGCTCCCAGCTCGCTGGCAGCCGAGCTCGCCGAGGAAGCTGGGCTCACGCTGATCGGCTTCGTACGGGGCGAGACGATGAACGTTTACACACATCCTGATCGGATCAGCTGGTCGGCGAACGGGCAAATTAGACTCCACACATGACCACGCTGCTTCCGTTTCCACGGCTGCGAAGTTCGGCTTCCGCGCATGCGGAGCCGGCCGAGCGTGATCAACTGGTGCTTGCGGATGCTTACGGCCGAGTCGCAACAGATCTACGGGTCTCGCTTACCGATCGGTGCAATCTGCGCTGTGCCTATTGCATGCCGCCCGAGGGGCTCGACTGGCTGCCTGGCGCGGAAGTGTTAACCGATGACGAGATCGTGCGGCTGATCACGATCGGCGTCGAGCGACTGGGCATCTCGACCGTACGCCTGACGGGTGGCGAGCCGCTGCTACGCAAGAACCTGGAGCTGCTCGTCGCTGATATCGCGGCGCTCCCACCTGCGCCCGACATCGCCCTGACTACGAACGGAATCGGCCTGGCTGCGCGGGCGAAGAAGCTGGCTGCGGCCGGCCTGAGGCGGATCAACGTCTCGCTCGACACGCTCGATCCGAACACCTTTGCCCAGCTCGCGCGGCGGCGACGGCTGCCCGACGTACTGGCCGGAATCGCTGCCGCACGCGACGCCGGGCTCAACCCCGTCAAGATCAACACTGTGCTGCTGCGCGGTGTCAATGATCACGAAGCGTTCGACCTGCTGCGCTGGGCAATGGCTGAGCAGGTCCAGTTGCGGTTCATCGAGCAGATGCCCTTGGATCCGCAGCACGGCTGGAAGCGCGACGAGATGATCACCGCAGACGAGATCAAGGAGCGCCTTAGCCAGCATGTCGAGCTGGTGGAGGACCCCGAGGATGCACTGACCCGGGGGAGCGCACCGGCGGAGCTGTTCCGAGTGGCTGGTAGCGGTTACGCGGTCGGCATCATCGCGTCCGTGTCCAAGCCGTTCTGCGGTACCTGCGACAGGGTCCGACTGACAGCGGACGGCCAGATCCGGAACTGCCTCTTCGCTCGCACCGAGTCCGACCTGCGTACGCCCCTGCGAAGCGGCGCAAGCGACTCCGACATTGCCGCCCTCTGGGTAGCCGCTGTTGCCAGCAAACAGCCAGGCCACGGAATCAACGACCCGAGCTTCTTGCAACCGGATCGGCCAATGTCGGCGATAGGCGGCTAGCGCTGGGCACTAGTGCCCTGCGCACTAGAGCGGGAGTACCTCTTTGAGGAAACCGCGGGCTGAAAGGAACTGCGCCAGGGACTCGCGATGATCATCGCAGGCCAACCAGTGCTTACGACGATCGGCCGTATGGATCTTGGGGTTGTTCCACTGCAGGTCGTAGGAGGCGGGCTGCCGACAACCACGAGCGGAGCAACTCAGGCCTTCGGGATCTGTGGGCAGCGGGTCGACACCGCTAGGCGACGCGCTCATTCGGTCGGCTTTGACTGCCGTCCTCCTCAAAAACTTCGTTGTTGATCGCCTCGTCATTGTGACCAGTGGTGAGCTGCGGGCGTTCGCTCGGCAATGCATGGGTCATCTTCTTGCCGGAGCGGAAATGCTGGTTGACCTGGTTTGCGGCGATAACGGCGATGAACGGCAACACCACAGCGCAGGCGAACAACACCCAGCGGAACGCGCCAGATACGAAGATCATGCTGACGAAGCACGCGGCGCGGAAGGCCATGGTGATGGTGTACCGGCGGATCCGGGACGACATTTCCTCGCTAGTCCCCATACGGGCATCGGTGATCAGCGGGGCTGAGCCTCGGTGGCCCGTCTCGGCGACGGCTGGGGTGTGTGTGCCCATATCGCGATCGGTCACCACGTCAGCCTACGCCTGCTCGCAGACGATCTGGAGTACTCGGTAGCGTGACCTCGTGAACCCATCGCGCGTCGTTCTGGTGACCGGTGGCAGCAAGGGAATTGGTCAGGGTATTGCTGCCCGGTTGGCACAAGCTGGGCATCGTGTCGCGGCCACTTACCGCAGTGGCGAGGTTCCGACCGATGTCTTAGGCGTGCAGTGCGATGTGACCGATCCGGCCCAGGTGGAGGCGGCATTCGCCCAGGTGGAGTCAGCTCTTGGCAACGTCGAGGTGCTGGTCGCGAACGCCGGAATCACCCGCGACACTCTGTTGATGCGGATGTCGGACGAGGACTGGGATCAGGTGATTGCCACCAATTTGACCGGGGCGTTCCGGGTGGCCCGGCGCGCGGCCAGACCGATGATTCGGGGCAGGTTCGGCCGGATCGTCTTCATCTCCTCGGTGGTCGGACAGCTGGGTTCAGCCGGACAGGTCAACTACGCGGCATCCAAGTCCGGGCTGGTTGGGATGGCGCGCTCGCTGGCCCGCGAACTCGGCTCACGCGGCGTAACGGCGAATGTGGTGGCTCCGGGCTTCATCGAGACCGACATGACCGCTGAGCTCGGCGAGGATCTGGCCAAGAAGTACGCCGAGCAGATACCGCTCGGGCGGTTCGGCTCGGTGGCCGATATCGCGGGGACAGTCGAGTTCCTCGTCAGCGACGCGGCAGGATACATCACCGGGGCACTGATCCCTGTCGACGGCGGCCTCGGCATGGGCCACTGATCACCACACGACTTTCTGACGCAGAAGGGACATCTGTGGGCATCCTCGAGGGCAAGACCATCCTTGTTGCCGGCGTCACCTTAGACACCTCCATCGGCTTCCATGTCGCCAAGATCGCTCAAGCTGAGGGGGCAACGGTCGTGGTGTCCAACTTCGGTCGGGCCATGAGCCTGACCGGACGGGTGGTCAAGAAGCTCCACCCGGTGCCGCTGTTGCTGGAAGTCGATGTCACCAACGAGGATCATCTCGCAGGCCTGGCTGCGCAACTGGGCGAGCATCTTGACCATCTCGATGGGCTGGTGCACTCGCTGGCTTTCGCCAACCCGGAGACCGCGCTCGGTGGGAAGTTCCTCAGCACGCCGTGGTCCGACGTCGGTACCGCGCTGCAGGTGTCGGCCTATTCGCTGGCGTCGTTGACTATGGCCTGCAAGCCCCTGCTGGCCGAGTCGGCGTCGGTCGTTGGGTTGACCTTTGACGCGACTGTCTCCTGGCCGGTCTATGACTGGATGGGAGTGTCCAAGGCGGCGTTGGAGAGCACCAGCCGCTACCTGGCGCGGTATTTGGGACCGCAGGGGATTCGGGTCAATCTGGTTGCCGCGGGCCCGCTGGAGACTCTGGCCAAGAAGGCGATCAGCGGAGCCGATGCCTTCAACGAGGTCTGGGGCCAGCGGGCGCCGCTGGGCTGGGATCCCCGGGATATGACGCCGACGGCCAAGGCGGTAGTGGCGCTGCTCAGTGACTTCTTCCCCAAGACAACCGGAGAGATGATCCACGTGGACGGCGGCCTGCACTCCACCGGCGCCTGAGCCGCCGATGTCTGACTCATCCGCTGCCCGCTCGATGATCGAACTGCGCCTCCTCGACGGGCCGAATCTGTATTTCCCGCGGCCGGCAGCGAAGGTGACGCTCGACTTGACCGAACTGCTGGGCCTGCCCGAGGCGGCGGCCCGGGATCTCGGTGACGAGCTCGGCTTGGGCAAGGCGCGTCCAGGTACGGCGGGCACTGTGTTTCGGCAGCGATTCGCGATACGGATCGTGACTCAGATCGTGCGACGGCTGGCCCGCGCGGGAGGCGTGACCAGGTTGGCGGTACGTACCCGAAGCGGACAGGCGGTGAACGAGCTCGTCGTGGCATATCCGTGGCGCAACGCCGGCCGGGCCGAAGCATTGGCGTACGGGCTGGCGCGTGTCCTGGACAGTGTCGTCGGCGGACCTCAGGCGGTTGCGGAGACAGTCAATGCCGAGGGTGCTGTGCTTGCTGCAGCGCCGCTCGGTTCGCCTCCGCGGCTGATTCGGCCGCGCATTCCCGTCGTCGCGATCACCGGCACCAACGGCAAGACCACCACGGCTCGGATGATCGGCCACGTCGCGCGCCGGGCTGGCATGTCGGTGGGCTGGTCGAGCACTGACGGCGTGTACATCGATGGTGACCTGATAGAGGCCGGTGACTTCTCCGGGCCGGGCGGTGCCGCTCGGGTGCTGCGCCACCCTGGCGTGGAGCTGGCGGTGACGGAAACCGCGCGCGGTGGGATCTTGCGTCGCGGCGTCGGCGTCGCGTACAACGACGTCTCGGTAGTAACCAACATCAGCCCCGACCACCTGGGCCTCGACGGAATCGACACCCTGGACCAGCTCGCTGAGGTCAAAGCGGTCATCACCAAGATCACCAAGCCAGAAGGCTGGTGCGTGCTGAACGCCGACGACCCCCGGACGTTCGCCATGCGGCTGGGCACCAAAGCCCACATATGGGTGTTCACGCGAGATCCCGACTCGCCGTCGGGGCGCGGCGTACTGTCCGCAGGGGGCCGGGTGACCACGCTGCTCGACGGCTGGGTGAGCGTGCTGAGGGCCGGTGCCGACCCACTTCCAGTCGTTCACGTGGTCGAGGTGCCGATGACTTTGGCAGGGCTGAGCAGGGTCAATGTTGAGAACGTTCTGGCGGTGACCTCGGCCACGCTGGCGCTGGGATTCTCCGTTGATCAAGTAGCCGAGGGCCTGCGATCCTTCGATCCGAGCGATCACAACCCCGGGCGGATGAACATCTGGACCGTCTCGGTTGCCGGCGGAATGATCAGCGTCGTGATCGATCTGGCTCACAACGAAGCAGGGCTGGAGGCACTGCTGGAGATCATGAACGGCATCCGCCCGCCGCACGGGCGCCTGCTGCTGGGTGTAGGGACTGCCGGTGATAGAGGCGACGACGTCTTCGTTCGGCTCGGCGAGATCGCCGGCCTGGGTGCGGACGTGGTCGAGATCGCCTACAAGGCCAAGTACCTGCGCAGCCGCAGCATGGATGAGCTCGGCAAGCTGATCAAGGAGGGAGCCGGCCATGCCGGCATGGACATTCTCCATGAGCACGACAGCGAGCTGGGTTGCCTGGTGTCTTTGGTAGGCCAGGCACGCGACGGCGACGTGGTCGCGATCATGACTCACCAGGACCGCGAGCTGCTAGATCAGTGGCTCATTGATCACGGCGCAACGCGGGACGATGCCGAGGTGCTGCGTGCCAAGGTCCTAGTTTAAGCTGCTCGCGCATTGCGCTGTGTTTGATCACTCGCTCCGCGTGCTGCGATGTTCGCTGGGTTGCCGCCGTCTTCGTCGGATCTGGCGGAACGGAAAAGACTTGTTTCGCCATCTCCTCCTGCAGATCGGCGGCGCGAACATCGGGAATCCGCCGCCGTCGTCGTCGATCGCAGAGGAAATACACCTCTGCTCTCTCCGTGCGCATTGCTCGCTCCGCTCGCTGAGGCTGGCGCTAGGTAGCGCTGCCTTCCTCACTCGCTTCGCAGACGAAGGCGTGTGTGCTCGCTCGCTGGTCCAGTACAGCGGCGCGCCAGCCTGTCTCCGCACGGGCGGAGCGCGATTTCCGACGCTCGCAGCTCAGCGCGAGTCCGGATCAGGCACGGCATTGTTGATGTCGTGCTCGTCCTGACGTCGGGCGCCCGGCTGGGCGTGGCGACCGAAGGACTCCAGTTCGGCCATGATCGCAGCGTGCTGCTCCACGCAGATCACCACCAGGTCGCCCGGGTTCGACCGCGACATCGCATGCCTCACGCTGGAAAGTTCGTCGAGCACGATCTCGACCTGCTTGCAGCGTGCGCCCTCAGCCATCGCCTCCCGCGCGCCGCTAGCTACCAGGTTGGCGACCTCTCCACGTGCCCGGGCCCGGAGATTGATGTCCTCGCGCACGATCAGCACGTCGAAATGTCGAGCCGCCTCACGGCCCAGTTCACGCATGTCGTCGTCCCGGCGATCGCCAGCAGTCGCGATCACGGCTATGCGGGAAATCCGTCCCAGGTCGTTGGTGCTCTCGAGGGCGTCACCGGTCTTGTCCACGAAATCGCCGAGCATGATCATGCCTGGGACGTTGTGGCAGTAGTCGACGATCACGGTTCGGCCCGCGACACTGACCTCATTGAGCCGACCGGGGGAGAGATAGTAGTTGGTCGAGAAGGTTCGTAGGCCCTGTCGGATGTCATGAAGTGAGGCACCTGCCGCGAAGGCCGCCGCAGCAGCCGCCATGCCGTTCTGAACGTTCATGATCGCGCGCCCGCCGAAGGTCGCGGGCAACAAATGGGTCCACGCCAGCTGCATGGACCGGCCACCCTCCTTGACCACGATCATGTCGCCAAGATCGCTGTTCTCCAACACCACCGCTCGCCCACCACGACGGCAGTGATCATCAACGGAATCTCGGATTTCGCTACCCGGCTCGGCCATGGTGAACCAGACGATACGGCCGGCGCAGCGCCGACGCATGGCGCGCACCAGCGGGTCGTCTGCGTTCAGCACGGCGAAGCCGTTGCGCGGCACGGCCTCCACGATGACCGCCTTGACATCCGCGAGCTGTTCGAGCGTGTCGACACCTCGCATGCCCAGATGGTCGGCCTGCACATTGAGCACGACCCCGACGTCATTGCGCTCATAGCCCAGGCCCTCGCGCAGGATGCCGCCTCGCGCTACCTCGAAGACTGCGAAGTCGACCCGTGGATTCTGCAGCACCATCTTCGCCGACCTCGGCCCTGACGCGTCTGAGCGGATGACCAACCGCTCATCAATCACGACGCCGTCGGTCGAGGTCATGCCGACCTTCCTGCCGATGCCTTTGAAGATGTGGGCGATCATCCGCGATGTGGTGGTCTTGCCGTTGGTGCCGGTGACGGCGATGATCGGGATCCGGCTCGGAGTACCGGGCGGGAACAGCATGTCGACTACCGGCTTCGCCACGTACTGGGGGTCACCAATCGTTGGATGGGTATGCATCCGGAAGCCGGGTGCGGCATTGACCTCGCAAATTCCTCCGCCGGTCTCGCGTACGGGCTCGGTGATATCGGGCGTAATGAAGTCGATGCCCGCAATGTCCAGCCCGACCACCCGCGCTGCCTCTTCGGCAATTTCGATGTTCTCCGGGTGCGCCTCGAACGTCCGGTCGATGGAGACACCACCGGTGGACATGTTCCCGGTCAGCGTCAGTTTGATCATCGCGCCCTCAGGGGGCACGTCGTCCATGCCGAACCCCTGGGCCGCGACCAGGTCGATAGCGGCCTGGTCGAGCTTGATCCTGGTCAACACCTTCTCGTGGCCAACGCCGCGGCGCGGATCCGCATTGGTCTTCGCGACAAGCTGATTGATCGTCAGCGCGCCGTCGCCGATGACATGGGCTGGCACCCGTTCGGCGATGGCCGCGATCTTGCCGTCGATCACCAGGCATCGGTAGTCGCGCCCCATCACATAGGTCTCGACGATCACCAAGCCGCCCCGTGACTCTGACTTGGCAACGTCGAAGGCGCGGCGTACGTCCGCATCACTGCGCAGGTCGAGCATGACACCGCGGCCATGATTACCGTCGAGCGGCTTGAGCACTACGGGGTAGCCGATGCGGTTGGCCAGTCGGACCGCGTCGTCGAGGGTACGGACCGATTGCGATCGAGGAACCGGCAGCCCTGCAGCCGCAAGCAGCGACAGGGTGAGTTCCTTGTTGCTGGCGATGTCAACCGCGACCGAGGGCGTTTGAGAGGTCATGGTGGCCCGGATCCGTTTCTGATGAACCCCCTGGCCGAGTTGCACCAGCGATGCGCTGTTGAGCCGTAAATAAGGAATGTCGCGGCTCACCGCCTCCTCCACGATCGCCTGCGTGGACGGCCCGAATGCGGTCCGCTCACCGCGGACGATGAACCGCTCCAGCGCTTCGTCGAAGTCGAAGTCGGGGTCGGGGGCGATCAGGTGGTTGACCAGCCGGACGGCCAGCTCACCGGCGGCGAGCCCGACCGACTCGTCGTAGTAGGCGTAGATTACGTTGTAGCGGCCGCGTTCCCCCTTCACTTGCCGGGTCTTGCCACGGCGCATGTCATGGCCGACGGTCTGCTGCAGCTGGAGCGCAACATGTTCGGCTACGTGGCCCAGCCAGGTGCCCTCGTACAACCGCTCGACGAAACCCCCACGCCGGCCGCGGCTACAGGTGTGGTTCACAAGGCCGGGTAGCCGCTCCACTAGGGCGTCGGTGAAGCCGGGCAGTTTGTTGGTCGGAAAGTCTTCGAGCACGCCGAGATCGACGACGAGCTGGATCGCCGGCTCGTAGTGCCAGATGTTCGGACCGCGGAAGACCCTGCTAGAGATGATCTTGAGATCAGGGTGCGGAGTCGGAGCAACGCTCTCGGTCACGAGGTCTCCTCACAGGATCGGCTTTGCTGTGATCCTGCCACTCCTCCCCGGGCAGAGTGGGGGTGGTCATCGGTGGCCGTTACGGCTGCCAGCCCAACTGGCGCAGCGTGCCGAGATCATCGGCGTTCACCCAGATGGCGGAGATCTTTCCATCGGTGATTGTCAGTACGTCGATGGTGCGGATCTGCACGTCGGATCCGGTTGGCTGGATGGTTCCGAACGGGGTCTCGTACGGCCCGGTGTGCTGGCCACGCATAACAAAAGCGACGGCGACGCTGTGGGCATCGTCAACGACTTGCAGCACGTCGGCGCGCAGACCGGAGAAGGCGTCGTGTAGGGCCCGGCCTCGGGCGGCGAGATCGACGAGCGAGACGTTGGAGCCGTTGACTCGTACGGGATCGGTATAGAGCTCGGCGAACCGATCTTCCAGTTGATCGAGATCATCGGCGTCTGTCCATGCCCGGAAGAGGCGATCCAGGAACGAGTTCATATCAGCAGATTCTTTCAATACTGAGGATTTTGACATGTGACTAAATAGTCACATATCCTTTAGAAGTGTGGAGCAGGGCGGTGAAGTCTTTCGAGCGCTCGCCGACCCTACGAGGCGAGCTCTGCTGGATTCCCTGTTCAGCCGCGACGGGCAGACACTCAGTGAGTTGTGCGAGAGGTTTCCTGAGATGACTCGCTTCGGAGTGATGAAGCACCTCTCTGTGCTGGCAGAGGCCAATCTGGTCGCGACCACGCGGCACGGACGGACGAAGCGGCACTACCTTAATCCGGTGCCTATCGAGCAAGTCGCCAACCGCTGGATTAGCAAGTACGCGGCCCGATTCACTGCCGCGCTGATGGCCCTGGACGAGCAGGTAGTCGCCGATCAGGAGACCGAAACGACGAGAAAGGCAGAACCGGCATGAGCCTCACGGCGCACGTTTACCAGATCTACATCGGCGCTACGCCGGAGCAAGTGTGGTCGGCGATCACCGAGTCTGAGTGGACAATGCGCTATTTCCACGCCACGGAGTTCGTCGAGCCACCGCAGCCGGGAAAGCCCTACCGGACAGTCCGCGCCGACGGGCGACCGGCCGTCGACGGCATCATCGAGGAGATGCAACCACCCACTGACCGAAGTCCTGGTCGGTTCATCCAGACCTGGCACACGCTCTATGACCCGGAGCTGTCGGATGAACCGCCGAGCCGCGTGGAGTGGACCGTCGAGGACGCCGGAGAAGGGCTCACCCGGGTCCGGCTTGTCCACAGCAACCTCGCGCAGAGTCCGCGGACCTGGGAAAATGTCAGAGACGGCTGGGTCTGGATTCTGGACAGCATGAAGACCGTGCTGGAAACGGGGCGCCCGCTACCGCGGGTTCGTGAAGACGGAAGCGTCTCCCAAGCCGTCAGCTACTGACCTGCCAGTTCGTCCTCCGCTCGCGGCGCTTACGGCTTGACCTGCTCAGCGGCCCTTGTTGCGGCGAAGTCGAGGCTTCTCGGCGGCCGACTCACCTTCGGCGGCGACCTCCGGCACCAAGTCCCGCACGTCGGCCTCAGCGGCACGCGCATCCAGCACCTCGGGGTCTGGAACCGCTGTTTCGTGGGCGAGCAGGGTACGGCTGGTGAGGTCGAACTGGCTGCCGGCGGGCAGTATGTGAATCACCGCCCCGGACATCAGCAACGGAGTCGTGCGCTTGGCCGCAAAGGCGTTCGATACGAGGTGCTGCCCATCGACCACTGTCACAGCACCTCGGCCGAGGACTGTGAGCCGGCTTCCATCGTGAATGACGGCGGCCGTGTCCTCATCCACTCCCAAGCCGAGCAGCGATGGCGACTGAGCCACCAGGGACAGCAGCCGTCCGTAGCGATTGCGCTGTTCGAAGTGTTGATCGATCACTACGCCGCGGAGCAGGCCGAGTCCGGCGGACAGCTGGCTCATTCGCTGCTTGGGTGTGGAGCCGCCGGCGCCAAACGCGATCATGTGTTCAGCCAGAATGCTGGCACCCGCTGACGTGCCGCCAACCACCGTGCCCCGCTGATACGCCTCCTGAATCGCATCCCCGAACGGGGTGCCGGTGATGAAGGAACTGAGCTTCAACTGGTTGCCGCCGGTCAGGAAGATGGCGCTGACTTTGCCCAGCGGTTCCACAAGATCAGGATCCTGTGCCTGCGTGCGGCTCTCCGGACGCAGCGAAATGACTTCGCGAGCTCCGAGCGATGTGAAGACGCTCTTATAGACCTCGACCACCTGGACACCCAGTGAGGAGGCGGAGGAAACGACCGCGATCCGAGCGTCTGAGCCCCCCGCCGCTGCAACAAAAGCCTCGAGCACGGTCCGCCGTCGTAGCTTGGCCTCGGCGCCACCGATCGCGAACAAAGTGCCGAGCGGCGGAGTGGGTGCCTGCATGTCCACAGGATACGGAGCAGGCCGCCTGGCGATGCCGATACTGCGCCCAACCGTCTACGGGTGGGCCCAGCCGGCAATGGCCTCGTCAAGCGCCCTACCCATCACCTCACGATCCGGGTCGAGACCGGTCCAAAGCTCGATGTTGATCGCCCCCTGGTTGAGCAGCATGCCACGGCCATCGAGGGTCCTCGCACCAGCCTGACGTGCTCGCTGCAGGAAGGAAGTATCGGGCGGGTTGGGGATTACGTCGCAGACCACCAGGCCCATCGGAATCACGTCGAATGAAAGTGGCACCTCCCCAGAGCCCGGGAGGCCCAGCGACGTGGCGTTCACGACGACGTTGGCCGACGCCGGTACCGTGAGCTCCTGCCGCCACTCAATGGCGGTGCAGGCGCTGGACGTCTCAGCGTTCACCAGGTCGGCAATCTCGGCCGCCTTGGCACGGCTGCGATTGGCCACCCAGAGCTCAGCGGCTCCCGCAAGGGCGAGCTCGACAGCTATCGCGCGTGCCGCGCCTCCAGCGCCGAGAATGAGGACCCGCTGTCCCGCGGGTTCGACAAGAGTGCGCAATGAGGCCAGAAAGCCTTGGCCGTCGGTGTTCTCCCCGATCCATCGGTTATCGCGGCGTACTGCGCAATTCACTGCGCCGATGAGACGTGCGGACTCGGCGAGCTCATCAATCAGGTTGATCACCGCCACCTTGTGCGGTAACGAGCAGTTGAAGCCGATCCACCCCATGGCCGCCGCTCCGCGCACCGCGTCTGCAAGGTCCTCGGCGGCTACGTCGCAGTTCACATACCGCGCGTCGATGCTGTGGTGCGCGTACGCCGCCTCCATCATTGCGACGGTAGGGTTGTCGGCCGCCGGTGACGAGAACGACCCTGTCAGAGCGGGGAGAAGGGACATGGGGGCAGCGTAGCGAACGGTGTTAGAGCAGCCAGCTGACGGCCGAGCCGATGGCTTCACCGGCCCTCGCCCGTACGCGGCGCAGCTCCTGAGCCCGGCGGTTCGCCTCGAAGGAGGAGATGCTTGCTCCGTCGTCAAGTAAGGCGGTGTCGCAAGCAGCCAGCAGCCGAGCCGCTCGCTCAACGGTGGCTCGCTGGCGCGTGCTGTAGCCAGGGGCGAGACTCACCGCACTCGGTGGCCCCGGTCGAGTGCCAGCAGCGATATCGAGTCGCGATAACGTCGCGGCCGCATCGATGACCACCTCGTTCAAAGCGCGTTCCGCCTCATAGGGGCTACTCGGAGCGAGCGGCCGTTCCGCAGTGAAGATCCGCCATTGGACGGCGTGCCCGACCCGGGCCGGCACCAGGCCGAGACCAGCGGCGCTAGCCACCACGGCCTCGCCATACTCGAGAGCGGCGAGGTTGAAGGCGCTGGGACCACGCAATGGGGCAAGGGACCCCGGCATCGGAAGCGCGAGAAACCATCCGTCAGATTCAGCCGCCAGGAGCGCCTCCAAAGCGGCGTCCAGCGTCGACGCCTGCAGCGGATCGAGGCCCAGGACACCGTCCGGGTCAACTACATGGTGGGCGACGTCGAACCCCACAATCGCCCGCTCCGCCTGCTCAATGGACTGCTGGCCTTTGATCATCGAGTTCAGGTTGGCGGTCATGCGGACCGAGGGCAGCGAGTCCATCGACCTACGGTACGTCGTCGGCAGTGTCCGATGGCTCGCTCCGCTCGCCGAGGATTGCGCTGGGAAGCCGCTGCCTTCTGTAGGTTGAACCCATGGCAGCTGTCGTGGACCTAGCTGGCGTGAGCATCGTCCGGAACGGTTCCACCTTGATCAACGACATCACCTGGGAAGTTGACGAGGCGGACCGTTGGGTCGTGATTGGTCCCAATGGGGCAGGTAAGACCACATTGCTGCAGGTGATCTCGGCGCAGATCCATCCGTCCAGCGGGGTGGCTGGGCTGCTCGGCGAGGTTCTCGGCTGCGTCGACGTATTCGAGCTGCGACCGCGAATCGGGCTCACCTCTGCTGCGTTGGCTGAGCGCATCCCGCGTGGCGAGCGGGTTCATGACGTCGTGGTCTCGGCTTCGTACGCGGTCCTCGGCCGGTGGCGTGAGCAGTACGACGAACTCGACCACGAACGGGCCGACGAACTGCTCGCCCAGCTCCGCATCGACGCTCTGGCCGATCGCACATTCGGCACCCTGAGCGAGGGCGAACGCAAGCGGGTGCAGATCGCTCGGGCCCTGATGACCGATCCTGAGCTGTTGCTACTCGACGAGCCAGCGGCCGGCCTGGACCTCGCCGGCCGCGAGACGTTGGTCAACACCCTGGGCGAGCTCGCTCAGGATCACTACGCACCAGCGTCGGTCCTCGTTACCCACCACGTGGAGGAGATTCCTACCGGAGTCACGCATGTCATGCTGCTCAGGGGCGGAAAGATCGTGGCCGCTGGTCCGCTGCGCGACACGCTCACTGCCGAGAACCTCACAAAGACCTTCGATGTCGAGCTGAGTCTGGCCGAGGCCGACGGTCGATGGACGGCGCGGGCGCTTTAGCCCGACTGGCACCATTGAAGAACAGAAATGACTGCGTCTGGAGACCATGATGGAGGTGAACTTGACCGACTGGCTGGGTGACAACTCCTGGGCGATCTGGCTGAGTCTCGCATTCCTTCTGGGGGTCGCCGAGATCATGTCGCTCGACCTGGTTCTGATCATGCTTGCCGTGGGCGCGCTGGCTGCCGCGGGGGTCGCGGTGCTGGCGCCTTCGCTGTGGTGGCTTCAGATCCTGGTCGCGACCCTCGTCACGGTCAGCATGCTGTTACTGCTCAGGCCAACGTTGCTCGCCAAAGTGCGCAACATGCCCGGTTATCGATCATCGGCGGCAAAGATGGTCGGCAGCAGCGGGGTGGCTCTTTCGCAGATCGACAAATCCGGCGGCGAAATCAAGGTGGACGGTCAGAGTTGGACGGCACGTCCCTATTCCTCCGATGTGGTGATCGAACAAGGCACCGAGATCGAGGTCTATGAGATCGACGGAGTCATTGCTGTCGTCTACCCGAAGCACGGGCAACTTCCCTAGAGAGAAGGAAGATCGTGGATCTCGCTTCATTGATCGTCGTCTTGGCCATCGCGCTGGCGGTGATCTTCTTCATAGGCAACGCCGTCCGGGTGATCCGTCAACAGCGGGTTGGCATCGTCGAACGGCTGGGCAAGTTCAGGCGCACGCTGGAGCCAGGGCCCCATTTGGTGGTGCCGCTTTTTGACAAGGTCCGCTACAACCTGGACATGCGTGAGAACGTCGTACCGTTCCCGCCACAAGGAGTGATCACTGAAGACAACCTGATGGTCAACATCGACTCGGTGATCTACTTCCAGATCATCGATCCCGTCCGCGCGGCGTACGAGGCCCAGAACTACATCAAGGCGATCGAGCAGCTGACGATGACCACCCTGCGCAACATCATCGGCGGACTCGATCTTGAGCAGGCCCTGACCAGCCGAGAGGAGATCAACCAGAAGCTTCGCGTTGTCCTCGACGAGGCAACCGGCAAGTGGGGAATCAAGGTCAACCGCGTCGAGCTCCGTGCGATCGAGCCGCCTGCCACAATCCGGGACGCGATGGAAAAGGGTGCCCGGGCTGAGCGGGACAAGCGGGCTGTGATCTTGCTTGCTGAGGGCCAACGCCAGTCGCAGATCCTGTCTGCGGGCGGTGAGAAGGAGTCGGCGATCCTTCGGGCGCAGGGCGACCGCGAGGCGGCCGTACTGCGAGCCCAGGCCGATCGCCAGGCTCAGATGCTCCGCGCCGAAGGCGAGGCGCAAGCGATCACCACGGTCTTCAACGCTATCCACGCGGGTCAGCCCGACCAGGCCCTGCTCGCCTACCAGTACATGCAGATGCTGCCGGCGATCGCTCGCGGCGACGCCAACAAAGTGTGGGTCGTGCCGAGCGAGCTGAATGACGCCTTGAAGGGCCTCGGCAGCGTGGTCGGGTCGGTGGCCTCCGCCATTCCAGGCACCGCCAAGGGCGACTTCACCCCGCCGGACAAGATCGACGTGCAGCGAGAGATCGAGAAGCAGACCGCCGAAGAGGACGCGGCCTTGAAGCGCACCGTTGAGGAGGCGATCCAGGAGGCCCACGAGTTGGAGCAGCGACCAGGACGACTGGAGGTGCCAATGCCTGCAGCACCGGAGCAGCCCGCGGTCTCGGCCACCCCAAACGGCCAGTCTGACCAGGAGAGCCAGCCTAACCTGACGCAGTGACCTGGCTTGACCTTCTGGCGCTGCTCGGCGCTGGGGCGGCCGCAGGGTTGATCAACACCGTTGTCGGCTCGGGAACCTTGATCACGTTTCCGACTCTCCTGGCACTTGGCCTGCCACCGGTGATCGCCAACGTCTCCAATACCGTGGGGCTGGCACCCGGCTCGCTCTCGGGCGCATGGGCCACGGGGCAGGAGCTCACTGGTCAGCGCCGACGGGTGCTGTGGCTGGGAACGGCCTCGCTGTTGGGCGGCATCGCCGGTGCGCTGCTCTTGCTGTGGCTGCCGTCGGCGGCTTTTGACACCATCGTGCCGGCCCTGATCGGCCTTGGCTGCGTGCTGGTCATCCTGCAGCCCTTCATCTCCGCCAGACTTGCCATCCGGCGTGCCCGGTTGGGTGCGGAGGGTGGCTCGGTGCATGGCCCGATCTTGCTGTGGCTAGCCGTCGCGCTCGTGGGCGTCTATGGCGGATACTTCGGAGCAGCCCAGGGAGTCTTGTTGATCGCGATCTTGGGCATCGGACTGTCCGAGTCGCTGCTCAAGATCAATGCGATCAAGAACGTACTCGCTACGATCGTCAATGCGATTGCGAGTGTTGTGTTCGTGATCGTCAGTGAGGTCAACTGGCCTGCAGCGATCGCGATCGCCGTCGGATCGGTGCTCGGCGCCCAGATCGGTGGCAGAGTCGGCCGCAGGCTGCCCGCGACGGTGTATCGGGTGATCATTGTTGGTGTCGGCATCGCCGCGATCGTCAGTTTGCTGACTTGAGCGTCAATGGCAAGACCTCGGCGTAGGGCAGACCTGCCACGGACGGTCCTGGCATGGCGATCTTGCTTCCACGGATCCCGCTGCCGACAATGATCATGTCCAGCTTGGCAACCGCTACATCCACCAGGATTGGCCAGCTGGGTGGCAGGCCGATGGGAGTGATGCCGCCGTACTCCATGCCCGTCTGCCGCACCGCGTCGTCCATCCCGGCAAAGGAGATCTTGCGTACGTCGAGCCGCTTCCTGATCACCCGATTGACGTCGGCTCTGTCGGTGGCCCGCACCAGGCACGCTGCCATCACGGACACGTCGGCGCGCCGGCCGGCCACCACGACACAGTTGGCCGAGACCTCCAACGGCACCTCGTACGCAGCGCAGAACGCAGCCGTGTCCGCTTGGCCTGGGTCGATGGGAGCCACGAAGCATTCCAGTCCGAGATCGGCGATTGCATCCCTGACTGGCTGAGCCAAGAGTTCGGGATGGTCGAGTGCGGGCTGCCAGTCCAAAGTTCCGACGATGTGCATGAGAGGAGGATCATAGTGAGGTTCGCCGTCACCGACGCCGCAGACCCCCGGCTGGCCGACTACGTGCGGCTCAGGGACACGTCGCTCCGCCGGCATCTGGAGTCCGAACACGGTCTCTTCATCGCCGAGGGAGCCAAGGTCATCCGTCGTGCTATCGATGCCGGATACCGGCCGCGGTCGTTCCTGTTGGCTGAGCGCTGGATAGAGGGCCTATGCGACGTGCTCGCCCGCTGGCCTGCCGCACCCGTCTATGTCGTGACCGAGGATCTCGCAGAGCAGGTGACGGGCTTCCATGTGCATCGTGGTGCATTGGCCTCGCTGCACCGTGAGCAGCGACATGGCGTCGAGGAGCTGCTGGCGCTGCACCGACTGGTCGTCCTGGAGGACATCGTGGACCACACCAATGTCGGCGCCATCCTCAGGAACGCGGCCGGCTTGGGATGGGACGGTGCTCTGCTGTCACCTCGGGCAGCCGATCCGCTGTACCGCCGATCGATCAAGGTAAGCATGGGCGCGGTGTTCTCTCTGCCCTGGGCCCGACTGGATAGCTGGCGCGATACGCCTCAGATGCTGAGCGCGGCGGGATTCCTGACGGTGGCGCTCAGCCTGGCGCCGGATGCAGTCGAGCTCAGCCAACTCGCCGCGAGCATCACACCCCAGGCGCGGCTTGCTGTGATGCTCGGCACCGAAGGAGGAGGACTCTCGAAGCGCTGGTCGGACAGCGCCGCGGTACGGGCTCGCATTCCGATGTCTGCAGGAATCGATTCACTCAACGTGGCTGCGGCTGCAGCGATCGCCTGCTACTCGCTGTCGTCTCGGGGGGTTACTGGCCAGTCGTTGGGGTAGAGGTCGGCGGCATCCTCGTGCAGCGCGTAGAGCTTCTTGCGAGCCCGCCCTGAGAGCCGGTCGCCGAACACGATGCCGTTCAGATGATCAGTCTCATGCTGCAGGCAACGAGCAAGCAGGCCCGTGCCCACCACCTCGACACCTTCGCCGTTCTGATCGAGGCCTCGGCAGATGGCATGGTCCGGTCGTGCCAGCTCAATGTAGGCACCCGGTAGGGACAGGCAGCCCTCATCAGCGGCGTGCAGCTTGCGCTCCTTGCCCTCGGGCAAGCTGACTTCGGCGTTGCACATAACGCCGACGTGCCTGACATGGTCCTCATCTGGGCAGTCATAGACGAACACCGCCAGATCCATGCCTACTTGGGGGGCAGCGAGTCCAACGCCCTCCGCCGCATACATTGTGGCGAACATGTTCCGCACAAGCTCGAGCAACTCGTCGTCGAACGCGGTTACCCGACGAGTGGGCCGGTGCATGACCGAGTTACCCCAGCGGAGGATCGGCAGAATCGTTCCACCGGCCCTCAGCTCATCCACGGTGCTGATCTGAGAGGGCACGCCGGTGAGGGTACCGCGTGGCGTCCTTGGAATACGCGGTCTGGTGTTTCAGAGTGGTCAAGTGGCCGAGACAGGGTTGCCGCCGCAGCTCGATGCGCTGCTGTCCAGCTACTTGCGACACCTGCGGGGCCAGCGAAGCCTGGCTGAGCACACAGTGCGCGCCTACCGTGCGGATCTTGTGAATCTGTTCACCCATCTGGGTCGGCTTGGTATCGACTCCTTGGACACCGTCGACCTGAGGGCGCTGCGCAGTTGGCTGGCCAAGCAGCACACTCTCGGTCACGCACGCTCTACCCTGCAACGCCGAGCGGCTGCGGCACGCATGTTCTTCGCCTGGGCACATGAGACGGGACACGTTGCCACGGATCCAGCGGCCAGCCTGCGCTCGCCGAAGATCAGGCGCACATTGCCGCCAACGCTAGAGGCCGCAACAGCAGCTCAGATGCTCAACGACGCGGTTGCCGCGGTTAGCGAAGCTGGGGGACCGGTCGCCGCGCGTGATGCTGCGGTGTTGGAAGTCCTCTATGCCACGGGAATCCGGGTATCGGAGCTGTGCGGCCTCGACCTGGCCGATCTTGATCGGGCCCGTCAGGTGATCCGGGTGTTCGGCAAGGGGAGCAAGGAGCGAACCGTGCCCCTCGGTCGGCCCGCCTTACGTGCCCTCGACGCCTGGCTGGGGAAGCACCGTGCTCAGCTGATAACTAGCGAGTCTGGCCAAGCAATGTTCCTAGGCGAGCGTGGCAAGCGGATCGACCCGCGTGTGGTGCGCCGGGTCGTCCATCGTTCCCTCCAGATGACCGCAGGGGCACCCGACCTCGGCCCCCACGGACTTCGGCATGCGATGGCGACCCATCTACTGGAGGGCGGTGCCGACCTGCGCAGCGTGCAGGAGATTCTCGGGCACGCGTCGCTCGCCACCACGCAGATCTACACCCACGTGACGAATGAGCGGCTGCGGTCGGCCTTCGAGCAGGCGCACCCGCGGGCCTGACGCTGCGAGAGGCAGCTAGCCTCATAGCCAGCTCATCGGGTTGCTAAGCCGTCCATTGAGCCACACCATCAGGTGCAGATGGCAACCCGTCGAGAGACCGGTACTTCCGACCTCACCGATCACCTGGCCACGGGTGACCCGCTGACCCGGCCGAACCAGATAGCGCGCCGCGTGGTTGAAGGCGGTCTCCACCCGAACTCCGTCGACGTTGCCGTGGCTGAGGAACAGCCGGTTGCCGTACGCCGGGTTGAAGGCGGTCCGGGTAACAACCCCCGCGTACGGGGCACGAATGGCGGTGCCGCAAGCGGCGGCGACGTCAGTGCCGTCGTGCAGTTTCCATATCTTGAGCACCGGATGGAGCCGCATCCCGAAAGCGGAGGTCACCGCGCCCGCGACAGGGTTGAGAAACCCGTGACTCCCCGGCCGTCCAGCCGGGGTCATGATTGCACTGGTCTGAGTCGCTGACGCCGCCGCCCTCGCGCGAGCTTGAGCTTCGCGCTGCACGACCTCACGCCGCGACTCCGCCACCAGCCGTAGCCGGCCACCGCGAGTGCCGAGCAGCAGCAGCGGATCGAGGTACCTTCTGCCCTCCCGGAGTCCCCAGTGGAGGCAGCCGCGACAATGCCCGCCGGATCCGAGTACCCCGATCACCTGGCCCAACCCGACCCGTTCACCGACGCTCAGGGTGCTGACCACCGGTTCGTACGTCGTGCGCACTGAGCCGTGGTCGATGCTGACGACGGGCTTGCCAGCGATGGATCCAGCGAATACCACCGTCCCGCTTGCTCCCGCCAGAATCGCCTCACCAGGCTTGGCTACAAGATCAACGCCGCGGTGACCGGATGCCCAAGCGAGCGCTGGGGGAGCGAATCCTCGCTGAACCACGGGCGCCCCGCGGAGTGGCCAGCCGGCGGGCGTGGGCAGCGGAGGAGCGGCTACCGCAGGAGCGGGAATGGCGAGCACGCTCAAACACACCGACACGAAGACGGCTGTGCAAAGCTGCCGACCCAGTATTTGAGCTGCTCGCGCAATCGCGCGGCGTTTGATTGCTCGCTGCCGCTCGCTGCACAGTTCGCTGGGTTGCCGCTGTCCTCGTCGGAGCTGACGGTACCGAAAAGCGTTGTTCCGCCATCTCCTCCTGCAGATCGGCGGTGCGAACATCGGAATCCGCCTACTTCGTCGTGGCTCGCAGAGGAAAGAACGCCTCCGCTCGTTCCTCCTCAGCACGGCGGTGCGCGATTTCCCGACGCTCGCAGCAAGGACTCGCATGGCGAGAGCCTCCGGACGATTGCCAGAATCGTGCACCCTTGAGCAAATCTGTGGATGAGGTTCGAAGGCGCTCGTGCGTTGTGGATAGACTCACCTGTGCAGATCTATTAGCAGGTCTGACTTCGCATGCTCGCGTACCGGCCACCGGTCCGGGCGACACATCCGGTCTTGATGGTGACGAGAAGTCACCATCAAGTGAGTGTCGCGCAAGCATCAGGCAGCACCGAAAGGTTCGGTGCTGAGCAACCGTACGCCGGCGCCCGCACGTGCCGGCAAGGAAGGAAGGGCGGCCATGGCCGTCGTCACTACCCGACAGCTCCTGGAGAGCGGTGTCCACTTCGGACACCAGACCCGCCGTTGGAACCCGAAGATGAAGCGGTTCATCTTCACGGAGCGCAACGGCATCTACATCATCGATTTGCAGCAGTCGCTGACCTACATCGACCGCGCGTACGCGTTCGTCAAGGACACCGTGGCCCGTGGCGGCCAGGTGCTCTTCGTCGGTACCAAGAAGCAGGCCCAGGAGGCAATCGCCGAGCAGGCGACCCGGGTCGGCATGCCATACGTGAACCAGCGCTGGCTGGGCGGAATGCTGACCAACTTTCACACCGTTATCAAGCGCATCCAGCGGCTCAAGGAGCTGGAAGGTCTGGACTTTGACGACATTGCCGCGTCCGGCTTGACGAAGAAAGAGTTGCTCGGACTACGCCGGGAGAAAGAGAAGCTGGAACGCACCCTGGGCGGCATCCGGGACATGACCAGGACTCCTCAGGCGGTCTGGATTGTCGACACCAAGAAGGAGCACCTGGCGGTCGACGAGGCTCGCAAGCTTCGGATTCCGGTGATCGCCATCCTCGACACCAACTGTGACCCCGATGAGGTCGACTTTGCGATCCCCGGGAATGACGACGCCATACGCTCTGTTTCCTTGCTCACTCGGGTGCTCGCCGACGCCGTCGCCGATGGCCTAATGGCCCGCTCGGGTGCGCAAACGGGTACGGAGGCGGAGCTGGAGCCAATGCCGGACTGGGAGCTCGAGCTGCTCGGCGCGTCTCAGGAGCCGGCACCGGCCACACCGCACGACGAGCCGGCGCCTGACGCTCTCCCAGTGCCGGGCGAAGAGCAGCCTGAGGAAGCGACGATCGAGGCCGAGGAGGCGGCGGACAAGGAGGCGGATCTGGAGCTCCAGTCCGACAATCCGGACCCCGAGAACGTCTACGACCCCGAAAAGGGATCGACCCACAGCTGAACGCTCATCACATTTACGAGAACGAGGACCACCAACTCATGGCAACGATCTCCGCTGCTGAAGTGAAGAAACTCCGCGACGCCACCGGCGCGGGCATGATGGACTGCAAGAAGGCCCTCACCGAGGCCGCCGGCGACTTCGACAAGGCTGTTGAAATCCTGCGTGTGAGCGGCCAAGCCAAGGCGGCCAAGCGCAGCGCCGAGCGGTCCGCAGCGAACGGGCTGGTGGCTTCCATCGACGGTGCATTGCTGCAGCTTGGCGCTGAGACGGACTTCGTGGCCAAGAGCGAGGCGTTCCAAGCGCTGGCCGCCGATGCTGTGAAGGCGGTTGCGGCGAGCAAGGCCGACGGTGTCGAGGCCGCGAACGCTGCGGTCTTGGCGTCGGGCCAGACCGTCGGGGAGGCAGTTGAGGAGCTTGCTGTGAAGATCGGCGAGAAGCTCGAAGTGAGTGCCGCCGCGTACTTCGACGGTCGGACAGCGGTCTATCTGCACCGCCGAGCGTCGGACCTGCCGCCGCAGGTGGGAGTGCTGGTCGAATACGAGGGATCTGACGAGTCTGTAGCTCGCGGCGCCGCGATGCAGATTGCAGCAATGCGTCCGCACTACATCAGCCGTGATGATGTTCCGGCCGAGCTGGTCGAGAACGAGCGCCGCATTGCAGAGGCAACGGCGAAGGAGGAGGGCAAGCCCGAACAGGCTCTTCCCAAGATCGTCGAGGGCCGTGTGAACGCGTACTTCAAAGACGTCGCCCTGCTTGACCAACCCTCGGTAACCGATAACAAGGTGTCCTTTGGCAAGCAGCTTGACGAAGCAGGCATCAAGGTCCTGCGGTTCGTACGCTTCGAGGCGGCTGGCGCGCAGTAGTTGTCGCGCCGGTTGGCGCCGAACGCCGAGCGGCGAGCGTCGCGAGCAGCTCCCACAACAGAGAGAGGATCCCGACGGGTGAACGGTCCGTACAAGCGGGTGATGTTGAAGCTCTCGGGTGAGGTCTTCGGTGGCGGCAAGGTCGGCGTCGATCCAGACGTCGTGGCGGGACTCGCCAAGCAGATCGCCATCGTGGTCCAGATGGGGGTCCAGGTGGCGGTCGTGGTTGGCGGCGGCAACTTCTTTCGTGGCGCCGAACTGCAGCAGCACGGGATGGAACGTGACCGGGCGGACTACATGGGCATGCTCGGGACGGTGATGAATTGCCTGGCGCTGCAGGACTTCTTGGAGAAGGTCGGCGTTCAGACGCGGGTGCAAACCGCAATCACTATGGGACAAGTGGCAGAGCCGTATATCCCGCGCCGCGCGGAGCGGCATCTTGAGAAGGGCCGGGTCGTCATCTTCGGCGCCGGCTCTGGCATGCCGTACTTCTCCACTGACACCGTGGCCGCTCAGCGAGCCCTCGAAATCAGTGCCGAGGTGCTGCTGATGGGCAAGCAAGGTGTGGACGGGGTGTATTCGGCCGACCCTCGTAAGCATCCTGATGCCATCAAGTACGACGAACTGACCTATGACGAGTACCTGGCCCGAAACCTCAAGGTTGCTGACGCGACCGCCATCAGCATGGCCCGCGACTACAAGCTTCCGATGATCTTTTTCAGCCTGGACACCGACGGCACAATCGTGCGCGTGGTCTCGGGTGAGAGGATCGGAACGATCGTCCACGCCTAAGGAGAACAACAGCTGTGATCGCCGACATCCTGCGCGAAGCCGAGACCAAAATGGCGAATGCGGTCGAGTACACCAAGGAGGAGTTCGCAGCCATTCGTACCGGTCGGGCCCACCCTGCGATCTTCGCCAAGCTGACCGCCGACTATTACGGCTCGCCGACACCGCTCCAGCAACTCGCCACTTTTCATGTGCAAGACGCCCGGGTTGTGCTGATCAGCCCGTACGACAAGTCCGCGATGGCCAACATCGAGAAGTCGATCCGCAACTCTGATCTCGGCGTCAATCCATCCAATGACGGCACCACCATCCGGGTCACGCTTCCAGAGCTCACCGAAGAGCGGCGGAAGGAATACATCAAATTGGCCAAGCACAAGGCTGAAGATGCCCGGATTTCTGTCCGAGGCGCCCGCCGTACGGCGAAGGAGGCCTTGGACCGGATGGTCAAGGACAAGGAAGTCGGCGAGGACGAGGTGGTACGAGCGGAGAAGCAGCTCGACGCCGCCACGCGCAAGCACGTCGACGAGATCGACGACGTCCTCAAGCACAAGGAAGCCGAATTGCTTGAGGTTTGAGCTGCTCGCACATCGCGCGGTGTCTGATTGCTCGCTGCCGCTGGCGGTGATGTTCCCTGGGTTGCCGCCCTCTTCGTCGGATCTGACGGAACGGAAAAGCGTTGTTCGGCTACTGCCTCCTGCAGAACGCTGGCGCGAACATCGAGGATCCGCCGACCTCGCCGACGCTCGCAGCTAGAGTCACGTGTGATGAGTGAGTCACCGGCTGCGCCGGCGGAGACGCACGGCCGCGCCGGCCGCAACCTGCCGGCCGCTATCGGCATCGGCGTCGGACTCGGCGCGTATGTCGTGCTCAGCCTGGTCTACCTCAAGCCCGCCTTCGTTGTGCTCGTCGCTGTGGCGTTGGTGCTGGCTGCGGTCGAGCTTCACGAGGCGCTGAAGAGGCAAGGCATGACGTCGGCGATCGTTCCAATCGCGATCGGCAGCATCGCCATCTCATTTGGCTCCTACTTCGCGGGCCGGCCGGGCCCGGTGATCTTCTCCACCACCAGCGTGCTGCTCGCATCATTGGCGCTGACTGTGCTGGCCAGCCTCATCTGGCGAATGCCGAAGGGTGCTGCGGGATTTGTCCGCGACTCCGCCGCCAGTCTGCTGATCATTGCCTACGTGCCGCTGCTCGGCTCGTTCGCCGCCTTGATGCTCGCCGAAGGGCAGGGCGCTGCGCGAGTGGTGACTTTCCTGCTGATCGTGGTCATGAGCGATACCGGTGGCTACGTTGCTGGGGTGCTGTTCGGAAAGCATCCGATGGTGCCCAAGATCAGCCCCAAGAAGTCATGGGAGGGTCTGGCCGGATCACTGGTGTTCGGCGCAGCAGCCGGCGTCTGCATGGCGCTTTTCGTTCTTCATGTTCCGTTCTGGGTCGGAATCATTCTCGGCGTCAGCCTGGTCGCTGTTGGGACCTGCGGTGACCTGATCGAATCGATGATCAAGAGAGATCTCGGGATCAAGGACATGAGCTCCTTCCTGCCGGGGCATGGGGGAGTGATGGATCGGCTCGACTCGCTGCTCGTCGCCGCCCCAGTAGCCTGGTTGATCATGTACCTCTTGGTTCCTGGCGGATGAACCGTTCGCTGCCCTTGGTCTTCGAGGCGCCTCGTCGCGGACAGCCGCCGCGTCATTGGGCCGACCTGAGCCCGGCCCAGCGTCGCGAATACGTCGAAGCGATAGGTCAACGCGCCTACCGCGCCAGGCAGCTGTCCGCGCACTACTTCGAAGGCCTTCGCGACGATCCGGCCGAGTGGACCGACCTACCTCTCAACGCACGGGAGGCGCTCGCTGAGAAGTTCATGCCGAGGCTGCTGACCCCCGTCCGTGACCTCACCTGCGATGGCGGAACCACGGTCAAGACACTGTGGCGGATGCACGACGGTGCGCTCGTTGAGAGTGTGCTGATGCGCTATCCGGATCGGGTCACGATGTGTGTCTCCAGCCAGGCGGGATGCGGCATGGCCTGCCCCTTCTGCGCCACAGGGCAGGGCGGCCTGCAGCGCAACATGAGTACCGCAGAGATCGTCGAACAAGTGATGGACGGCGCGCGAAAGCTGAGGCGCGGGCAGATCCCGGGAGGCGCCGGCTGGGTCGGCAATGTGGTCTTCATGGGCATGGGCGAACCGCTGGCCAATTACAAGGCGGTTGTCGGCGCGGTACGACAGCTGGTTACTCCGACGCCGGACGGACTTGGGCTGAGCGCCCGCGGCATCACCGTTTCCACCGTCGGTCTGGTGCCCCGGATGCAGCAGCTTGCCACCGAGGGGATTCCACTCACGCTCGCGCTGTCGTTGCACGCACCCGACGACGAGCTGCGCGACGAGTTGGTACCGATCAATACCCGCTGGAATGTCGAGGAAGTGATCAACGCCGCATGGGAGTACGCCAAGACGACCAAGCGTCGCGTGTCCATCGAGTACATCCTGATTCGCGACATCAACGATCAGCCGTCTCGGGCCGAGCTGCTCGCCAAGGTGCTACGCCGCCGGGGTAACTGGGGTTGGGTGCACGTGAATCTGATACCGATGAATCCCACGCCTGGCTCAATGTGGACCGCGTCCCGGCGCATGGACGAAGACGAATTCGTCCGGCGGCTCCAGGTGAGGGGTGTGCCGGTCACGGTACGCGACACGCGTGGCCGGGAGATCGACGGGGCTTGTGGGCAACTTGCCGCACACAAGGGGTGAGTGGAGGGCATCGCAGCCTATTGATTGCTGCCAGGATTGGCGCCGTGACCGAACTCGACCCGACCCTCCATGACCTGGCTGAGGAGTTTGGCGTCGCTACGGAGTACTGGGATTGGCAGGGCCGGCACGTATCCGTCGCTCGCGACACCGTAGTGGCCGTTCTCGCGGCTTTGGACATTGACGCATCGACCCCAGAAGCTGCTGCTGCCGCTCTGGCAAGCCATCACCGCTATCCGTGGACCCAAATGCTGCCGTCCTGCATGACGATTCGGGAGCATCGGACTGCTTCGGTGTGGGTCCATGTACCGCACGGCAGCCCGGTCACTGTCTGGATCGAGCTTGAGACGGGCGAGAGTCGTCATCACCTGCGGCAGCTCGAGAACTGGACACCGCCGCGCGAAATCGATGGGGGGTGGGTCGGTGAGGCGTCGTTCGAGATCCCGGGCGACCTGCCACTCGGCTATCACACCTTGAAGGCCTCTAGCGGCGAGCGGCAAGCGTCCATGGCGTTGATCATTAGCCCGGAGTGGCTGGGCTTCCCGGAACGGATGGGCCAGCGTCGTGGCTGGGGCCTCGCCACTCAGCTCTACAGCGTGCGCTCGGAGCAGTCCTGGGGAGTCGGCGACCTGACTGATCTGGAGGATCTGGCTGTCTGGTCGGCCGCGGAGCACCAGGCCGACTTCGTGCTGGTCAACCCACTGCACGCTGCCGAACCAGTGCCTCCGATACAACCCTCGCCATACCTACCCAGCAGCCGCCGCTTTGCCAATCCCATCTATCTGCGACTCGAACGCATCCCGGAGTACGCCGTAGCCGGCGCGGCTCAGCGGGAAGAGATCGACAAGATCAGAATTCGGCTACTCGACGAGATTGCTGACTCGACTCAGATCGATCGTGATCGATCATGGAATGCCAAGCGCGAGGCCTTCAAGATCATCTTCTCGGTACCTCGTACACCGGGGCGGGAAGCCTCGTTTGTCGCGTATCGGCGCCGTGAAGGGAGTGGCCTGGAGAGATTCGCCACCTGGGCGGCGCTGGCCGAGAAACACGGCCCCAGCTTCCAGGACTGGCCAACCGAGCTGCAGGATCCCGAGTCGTCAGCTGTTGCGGTCTTCGCTGCTGCGAATGCCGCAGAGATCGACTTCCACTGCTGGTTGCAGTGGCTGATGGAGGAGCAGCTAGCCGGCACCCAGCAGGCAGCTGTGCGCGCTGGCATGGCGCTTGGAGTGATGCATGATCTGCCGGTGGGTGTGAGCATGCGCGGCGCAGATGCCTGGAGCTTGCAGGACAGCTACGCACCAAACGTCTCGGTCGGCTGCCCGCCGGATCCCTTCAACCAGCAGGGGCAGGACTGGAATCAGCCGCCGTGGCGGCCTGATCGGCTCGCTGTCACCGCGTACGCGCCCTTCCGAGAGACCGTCTCCACCATCCTGCGGCATGCCGGCGGCCTTCGTGTCGATCATGTGATCGGTTTGTTCCGCCTCTGGTGGATTCCGAAGGGTATGCATCCCACCCAGGGCACCTACGTTCGCTACGACCACGAAGCCACGATGGGCATTCTCGCTCTGGAGGCCCATCGGGCGGGCGCAGTGGTGGTTGGAGAGGATCTAGGAACCGTGGAGCCTTGGGTCCGCGACTACCTCCGGGAACGCGGCATCTTGGGCACATCGATCTTGTGGTTCGAGTTCGACTGGGATGGCAACGGTACGCCGTTGGCACCAGAAAAGTGGCGGGAGTACTGTCTGGCGTCGGTCACGACCCATGATCTACCACCCACGGCCGGCTATTTGACCGGTGATCACGTCCGGCTCCGTGATCAGCTTGGCATCCTGACTCGCTCCCTGGACGAGGAGTTGAAGGCGGACGAGGCGGAGCGCCAGGCGTGGCTGGACAACCTCCGAAATCGCGGAGCGCTGCAGCCCGATGCAGGAGTCGAGAAGATTGTTGAAGCTCTGCACCGTTACTTGACCTGGACTCCTGCGCGGCTGCGCTGCCTCTCTCTCGCCGACGCCGTTGGCGAGCGTCAGCTGCAGAACCAGCCTGGGACCATCGACGAATACCCCAACTGGCGGGTGCCGCTGACTGGACCGGACGGCGAACTGGTGATGTTGGAGGACATCTTTATCAACGAGCGGACAGCTGAGCTGGCCAAGATCATGAGGAGTGACCGCTAGTCGTCTGGCGTCCGTTAGTGCCCTGCGCGAGGAATCCGGCACATATCTCCGCCGCCCATGCGGCGCCTCGCTGCGTTCTCCTCGGTCGACATACGACCCGGTATCCCTCCCTCGTCGGCCTTGCGATGCATCCATCTGGCCGACGGACCTATGTACCGGACTCCTGGCGTAGGGCACTAGCGGCCGAAGTTGATCACACCCTGGTCGACCGCCTTCTGCACGGCATCGGCTTCGGCCTGGGTCAAAGTGCCGTCATGCACCGCCGCATCCAGCTTTGCCTTCAAGGCGGCTGCCCGTTCGGCCTGGTGGGCAGCGCGGATCTCCTGAAGCGCAGTCTTGATCTTCGTCTCGTCAATGCCGAGCTTGCTCGCGAGGGCTTTGGCGAGGGCCGCCTCATGCTCAGCCACGTCGGGCCTGCTTGCGGGATCCGGCCTGGCATTGGGCTGGTTCTCCTCCCGGATGGCCCGCAGCGCCTCAGCCACTTTCGACTCATCGACACCCAGCTTGTTCGCAAGCTCCGTAGCCAAGTCGCCGGCTCGTAAGCCACGCCCCGAATGACCGGCCCAGCCTCGTTCAGTCCCCGGTGACGGGGTACCGCTGGTCGTAGGGGGTGTCGGCGTGGTATCTGCGGATGCCAGGTTGGCCACTCCGATACCCGCGCCAAGCGCAAGCACTCCTGAAGCGACTGCTATTGCGGTCTTCTTGGAAGCTGCCACGTGCGTTGCTCCTTTTGCTCAGTTCGACGACCCGCGTCGGCGCCGACGTGTACAGCCTTGGAGTGCTCCCTGGCAATCGCCTTTGGAGAAGCTGGCAAGCATTTAGCAATCTGAAGGGCGCTTTAGTGGCCGCCAAGGCATTCCCCGCTCAGTAGCTGCCGTTTAGACCTTCCTCGACCGCCTGCTGTATCGCGTCTGCCTCAGACTGAGTCAAAATGCCGGATTGGACCGCCTGGTCCAGCCACGACTCCAGCGCGGCCGGCCCTTCTGCCTCATAAGCCGCACGGACCTCGTCGAGGGCGGCCTTGATCTCGGCCTCGTCGACGCCGAGCATCTCAGACAAGGCCTTGATAAGTGCCGCCTCACGCTCATCCTGTTGGGGGTTGGTTGGCCATTCCGGTCGCTCAGTTCCCGGCGGTGGAGCGGTGGGTGCGGGAGCACTACTAGGCGTAGTCGTCGGATTAGGCGTTGCAGTGGTATCTGCGGACGCTACGCTCGCCACTCCGATGCCAGCGCCAAGCGCGAGCATTCCGGATGCGATTACGATTGCAGGCTTTGTCCAGGCTGCCACGGGTGTGTTGCTCCTTGTCGTCGGGCCGCCGGCGGCGGCGGGGTTGCGGAGCAAGGATCGATGCAGTTGCTGTCAATGACCTGGGTGGAACCTGGCAACGACCTAGCAATGTCGCAGGCTCGCCCGCCGCAGCCTAAGTCGAACCTGTGAGTAGGTCGAGTGCCTCTTTCACATTGTCGACGCAGTAGATCAAATCGCCCATCGGCCGGCGGTCGCCCAGCCGTTGTAACAGCGGCCACGCAGGGTAGACGTCTGTCCAATAGGCATGACCGACCAAGATCAGCGGTGTCACCAGACTGGAATCGGCGGCGTAGAAGTTCTCCGTGACGGCTTGGAAGATCTCTTGCACCGTGCCGGCTTGCCCTGGAAGGAAGACCACGCCGCCCTCGCAGCGATTCAGCAGAGTGTCTTCCCGCAGCGCGTTCGAGAAATACTTGGCGATCTCGGTGGCGAAGACGTTGGTCGGCTCGTGCCCGTAGAACCAGGTCGGGATGCTCAGGCTGCGACCTGCGCCGGAGATGGGCCAGCGGGCCAGGATGTGCAAGGCGCTTTGAGCCCACGCATCGACGCTTGGCCAGTAGGCGGGCACTGATGTCATGATCAGCAATGCGTCGTCGAGCGAACCGGGCCATGGACTCAAATACGCTCCGAGATTTGCCGCCTCCATCGCTCCAGGACCGCCACCGGTGAGCACTGTGCGGCCGGCAGCGGTCAGGCTCGCTCCTAGCTCGGCTGCCGCACGGTAGGTTTCGTCACCGCGCGGTAGTGCGTGACCGCCCATGATCCCGACGACGTTGCGCCGGTCCAGGCCAGATGTCACATCATCGAGTGCATCGGTAACGGCGTGATCGTGAAGGGTGGTGCCCAGGTCCGCGGCGAGCGACCCGACAGGTTGAGTGTGGTGCCACGCATATACGGCCGCGTCGAGGCTTGCGGCGTAGTCACCAGTGCCGTACAGCTCGGCCGCGTCATACAGACGTGAGCGGTACGGGTCGAACGGCAAGTCGGGCAGCCGCGGAAACAGCAGTGCGCCAGATCTACGGAGATGCTGTTCGACGGTTGGGGGGAACACGCAGCCGAGAAAGACCGCGCCACTTGGGTCGACCTTGAGCAGTGCGTCAGCTCGTTCGGTCAGGTCGACAGATTGGACGAACCATCCGTTCAGTCGGCGGGTCTTGCCGATATGGACATCGAAATCGGCGAGGCTCTCGATCTCGATCAGACGTCGAGTCACGACGCAGCATTCTGTCAGGCGCCACGATTGCCGACGCATGACTGGAGAGATCATGGTTCAGATGACTGCAACAGACGACGATCTGGTCGCGTGGTTACTACGGGGCGACCCGTCCATCCGCTGGCGAGTGCACCGAGACCTAATTGGCAGCTCGGCGTCGACGGTGCGTGCTGAGCGAGCCGATGTCGCTACCGAGGGCTGGGGCGCCAAGCTGCTTTCGTTGCAGAGTTCCGACGGGCGCTGGGGCGGTGGTGATTACTCGCCCAAGTGGATCTCCACGACGGACACGCTCCTTCACCTGGTCTGGCTCGGGCTGCCACCGGGAAACCCCGCCGCCCTGGTCGGATGTGAGCGCCTCTGGGAGTGGCAGAGTCGATGGCGGATCCCGGAAACCTGCATACAAGGACCAACGCCTCGGCGCCGCCGTCGACGTCGTGCGGCGTGCGCGTCGGATCGACGGTCGCTGGCCGACATATGCGGGATACCCCGGGCGTACCTGGTTCCAGATGGAGGAACCCGGTCCGAGCAGGTGGAACACCGTGCGAGTACTGCGCGTGCTGAACTGGTGGGAGGCGGCGGGCTGAGCCGCCGAGTGCGACCTGCCACACTTGGCCCCGTGCGTGACGTGGTGATCTTGGGCAGCACAGGCTCGATCGGAACGCAGGCCTTGGAGGTCGTCGCCGACCACCCTCGTCAGTTCCGGGTGGTGGGTCTGGCCGCCGGTGGTTCCAAGATGGCGCTGCTGGCTCGACAAGCGTTGGACAGCGGAGCGCGTACGGTCGCGGTCAGTCGGGCCACAACTGTCCAAGACCTCCAACTCGCCCTTTACGCCGAGGCCAGCCGGCGCGGATGGGCGCAGGGAGACGTGCGGCTACCGCGCATTGTCGCGGGACCCGATGCAGCAGCCGAGGTAGCGGCCATGCCCTGCGACGTCGTGCTCAACGGCATCACCGGCTCCACCGGATTGACAGCGACGCTGGCTGCGCTGCAAGCCGGACGGATTCTCGCCCTGGCTAACAAGGAGTCCCTTGTGGTCGGCGGCCCGCTGGTCACTCAAGCCGCCCAGCCAGGCCAGATTGTTGCTGTCGATTCGGAGCACTCAGCCCTGGCGCAATGTCTCCGCGGCGGCGCAGTGGGGGAGGTCGATCGGCTGATCCTGACTGCCAGCGGCGGACCCTTCCGCGGACTCACGCGGGAGCAGATGAGCAACGTCACGCCAGAGCAGGCCCTTGCCCATCCGACCTGGAACATGGGCCGAGTGATCACCACCAACTCGGCGACGCTGGTGAACAAGGGGTTGGAGCTGCTGGAGGCCCACCTGCTGTACGGCGTGGACCTTGATCGGATCGATGTGGTGGTGCATCCGCAGTCGATCGTGCACTCCATGGTGCAGTTCGTCGATGGTTCGACTCTCGCACAGTGCTCGCCTCCGGATATGAAACTTCCGATTGCGCTGGCTTTGAGCTGGCCGGATCGGCTTTCAGGGGTGGCCCTGCCTTGCGATTGGAGCACGGCATCGAGCTGGACCTTCGAGCCGCTGGACCATGCGGCATTTCCAGCGGTTGAGCTGGCTCGCGAGGCGGGGCGGCTCGGCGGCACGGCTCCTGCTGTGTACAACGCCGCGAACGAGGTATGCGTAGACGCGTTTCACGACGGCCAGATCCGTTTCACCCAGATCCTCGACATCGTGGCCATGGTGTTGCGCGAGCACGCTGGTTCGGATCCCGACGTAGGCTCGAGGCTGGTCGCGAGCGACCACGTCACCCTCGAGCGGGTGCTCGCGGCGGATGCCTGGGCGCGGGCCCGGGCCAAGGACCTTACCCAGGCAACGGAGAACACGCGCTAGATGGACCTTCTGATCTACATCGGTGGTGCTGTTGCCTTCTTCATTTTGGTGATGGCCTCAATCGGTTTGCACGAGATAGGCCACTTGGTACCGGGCAAGTTGTTCAATGTCAAAACCACCGAGTACTTCGTTGGCTTTGGTCGAAAAGTGTGGTCGCGGCGCCGTGGGGAGACTGAGTACGGCGTCAAGGCGGTTCCAGTGGGCGGCTATGTCCGCCTTGTCGGCATGTTCCCGCCCGCCAAGGACCGTCCGGGTCAGGTCCGCGAGTACAGTACGGGCCCGTTTCGAGCCCTGGCCGACAATGCGCGAGCCGCGGAATGGTCAACGATCCAGCCCGAAGACAACGGCCGGCTCTTCTATCAGAAGCCCTTCTGGCAAAAGCTGATCATCATGGCCAGTGGCCCGGCGATGAACATTCTGCTGGCGTTTGTGATCTTGCTGGGTGTCGCAGCGACCTACGGCGTCTACCGCTCCCAGCTGACGATCAGCGAGGTTCAGGAGTGCATTGTCGTTGCGAATGCGCCCGACCAGACCTGCACCGGGAAGCCGTCGACACCGGCCGCTCAGTCGGGAATCCAGCCGGGCGACAAGATGGTGGCGTTCAACGGAATAGCGGTGTCGTCATGGGACGACGTTTCGCGCCTCATCCGGGCAAACCTGGACCACGAGGCGCTTGTGACCGTCGAGCGAAATGGTGAGCGCATCGACCTCAAGCCGGTCAACACCGTCATCACCGGTGTACCCGACAGGTACGACCCATCGAAACGGGTGGCCGCTGGCTTCTTTGGCGTCGAACCTGACGTAATCCGGGAGCGCGGTGGGCCCGTCGCCGTAGTCGGCGACATGTGGCAGATGACGAAGCAGACCCTCGTAGCGCTCGCCTACTTCCCCGCGAAGGTCTTCTATACCGCCTACAACCTGGTAACCGGTCAGCCTCGAGACATCTACGGGCCGATGTCCATCGTTGGCGCAAGTCGAGCGGCAGGCGAGATCGCTTCGACAGACCAGATCGACGCCGCAGCCAAGGTGGCGAGCCTGTTCACTGTGCTCGGTGCGGTCAATCTGTTTGTCGCACTCTTCAACTTCGTACCGCTGCTGCCGTTGGACGGAGGGCACGTCGCCGCAGCGTTCTACGAAGCTGTCAGGAGGGCGATCGCTCGGCTCTTCGGACGGCCTGACCCTGGTCCTGTGGACACGGCAAAGTTGCTGCCCGTGGCCTACGTCGTCGGCGGAGTGATCCTGATCTCGGGCGTGGTATTGATCTTGGCCGACATCATCGATCCGATCCGGCTCTTCTGACGCCTTCCTCCTCAGGGCGGGTCTCGGGGCGCGGCTGAGGTAGTGGTGTCCGGGGAATGTGGTGCTGTGGATGGTGTACGGAAGCCGCAGTGCCTGTCGCGACCAGCGGCTCGGTGCCCTCGACCGCTACAGATAGTCACTGAAAAAAATAGAACAAAAGTTCGATCACCGGCCGATCGTTCGTAGATGTGGGGGAGACTGCGTACGGTTCGCTCTCTAACCTCGTCACGAAGCGAGTTGAGGAGGATTTGATGCCTGGTGCAGTCTGGGCCGCCGGGTCGCCGACCAGCGCCCCAGCGACAGTCAGCAGCTTGGTCGCGGATCTGCATGACCTAGGCGTTGGGCTCGGGGACGTCGTCATGGCCCACACGTCGATGCGGGCTATTGGCTGGGTGATCGGCGGAGAGCAGGCCATCATCGATGCGCTCTTACAATCGGTCGGTCCCGCCGGCACCCTTGTGATGCCGACGCAGTCGTGGCAGCTGTGCGACCCGGCCTTCCTAGGCGAAGATCATATTCCGGAGAGCTGGTGGCCCTTCATTCGCGAGCGGCTGCCTGCATACGACCCGGCACGCACTCCGACACGCACGATGGGAGCGGTGGCCGAACTCTTTCGCACCTATCCGGGAACCGGGCGTAGCGCCCACCCCCATCGTTCGATCAGCGCCAACGGGCCGGACGCGGCCGCAATCATCGCGCGCCACGACTTGGACTGTCCAGCCGGTGAGCGCTCGCCGTTGGCCCAGCTCTATGACCTGAACGCGACGGTCCTACTACTTGGTGTCGGGCCGCGGAAGATGACAGCGCTGCACCTCGCCGAATATCGGGCGACGTACCCCGGCAAACGCGACGTGCCGAACGGCGGCCCCGTTCTCATCGACGGCGCGCGCGTTTGGGAGACCTGGGAGGAGCTCGATGTCCACGACCACGACTTCGCAGCAGTCACTGAGGACTTCGCGCATCACCACCCGGAGCTGGTCACTGCGGGCACCATCGGCGCAGCGCCATCACTGTTGTTATCCATGTCGGCACTGATTGACCATGCCACAACGTGGTTCTCGGCCCACAGATGACGCCGCAAGTCGCAAATCCACTGCCCGTCACCGCATCAAGATGATCAGTGAGTCTGATCGGTCCCCAGAAGCTGAACCTGCAGTGCCTCAGTCAGCCAGTCCTGGAACCGGGCGACTGACCATCCGCGTTGGCGGACCAGCTTGTCGAACAGCGACGGGTCGTTGTACAGCCACAGCAAGTCCGCGGCGATGTCAACATCGACATCAGGTCGCAACGCACCTGTGTCGGCAAACAGCTGCGCGGCCTCCTGCATGGACTGGCGGCGCTGGACGACCATCGCAGAGTAGAGCCTGCCTGCCTCGGGGTCGCTGGCCGCGGCGCCCTCGAGAGCTCGCCAGACGGCTGAGATCCGCCGATCGATGGCGACCACGAGGGTCGGTGTCGAATGCGATCTTCGTCGTCAGCACCCTGCCAATGCTCGTCAAGGCTGGGCGGACCAAGAACCTCGCCTCGTACAGCTTTGGAAACATCATGTTGGCCAACGTTGGCAACCTGATATATGCGGTGTACGTGCTCAGCCTGCCGTTCGGACCGGTCTGGGCATTGCACGGCTTCCATCTCGGCGCAACCGGCCTCATGCTCTTCTGGTACATCCGTCACGCCGACCGCAGCCACCGGAATCGCTTGCCCTCTCCGCCACGCCCGGAGTCAGGTTAGGCTGGACCGGCGGCGAGCCGTCACTCGGGTGTCGCCGAACCTTGTCGCGCATGAAAGGCCTTATGAGCATCGACCTGGGTCTGCCAACCCTTCCCCCACCGACCCTCGCACCGCGTCGCGCCAGCCGCCAGATCAAGGTCGGCAAGGTCGCCGTCGGCGGCGATGCGCCGATCAGTGTGCAGTCCATGACCACCACGCTGACGGCGGACATCAATGCCACGCTCCAGCAGATCGCCGAGCTGACTGCGACCGGCTGCGACATTGTCCGGGTTGCCGTACCGAGTCAAGACGACGCCGACGCTCTGCCGGTGATCGCGAAGAAGTCCCAGATCCCCGTGATCGCCGACATCCACTTCCAGCCCAGGTACGTCTTTGCGGCCATCGACGCCGGATGCGCTGCCGTACGCGTGAACCCCGGCAACATTCGCGCCTTCGATGATCAAGTGAAGGAGATCGCAAAGGCTGCTGCGGACGCCGGCTGCTCCATCCGGATCGGGGTCAACGCTGGGTCCCTCGACAAGCGCCTCCTCGCCAAGCACGGCAAGGCAACTCCGGAGGCATTGGTGGAGTCGGCCCTCTGGGAGGCCAGCCTCTTTGAGGAGCATGGCTTCCGAGATTTCAAGATCTCTGTCAAACACAGCGACCCGGTCGTCATGGTGCGCGCGTACGAGCTGCTGGCCGACGCCTGCGACTACCCGCTGCATCTCGGTGTGACCGAGGCCGGGCCGGCGTTTCAAGGGACCATCAAGTCCGCGGTCGCCTTTGGTGCTTTGCTCTCTAAGGGAATCGGCGACACGATCCGGGTTTCCCTGTCCGCGCCGCCAGTCGAGGAGGTCAAGGTCGGCATCAAGATCTTGGAGTCGCTGAACCTCAGGCCGCGGCATCTGGAGATTGTCTCCTGCCCGTCCTGTGGTCGCGCCCAGGTTGATGTTTACAAGCTTGCCGACGAGGTAACTGCTGGGTTGGAGGGGCTGGAGGTGCCGCTCCGGGTTGCCGTGATGGGTTGTGTGGTCAACGGACCGGGAGAGGCACGGGAGGCAGATCTCGGGGTCGCTTCTGGTAACGGAAAGGGGCAGATCTTCGTCCGCGGCGAGGTGATCAAGACTGTGAAAGAGGCCGACATCGTCGAGACCCTCATCGATGAGGCGATGCGGCTCGCGGAATCCATGCCCGCCGGCCCCGGCGTGCCCGAGGTCAGCGTGCGCTAGGCATGCGCAAGGTCGCCGGCACGATCGCATCCCGATGGGCCCGAGAGGGTTCGGTGCGGGTGCTGAATCGTAGCGATCTACCCGCGGCCATCCGGCTGCTCTCCGCCAACCCGATCGAGAACGTCTTCGTGGCGTCCCGGGTGCGTGCCGCGGGACTCGAGCAGGCGAGCCTCGGCTGTCCTGTCTGGGGGTATCAGCGAGGTGGGCTGCTGCGTGCGCTATGCCATGCCGGGTCGAATCTCGTGCCGGTCAATGCGGATGAGGACGCGCTTGAGGCTTGGGCCGAGTTCGCCGGTCCAGAACGCATGTGCGCATCGATCATCGGCCCGTCACATGTCGCGCTAGGGCTGTGGAACCGGCTGTCCGAGCGCTGGGGCGCCAGTTGGAGCCAGGTTCGCGATGTGCGGCCGCACCAACCCGTGCTCGCGCTCAGTTCGGCGCCAGCGATCCCGATCGATCGGCGGGTACGTCGAGTCACCCTCGATCAGTGGGATGCCTATACCGACGCGGCCGTGAAGATGTACACCGAGGAGATCGGCGTCTCACCGGTGCAAGGCAATCCCGCCGGTTACCGCTTCTACGTCCGCCAGTTGATCGCCTCGGGTCGCGCATTCGGCATCTTTGACGGCGATCGGGTGCTGTTCAAGGCTGACCTCGGTTCAGTATCCGGATCGGTCTGCCAAGTGCAAGGAGTCTGGCTGGAACCTGAGCTGCGTGGCAGGGGGTTGGCAGCTCCTGCGATGGCGGCCGTCGTCCAGCTGGCGCGTACGGTCGTGCCAACTGTGTCGCTCTATGTCAATGACTACAACTTGCCAGCACGCGCGACGTACGCGAGGGTGGGGTTCACTGAGGTCGGGGAGTTCGCGACGGTTCACTTTTGAAGGCCTCCCAGGCCTGGCTGGCAGCGCTCTGCATCGGACTGTTGATCATGCTGTCGGGTGTGACTGACGAGACGTTGGCCGCGCCTAAGCCCGCGGACGGCTCGACGCCGAGCCCGCGCGCAACCTTCACCCCGGAGCGTACGAACGTGACGGTGGTCATGAACGGCGATCTGCTGTGGCACAACACCTTGTGGTACGGGGCTAGAGAGGACGCTCGGCGACGCGGACATGGCGGCTATGACTTCGCACCGCTGTTGGCCGGCATGAAGCCGGTGATCGCATCGGCCGACATGGCGATCTGCCACGAAGAGGTGCCGCTGGCTCGGCGAGGTGGGCCGTACCGGAACTTTCCACTGTTCGCAGCGCCGCCGCAGGTCGTAGGCGCGATCTCCGCGACCGGATACGACATATGCACGACCGCCTCCAACCACAGCGTCGACCAAGGCTTCGCCGGCCTGAAGCGCACACTCGATGATCTTGATCGGGCCAAGATCGCGCATGTGGGCACGGCTCGTACCAAGGCCGAATCCCAGCGGCCGACGATCTTCACCACCAAGCAGGGCATCAAGATCGGCATCGTCGCGGCCACCTTTAGCCTGAACGGGCTCCCGATGCCGAAGGGCAAGCCGTGGGCCGTCCAGCGGACCAGGGCCAGGGCCTTGCTAGACCAGGCGCACCGTGCCCGGGCGGCTGGAGCGGACATAGTGCTCGCGGCCGTACACGCGGGAACCGAGTATTCCACGAGTGAGAACGAGCAGCAGATCAAGCTCGCCCGTGCACTCACGGCGTCACCCGATGTTGATCTTGTGTACATGCACCACCCGCACGTCGTGCAGCCCTGGACCACCCTGAACAGGAAGTGGGTGCTCTATGGAGTGGGAAACACGGTGGCTCAGCACGCCACGAACGTGCCGCGCGGCGCGGAGGGGGCGACCGGGCGGTTCACCTTTACTCGCGTCGGGAACGGGCAGTTCACCGTCAGCAAGGCCGAATATATCCCGACCCTGGTGACCCACTATCAGCCCGGGCGGCCGGCGCGGCTGTACCAAGTCTCCACGGCGCTGAAGACGGCCAAAGGTACATTCCGCGGCCGGTTGCTGGATGCACAACGTCGCACTGCCGCCGTCGTCACGCGCAAGGATCCGCCGGGATTAATGCGGGGATAGCCGCCGCAGTCGTGCAAATGCTCGCGCATGGTGCGCGCCGGCGTGCTGAGGAGGAGTGAGTAGACACGCTTCTGGTCGGCGAGCGACGACGAAGTGGGCGGCCTTCACGCGCAATTCGCGAGCCGAGACTATGCAGTGCTCGCGCATGTGCGCGCCGGCGTGCTGAGGAGGAGTGAGCGGACACGCTTCTGGTCGGCGAGCGACGACGAACTGGGCGGCCTTCACGCGCAATGCGCGAGCCGAGACAATACAGTGCTCGGGTGATCACCCGAATGTCGGAGCTGTTTGTCCGCACGTTGCGCGAGGATCCGGCCGATGCCGAGGTGCCGAGCCATCGCTGGTTGGTGCGTGCCGGCTACATCCGGCGCGCCGCTCCAGGCATCTACACCTGGCTGCCGCTGGGCTACCGCGTGCTGCGCAATGTCGAGCGCATTGTGCGCGAGGAGATGGACGCGATCGGTGCTCAGGAGGTGCACTTTCCGGCGTTGCTCCCAAAGGAGCCGTACGAGGCCACTGGGCGTTGGACCGAGTATGGCGACGGTGTATTCCGGCTGCGGGACCGGAAGGGCGCGGAGTACCTCCTAGGTCCGACACACGAGGAGATGTTCACCCTTCTGGTCAAGGACCTGTACTCCTCCTACAAAGACCTGCCGCTCTCCCTCTACCAGATCCAGACCAAGTACCGCGATGAGGCGCGTCCGCGGGCCGGGTTGCTCCGCGGTCGCGAGTTCGTGATGAAGGACTCCTACTCCTTCGACATCGACGATGAGGGCCTTGCGAAGTCGTACGCGGCCCATCGCGATGCCTACATCAAGATCTTCAACCGGCTGGGCTTCGAATACGTCATCGTGCACGCGATGTCAGGGGCGATGGGGGGCTCCGCAAGCGAGGAGTTCCTGGCCATTGCCGAGAACGGTGAGGACACCTTCGTCCGCTCGCACGGCGGTTACGCGGCCAATGTCGAGGCGGTACGGACCGCGCCTCCGCCGCCGCTGCCGTACGACGATGCGCCGGCCGCTCACGTCGAGGACACGCCGAACACTCCGACCATCGAAACCCTGGTTGACCTGGCCAACGCTCGCTTCCCGCGCACCGACCGGCCCTGGCAGGCCAGCGACACCTTGAAGAACGTAGTGCTGATGATCACTGAGGTCGATGGCTCCCGTCACCCTCTGGTGATCGGTGTCCCAGGGGACCGCGAGCTGGATCTGAAACGGCTCGCTGCGCAGCTGGATCCGGCGGAACCCGAGCCTTTCAGCGACGAGGATTTCGCCGCAAACCCGGAACTCGTCAAGGGCTACATGGGGCCGGTTCAATTTGACAGCTCTGGCGAGCGGGTGGCCGCGGTACTCGGCGAGGAATCCATCACCAAGATCAGGTATCTGGTAGATCCCCGAATCGTCGCAGGAACTCGTTGGGTGACTGGGGCGAATGAGCCAGGTCGGCATGTCTTCGACCTCACGTGCGGGCGGGACTTCACACCTGACGGCATCATCGAAGCGGCCGAGATTCGCGACGGGGATCCGGCTCCTGACGGGTCCGGCCCACTGACGCTGGCTCGCGGCATCGAAATGGGACACATCTTCCAGCTGGGCCGCAAGTATGCCGAGGCTCTCGGCCTCAAGGTGCTCGATCAAAACGGCAAGCTGGTCACGGTGACCATGGGTTCCTATGGGGTTGGTATCTCGCGCGCTGTTGCGGCCGTGGCCGAGGGGACCTGTGACGACAAGGGACTCTGCTGGCCGCGCGAGCTGGCACCGTTCGCTGTGCACATACTGGCCGCCGGCAAGGACGAGGCCGTGACCACGGCAGCGGCCGATCTCGCCGTTCAGCTGGAGCAGGCAGGCGTATCGGTGCTCTTGGACGACCGGTCGGTGAGCCCGGGGGTCAAGTTCGCCGACTCGGAGATCCTGGGTATGCCGACGATCGTTGTGGTTGGCCGCGGCCTGTCCAAGGGTGTGATCGAACTGCGCGATCGGAGGAGCGCGGACCAGACCGAAATCGCCGTCGAGGATGCGCTCGGAGAGATCCTTGCAGCGGTGCACGGCCCAACAGGGCTGGGCTGAGGCTTTGGATTGTCGGAGCTCTCCGCGCTGTCGCTAGCGGCGCTGATTCTCGCTGCCTTTGTCGCAGGTTGGGTTGATGCGGTCGTCGGTGGCGGTGGGCTGATTCAGCTGCCCGCCCTGCTGATTGGGTTGCCGAGCAGCACCCCACCGGCCGTAATCCTGGGCACGAACAAGATCTCTTCGTTCTGTGGAACGGCGACCAGCTCGCTGACGTACGCGCTCCGGGTCCCGCTTGACTGGCGGACCGTGATGCCGCTGGTCGTCGCCTCAGCCGTTGGATCAGCAGTTGGGGCATCGCTGGCGAGACTGCTGCCAAGGGATGCCTTTACGCCAATTGTGTTGCTCGCGCTGATCGGGGTGGGCGTTTACGTCTGGCGCCGGCCGCAGCTGGGCATGGTCTCGAAGCGGAAGCACGCGGGACGAGGACATTACGGGTTGACTGCGGTGATCGGCCTGGGCGTCGGCGCGTATGACGGTTTTCTCGGGCCCGGCACCGGCTCCTTCTTCGTGATCTTGCTGGTCGCCGTGCTTGGCTACGGATTCCTGGAGGCGAGTGCAACGGCCAAGATCGCGAATCTGGTCACCAATCTGTCGGCAATCGTGGTCTTTGGGTTGTCAGGTTCGGTGCTGTGGGCGCTCGGGCTGACGATGGGTGCGGCCAACCTGGTGGGTGGCTACCTGGGTGCCCGGACAGCGATCGCCCGAGGGAGCTCGTTCGTCCGTAAGGTCTTCCTTGTGGTACTCAGCGGCCTGATCATCAAGCTGACCTACGACGTGGTGGGCCAGCTGGCACAGTGATCATCTGCTCCAGCCCGGCCATGCACCAAGTGGGGCGCCCCAGGAGCGGGCGGTCTTCATGGCACTAGTCAGCGCAGTCAGCGCTTGCTGCCGATCTGCTGGAGTGGCCGAGGCAGCCAGCCAGAGCCCGCAGAACGGTTGTAGCGCGGTCTGCATACGCATGATCAACTTGCCGGCGGTCGCCGGGTTGCGCGGGACAACCGACGGCACGTACGCCGCCTCCGCGGCCGGGACGTCCGCCTCGTGTTTCTTCAGCCAGGCGATCAGCCGATCCCGGAAAATGCGCTGGACCAGCAGTTCGTGTTCGGCTTTCGCGCGTTGCCTGCTGAGCACCTTCAGCTTGCCGATCGCCAACTGGTAGCCGTACACAAGTGCATGCAGTTGGCGGACGAGCTCCTGGACCGCAACGACCTCGGAGAGGACCCCGACCGGCGGCCGATTAGCCACCGGGCGTGCTGCGGGCGGGTTAGCGGAGCCGATCGCCGCAGCGAAGCTCCCGGCAGCGACTGACAGCGAACCCCAGAGCAGTGCGTCCAATCCCTTGGCTTTCAGCGCGGCGCTTCGGTAGTGGCCGGCAGCTGAGGTCTCGCGACGAGACAGCAGGGCAAGCGAGCTGTTCAGAGACATTCCGCCGATCTTGACCGGCGCAGGCGTCGGCAGCGGATCGGTAATTGCGTGAGCGTGTGCTGTGTGTGCGTTGCGGAGGAAGGTCAGTAGCTGTCGGCGGTCCTTGGAGAGCTGCTTGCGGTTCGGTCCGGCCAGGATCGCAGCGGCGAGCGCCGCCAGCGCCTGCTCTGGCGCCGCAGCACCGGCTGATGGATTCGACACGGCCGGCGTCGGGCTGGGACTCGCTGGAGGACTCGATAAGGCAGTCGACGAAGGTGCGCCGGGCGCAAGCGCAGGACGGTCGCCCGTCGGATCGCTCGGCGTACACCCGGCAAGCCAAGGCATCGTCAGCGTGGGCGCAGCAAGGCCCAGGCCGATGATCATCCGGCGGCTCAATTGCGCCGGCGGAACGGGGCCAATGGGTGCATCTGAGTCGGCCACCCGCCGACCGTACCTCAGCCGAACGATATGCTGCCCCACACGCGCTGCGAGATGTTTTCCCGATCGGCGCCGCCACAACCGAAGGGCCTAATCGGATCGAAGGACAGCGCGATGAATGAGAGCCAGATTGCTGGTGTGCTGACCCCGATTCTTGCCCAGCTCGGCCTCGAGCTGGAAGCGGTGGAGATCATTCCGGCAGGCAAGCGGCGGCTGCTCCGCGTTGTGGTCGACGGTGATGGCCCGAAGGGCAGTGGTCCGTTGCTTGATGACATTGCCGCGGCGAGCAAGGCGGCGTCAGAAGCGCTGGACAAGGCGGACGTGACCGGAGCCGGGCCGTACACGCTCGAGGTGACATCACGAGGGGTGAGCCGACCCCTCGAGCTGCCTCGGCACTGGCGGCGGAATACCGGGCGCTTGGTCGCCGTGCGACTGTGTGAGGGGGACACAATCACCGGCCGGATCGTTTCCAGCAGTGAGGACGGCGTACGGCTCGATGTGGACGGCGATACCCGCGAGATTGGATTCGTCGACATCGACCGCGCGCTGGTCCAGGTGGAGCTGAACCGGCCACGAGCGTCGCGCAGCGAGGATGAGGAGGGTTGAGATGGACATCGACATCTCCGTGCTGCGGCTGATGGAGCGGGAGAAGGACCTGCCGTTCGAGGTCCTGGCCAGCGCGATCGAGGATGCCTTGCTCACCGCGTACGAGAGGACCGAGGGTGCGGTGCACGGCGCCCGGGTCGAACTCAACCGCAAGACCGGACACGTCATCGTGTTCGCCCCCGAGTACGACGAGAACGGGCAGCAGATCGGCGAATACGACAGCACACCGGCGGGCTTCGGGCGAGTGGCGGCCTCCACCGCCCGTCAGGTGATCATGCAGCGACTGCGAGACGCCGAGGACGAGCAGAAGTACGGTCACTTCTCAGGGGTCGAGGGCGACATCGTCTCCGGAGTCGTGCAGCAGGGCGCTGATAGCCGCACCGTACGGGTGGACCTAGGCAAGATCGAAGCCATCATGCCGCTGAGCGAGCAGGTGCCCGGTGAGCGCTACGCCCACGGAACTCGGATCCGGGTCTACGTGGTCTCAGTACGCAAGGAATTGCGCGGCCCGCAGATCATCGTCTCGCGGACTCACCCAGGACTGGTGGAGAAGCTGTTCAAGCTCGAGGTGCCGGAGATCGCCGATGGGACGGTCGAGATCAAGGCTGTGGCCCGTGAGGCCGGTCACCGCAGCAAGATCGCGGTGGTCAGCCATAATCCCGATGTCAGCGCAAAGGGAGCTTGCATCGGCCCAATGGGGCAGCGGGTGCGGGCGGTCATGCACGAGCTGAACGAGGAGAAGATCGACATCATCGACTACTCACCGGACCCGGCGACCTTCGTAGGTCACGCGCTGTCACCGGCCAAGGTGACGTCGGTGACGGTGGTGGACGCGAATCTACGAGCCGCTCGCGTGGTGGTACCGGACTATCAGCTGTCGCTGGCTATTGGTCGGGAGGGACAGAATGCCCGGCTCGCAGCCCGGCTGACGGGTTGGCGCATCGACATCCGCTCCGACACTGCGCCGGCCTGACCTCGCGATGGCTCTTCCGGGCCCGATCCCGCCCTCGTGCGTTCGGTCTCTCAAATCTGCGTTTCCCGGCTCAAGATGGCCAATGCGTGTCAACAGGCGGCGCTTGAGCGCCGCGAGCCGTCTTGAGACGGCTCGCGTCAATTGGAGGCAGGCCGAGAAGGTTTCCACAAATTGTGTTGACGGCTGCGATGGAGGTTTGTGGAGCACTCAGGATCGTGCCCATGCCCGCAACCGCCCAGACGTCAGCCGCGTTCAATCCTCGCCAGCCGTTCAGCCGAGCAGAGGCTCGAGCGGCTGGTCTGACTGCAGAGGTGCTGCTCAGCAGGCGCTTCCACAAGATCTGCTGGGATACCTATGTCGCGCGTGACGTAGCCATTACTCCGCTCCTGAGAGCGAGGGCCGTCATCAGACTGGTGCCGAGCGGGTCCTACATCAGCCATCACACGGCGGCCGAGCTGTGGGGTGCAGCTCCGCCAGCCGACGGCGCTACGCACGTCACCTTGCCGTCGGCCTGTGGCCGCCTGGTACGCCAGGGAGTCAGATCGCACTATCGCACGCATCCGGCTCAGACCACGCTTCGCAAGGGCTTGCCCATCTCAACTCCAGAGCAGACCCTCTTGGACCTTGCCGCAGTGGGCGTCGGGCTTGTCGATCTAGTCGTCGTGGCCGATGGCTTGATCAAGGCTGGGCACACGTCACCTCAGCGACTCATCGAGGCCGCAGCTCAGTGGAACGGTCGGGGCTGCCGTGTGGCGCGCAGAGCGGCATCCTTGGCGCGTGAGGGTGTGGACTCCCCACAGGAAACTCGGCTCCGCCTGCTGCTCGTGCTTGCCGGCCTTCCCGAGCCCCGTGTCAACCTGATCATTCGGGGGCGGGACGGGGCATGGCGCAGGCGTTACGACATGGCGTATGAGCATGTTCGGCTGATCATTGAGTACGACGGTCGACAGCATGCTGAGGATACGAGCCAATGGATGAGTGACATCTACCGGCGCGAGGAGCTGGACCAGATTCGCTGGCGGCTTGTGGTTGTGACGTCCGAGGGCATTTACCGTCAGCCTCTGCGGACACTCGAACGCGTACGAGATGCGCTGCTGGACTGCGGAGCCGTCGGGATCCGTCGGAACTTCAAGCCGGAGTGGCGGCTGCATTTCCCGACCCACTGACACCTGCCGCCTCAAGACGGCAGACGTGGGTACATTTGCGTCTCTTCGAGCTCGCGGACCGTCTTGAGACGGCAAACGCGACTCCAGCCGCCCTGTAGTTCGTGTCGCGTTAGCCTGTTTCGGTGTCTGCGCCTGTTCGTACCTGCATCGGATGCAGGACTCGGGACGACAAAGCGCGACTCCTCCGCATCGTGGCCCGTGACGGCGCAGTGGCAATCGACCATCGCCAGATCATGCCTGGTCGGGGGGCATATCTGCATCCGAGGCCGGAATGCCTTGAGCAGGCGCTCAAGCGACGTAGCCTAGGAAGGGCTCTACGGTCGGAGATCGACGGACAGCGAGCTGCTGTCACGATCCGGCAGTTCCTTGACGCGCTCACTTAGACACTGCGCGCGGCTGGGCATAGAGTTCTCCATGCGTCCGCTCCGCTTGGAGCGGCTGAGATAGCAAGCACTCGCCTAGGCGAGAGCCGAACCAGAAGGTGGGCACACAGCTCATGACCCCTCGATGAGAACCGCTCAGTGAGCATGTTCGACAACTAACTGGTCCGGAATTAGACCCGGACCGCCAACAAGGAGAGCAGTGGCAAAGGTCCGTGTCTACGAGCTTGCAAAAGAGCTCGGAGTCGAGAGCAAGACCGTCCTCAGCATGCTGAAGGACATGGGTGAGTTCGTACGATCCGCCTCCTCAACAGTGGAGGCGCCGGTCGAGAGACGACTCAAGGAGAAGCTGGCGAGCGAGCCGCCGCCAGCCAAGAAGGCGCCAGCCAAGAAGGCGTCGGCCGCGAAGGCTTCGGCCGCGAAGACGGCTGACGGGGCGCCGGCAGCGCCGGCGCCAGCCCCCATCGAGGTGACTGCCGAGGCGCCGGCTGTGGCCGCGACCGCCCCGCCCGCCCCGCCCGCCGCGCCCGCGGCACCAGCGGCACCGGCGGCACCAGCAAGTCCGCCGTCTCCTCCGCCGCCGACGTCGGTTCCGCGTCCAGGCGTGCCACGGGCTCCGGGCCAAGCCGCGCCTGCTGCTCGGATCGGCGAAGTGCCCGGCGCCGCCGTACCACGGCCACGTCCCGGATCCACCGGAGGACTCCCCGGCGCTCCAGCTGCGCGGCGTCCCGGGACCCCGCGACCCGGCAACAACCCGTTCTCCTCCTCGCAAGGAATGGGTCGGCCGCGTGCGCCGCGTCCCGGCGCGGACGGCGCTCGACCTGGAGAACCGCGTCCACCTGCTGCCGGCCGTGCTCCGTTGGCGCCGGGCGGTCGCCCAGGAGTTCCGGGAATGCCACGACCCAACCCGGCGATGATGCCCAAGCAGAACTCTGGTCAGCTTGGCAGTACACCTGGCGGTCCGGGCACACGCGGTCGTGGTGCACCCGCTGGTGGTCGTCGCGCGGGCGGTGGCCCTCCGGGTCGCGGTGGCCCCGGCGGTGGGCCCGGCGGGCCACCGCCGAGTGGGCGTGGTGGCCGAGGTGGTCGCGGTGGCACCCAGGGTGCGTTTGGCAGGGCCGGCGGCCCGACTCGCCGTGGACGCAAGTCCAAGAAGCAGCGGCGCCAGGAATTCGATCAGATGGAGGCCCCATCGATCGGTGGTATCCGCGTCAAGCAAGGCGACGGCCAGAAGGTCCGGCTCGCCAGGGGTGCCTCGCTGACGGATCTGGCAGAGAAGATCGGCGCCGACGCTGCTTCGCTGGTCCAGGTGCTGTTCCACCTTGGAGAGATGGTGACCGCCACCCAGTCGGTGAGCGACGACACTCTGCAGGTGCTGGGCACTGAGCTCAACTACGACATCGAGGTTGTCTCGCCCGAGGACGAGGACCGCGAGCTGCTGGAAAGCTTCGACATCGAGTTCGGCGAGAACACCGGCGGCGAGGAGGATCTCGAGGCCCGCCCTCCGGTCGTCACTGTTATGGGTCACGTCGACCACGGCAAGACCAAGCTGCTCGACGCGATCCGTAAGACAAACGTGGTAGCCCGCGAGGCAGGTGGCATCACCCAAGCCATCGGGGCCTACCAGGTCTCCACGGAAGTGGAGGACGAGGAACGCAAGATCACCTTCATCGACACTCCGGGTCACGAGGCGTTCACCGCAATGCGTGCGCGTGGTGCCAAATCGACCGATATCGCGGTGCTCGTAGTCGCGGCCGACGACGGTGTGATGCCACAAACGATCGAGGCACTGAACCATGCCCTCGCAGCGGAAGTGCCAGTGGTCGTGGCAGTGAACAAGATCGACAAGGTAGGTGCCGACCCGACAAAGGTCCGTGGTCAACTCACCGAGTACGGCCTGGTGCCTGAGGAGTACGGAGGCGACACGATGTTCGTCGACGTGTCAGCGGTCACCAGTCAAGGTCTGGAGTCGCTGCTGGAGGCGATCATCCTGACCGCCGACGCGGCCCTGGACCTGCGAGCCAACCCCGATATGGATGCTCAGGGCGTGGCCATCGAGGCGCACCTGGACAAGGGGCGCGGTCCGGTCGCCACCGTCTTGGTGCAGCGCGGCACGCTCAAGGTGGGCGACTCGATTGTCACCGGTCCTGCGCATGGCCGCGTACGCGCGCTGCTCGATGATCATGGTGACAATGTCAGCGAGGCACCGCCATCGTTCCCGGTACAGGTACTCGGCCTGACGGCCGTGCCGGGTGCGGGGGACAGCTTCCTGGTCGTCGATGACGACCGTATGGCGCGGCAGATCGCGGAACGGCGGGCAGCACGGCTGCGGATGGCCGCTCAGGCCGCCGGCACCCGGCGCAAGACCCTCGACCAGCTGTTCGAGCAGCTCGAGAAGGGCGAGACGCAGGAGCTGCGGCTCATCCTCAAGGGTGACGGTGCTGGTTCGGTGGAGGCGCTGGAGGACGCGCTGTCCAAGATCGATGTTGGTGACGAGGTCAGCCTGCGGGTGATCGACCGCGGCGTTGGTGCCATCACTGAGACGAACGTCTCGCTGGCCGCGGCGTCTGATGCGGTCATTGTCGGCTTCAATGTCCGGCCTCAGGGCAAGGCTTCCGAGCTGGCTGATCGCGAGGGCGTGGACATTCGCTACTACTCGGTCATCTACGCCGCGATCGACGAGATCGAAGCGGCATTGAAGGGCATGCTGAAGCCGATCTACGAGGAGGCCACCCTTGGTCAGGCGGAGATCCGGGAGATCTTCCGCTCGTCCAAGGCGGGCATCATCGCTGGCTGCATGGTCATCAGCGGTTCGATCCGCCGCAATTCCAAGGCGCGACTGCTGCGCGACGGTGTCGTGATCACCGAGAGCACGATCGCATCGCTGCGGCGCGAGAAGGACGATGTCACCGAAGTGCGCGAGGGGTATGAGTGTGGCATGACACTCGGCAACTACTCCGACATCAAGATCGGCGACATCATCGAAACGTATGAGATGCGGGAGAAGCCGCGCTCGTAGCCGCC
>DASUYM010000054.1:0-2842 GCA_036377435.1 Propionibacteriaceae bacterium
GGCGTTGCTGCTCAGTTCGGACATCTTCGGCGCCGAGGCTACGTGCCGTCGCGGCGAGGACTCCGTCGATAGCAGCAGCGTCGGAAGCAGACACCTCCCCGGTGACATAGCCGATGCCGTCGGCGCCTTGGACGATGGTGACGCGACGCTCAGCCAATGCCCGGCGATGCCGCTCCACGAAGGCCCGCGGCTCGAGTTGCACAATCAGCCGGAGCAGCCACACCGTCAACTGTTTCGGCGACCTAGTCTGCGCCGCCTCGACCGCCTGGTCATCGATGGCAGACAAAGTGTCGGATTCGGTAACCCGACGCGCCACCCGATCGATCACCCGAACTTGCTCAACATCCAGGTCGCCGCACCGAAATGCCTCCCACACAGTGGGCAAATCAGCGGCGAGCCGGCGGGACCGGGCCACCAAGCAGCGTACGGAATAGGGCTGCTCGCGCAGCATCAGCGCCAATTCATCGGCCACAAACTCCCCCGGCTTGGGCCGCTTGAGTCGCCCCAGACTGGAACCAGCAGCGTCAGCGGTCTCTTCAGCTATCCGAGAATCGGCGTACCGCACCGCCGCCTCCGCCAGCCGAGCCAGCGCAGTCGCCGCCTCACGTCGAGCGTCCTTCACAGCGTCGCAGAGCGCAGAACTATCGGCTTGGTCGTCCCCCGTCATAAAGTTCATGCTCCCAGCCGGCACTGACACTTTTCGAACGTGTGAGCAAATTTGCTCTAAAGACCATGAAATCGAGCTCCTTGCTGCTTCTGGCATGCAACCGCCAAGATGATCGGGGGCGAATACCCATTGAGTGACGGCGGCGAAGCCGGTAGGGAGGCTGAATGGCAAAGCAGGTGCTCGTTACTGGTGCCTCCGGCTTTGTAGGCTCGCACCTGGCCGAGGCGTTGGAGATGCGGGGTTACTCAGTCCTCGCGATGACTCGACATCCTGATACGTACGCCGGCGCTGGGAAGCCGATTTTTGGCGACGTTTACGAACCCGACAGCCTCCGGTCGGCACTCGCTGGGGTCGACGCCGCCTATTACCTGGTGCACTCGCTGGCACGGCAGGACTTTGTGGAGAAGGACGCGGAGGCTGCTCGGTCATTCGGAACGGCAGCCACCGACGCAGGTCTTGAGCGATTGATCTATCTCGGTGGTCTCGGCCGCGACGGTGCCGACCTGTCGGAGCACTTGAGGTCGAGGCGAGAGGTGGAGCACCTTCTGGCGGCCGGCGGCGTACCGGTCACGGTGCTGCGGGCGGCAATCATTATCGGACACGGCAGCATTTCGTGGGAGATCACCCGGCAGCTCGTCGCTCACCTCCCCGCGATGGTTGTTCCCAAATGGGCGACCACTCGCACACAGCCGATTGCCCTGTCTGACGTTATTCGCTACCTGGTCGAGGTGCTTGAGCCGGAGACGGCCAAAGGACGGATCTTCGAGATCGGCGGACCCGACGTGCTGACCTACGCCGAGATGATGCGGCGCGTCGCCCGCCTGCACCATCACCGCCCATTGCCCATGCTTGGCGTGCCGCTGCTGACTCCCCGGCTGTCTTCCTATTGGTTGTCACTGGTCACTGATGTCGACACGGCAACCGCCCGCAATCTCGTGGACTCGATGAGCAACGAGGTCGTGGTCACCGGCAACCCCATAGCCGAAATCGTTCCGGGAATGCCTATGGGCTATGACGACGCAGTTCGAGAGGCATTCCGGCAGCGAGCCGCCTCCCGAGCGAAGTCGTGAACATCAGCCCACCAAGGCGGATGATCGGGCGAGCGATCGGGATCGTCCGTCCGGTATTGATCGACAAGGTTGAACGCGATCACCGGCAGCCCGACGCGGCGTTCCTGCGCCGCCGCATCGTCGTTGCAATCACGCTAGCCGTCGGCGCCACCCTTTTGGGCTTTTCGTTCTCAGTACGACAGGGAGATCCGGCCTTCTATGCGCTGACATTTGGCCTGGCAGCAACATGGACCTTCGGCAGTTTGCTGTCGGGGCCGCTGCACATAGGCCACATCGTGCTCGGTGGCGCGTTGCGGCGTCCGATCATCACACCCATCGCGGCGGGGCTGCTGTTGGCCGCGCTCTTCGTGGTCGGTGCCATCATTCTTCGTTCGATCCCTCCGTTGGCCAGGCTCGCCGAAGATGTGCTCGGCTACGCCCGACTGGGAAATCTCTGGATCATTTTCATGATCACACTGGTCAACGGCATCGCTGAGGAGCTCTTTTTTCGTGGCGCACTCTTCGCAGCTATCGGCGCATGGCACCCGGTGTTGATTTCCACGGTCCTCTACGCGTTGGCAACTATTGCCGGTGGCAATCCTGTGCTGGTCTTCGCGGCTGTTGTCCTTGGCACCGTTGTGGGGCTGCAGCGCCGCGCATCCGGCGGCGTACTGGCGCCCATCCTCACCCACATCACGTGGTCGCTCAGCATGCTGTTTGTCCTGCCACCGATCTTCGCCGGGGCGTGACCCGGGGGTTGCAGAAAGGCTGAGCGATCCGGGGACGGGCCCGGCGCGCATTAAGTCACGACACGCTCGCTCTCGGCGACACGGGTCACCTGGTCAGCATCTCCACCCACGACGACGACCGACGATCCGCCGGTGACGAGCGCGGTCACCACACTGTCACGACAGGTGGACCACGGTTTGCCAGCACGAACCAGGCGCCGCGCCGGCGTACCGTCGACATCCACCAGGTCGGCCTGGCTCAGGGTGCGCTCGGCGTCCACCCAAGCGGTGGCAGCGGCGTCTGGGGGCGGACCAAAGAACCTATCGGCATGGCCGCGCACCTCAATCGCGTAGTCGCGGACCCCGTCGGGTAGCGACTCGCCGAAGCCAAACCCCAG
>DASUYM010000055.1:0-7770 GCA_036377435.1 Propionibacteriaceae bacterium
GGTGCATACGTCAGTCGTCCAGGAGGATGATGCATCGCAAGGCCGACGAGGGAGGTATACCGAGTCGTATGCCGACTGAGGAGAACGCCGCGAGGTGCGTGCCTGGGCGGCGCGAACCGACAAAGAGACTTAGGAGGCACATCGCTAGGACGAGATAGTCAGGTTGTCGCCCGCCAGGTCGACATGCACGCCGTCTCCGCCCGCCACGATTTGGGTGATAGTCAGGCCGAGCGGCATCCCCTTGAGCGGGATCGGCTTGAGCAACGCGGCCAGCAATGCCTGGGCGGTGAAGTCAGGCAGGTTGACCCCGGCGACGGCGATCCTGGCGTCGCTCAGCGTCATGGTCTGTTCCTTTGCGTTCAGCCGAGGCGAGCCGCTGATCACGGCCTCCACTTCTCGGCGAACCACGGTCGTCTTGACTACGATCTCCACCCGCCCATCGCCGCCATACGTCAGCGGTGCGCCCGCGACTGTGGAGAGTTTGGCGTAGTCAATCAGAGCTGTGCCCTCGGTGTGGGCGACTTTCAGCGTCTTGAACCAGTCGTTGGTCATTACGTCGGTCATGACGAGGTCGGCATGCGCCAAGATGAGCGGCGCTTTGCTCGTTTCGCCGAGCTGATCGGCCACGACGCGCACTTTGCCGATGGAGCCGGACGCGACCTGAGTCAGGAACGGAAAACCCTCGATGTCGACCTGGGGTGGCTGGGGCGTTCCCAGGTGGGGTTGCAGGACCGCCGCAACCCGCTGCTCTGCGCGTCGGTGAGCGTACCGATCGCCCACATAGAGGCCTGCGACGAGCAACACGACGCCGACGATGATGATCAGTACCACGACCAGCGGCGAGCCCCGTAGCCGGCTGGTCCATGATCGGTTCACGTCATCAGATCCCAAGAATGGGCTCGATCCCGACGGTCAGGCCGGGCCTGGTGCTGACGGCGCGGACTGCTGCGAGCACGCCTGGCATAAAGGACACTCGATCGAGCGAATCATGCCGGATAGTCAAGGTCTCACCCTCGGCACCAAAAAGCACTTCCTGATGGGCAACCAGTCCGCGCAGCCGGACACCATGGACCCGAATCCCGTCAACCTGGGCACCTCGAGCGCCAGGCAGCTCCTGGACCGTGGCATCTGGCGGCGTTCCGAGGGCGGCCGCGTTACGCGCAGCGGCAATCCTGCGTGCGGTATTCGCTGCGGTGCCGGATGGGGCATCGGCCTTGTCGGGATGATGCAGCTCGATGATCTCCGCGCTCTCGTAGAAGGCGGCTGCCTGCTCCGCGAAATGCATCATCAACACCGCTCCGATGGAGAAGTTGGGAGCGATCAGGACGCCGACACCGTCATGATCGGCAAGGCTCGTACGTAGCTGATTCAACCGCTCGTCTGTGAAGCCGGTGGTACCGACCACGGCGTGGATGCCATGGTCGATGCACCAGGAGAGGTTGTCCATCACTGCATCGGGATGAGTGAAGTCGACGATCACTTCAGCAGCTTCGGCGGGCGAACGGTCATCCCCAAGGTCGAGCTCTGCAACGAGCTCCAAGTCCGGGGCCGAGTCGACGGCACGGCACACTTCAGCACCCATCCGGCCACGGGATCCGAAGACGCCCACCCGTGTCATCCGCAACCACCTTCCGACTTGTCAGGCTCACGGCTGGCGATGGCGAGCTGAGACGCTGACAACTCGGTTCTACCACTGGGAGAGGACCGACTCGATTCGCCGGGCCGACACCCGGGCTCCGGCGATGGCTAGCGTCGGGGGATGTGTGAAGAGGACTTCTGCCTCGGCGCGTACCTGATCGGCGGTCACCTCATCGAAACAGCGCAGCATCTCGCCGAGCGTCCGCTCATCACCGAGTATGGCGTTCAGGCCAAGACGGCTCATCCGGCTGCCCGGGCCCTCGTAGGACAGCGCAGTTTGGCCGCGCATCTGGCCCTTAGCTCGCGCCAGCTCATCCTCAGTAACGCCGTGGGCAGCCACGTCAGCAAGCGTGGCCCGCACGAGCTCCAGGATCTGGGCAAGCTTGCCGGGTGCGCACTGCCACTCCACGCTCCACAGACCGGCGTCGGAATAGGCCGTCTCGCCCGCATCGATGCTGTAACTCAGTCCCCGCCGCTCCCGCACTTCGACAAACAGCCGAGACGCCATCCCGCCTCCGATGATCAGGGAGAGCAGGCCAAGCGGAAATCGCCGTGCGTCGAAGATGCCAGAGCTGGGGAACGCCAGCACCGCGCTGCACTGCTCGAGCGGCAACCGGCGCATGAACAGCCCGCCGCGACGGCCGATCGTGCTGGCAGCCTGCAGTCGCGGGGCAGACGTCGACGGCTCTGTATCGAGAGCGCTCAGCCGGTCAACGAGCCGGTCGTGGTCGACCTTGCCCGCTGCCGCGACAACCAAGCCGCCGGGCTGATAGTGCCGCCTCCAGTGATTCGCGATCTGCCGTCGGGTTAGGGCAACCACCGAGGCCACCGATCCGATGACGGGCCGACCAAGCCCTGACTTGCCGAAGATATCGGCCGCGACCGCCTCAGCCGCCAGCTCGCCCGGGTCGTCGCCGTGCATGGAGATCTCGTCCAAGATCACTGCGCGCTCGGCGTCTACATCATGCGACGTGAGCAGCGAGTGAGTGATCATGTCGGTGAGCACCTCGAGGGCAAGCTCAGCGTCACTGTGCAGCACGCGAGCGTAGAAGCAGGTGTGCTCCTTGGCTGTGTACGCGTTGAGCTCGCCGCCGACGCACTCGATCGCGGCCGAGATCTGCTCCGCAGTGCGGCTCGGGGTCCCCTTGAAGAGCAGGTGCTCCAGAAAGTGCGAGGCGCCATGCAGGCTCGACGTCTCGTGCCGCGAACCGACTGAGACGAAGACGCCCAGGGAATAGGTGCTGGTGGACCGGATGTCCTCAGTGACGACCTGGAGGCCGTTTCGCAGCACCGTACGGCGGACGGCGCCATCCAGCTGTGGAAGGCGCCCTCCAGGACGACGGTGCGGAATGGGCATCGGAGCTGACTCGAATGTACAAACGGCCCCTACGCCGACACAGTCTCCTCAACGACAGGAATCAGCGACAGCTTGCCGCGATCATCAATCTCATTGATCTCTACCTGAATCTTCTGTCCGACGCTGAGCACGTCCTCCACATTCTCAACTCTCTGCCCCCCAGCGAGCGGGCGGAGCTTGGAGATATGCAACAGGCCGTCCTTGCCCGGCAGCAGCGCGATGAAGGCGCCGAAAGCGGTGATCTTGACAACCGTGCCGAGGTACCGCTCACCCTTCTCCGGGTTGGTCGGGTTGGCGATGGCGTTGATCATGGCTCGTGCTGCCTCGGCCTTATCAGCCTGATCCGCGCCCACGTAGATCGTCCCATCGTCTTCGATAGTGATCTCCGCCCCGGTGTCGTCCTGGATCTGGTTGATCACCTTGCCCTTCGGGCCGATGACCTCACCGATCTTGTCGACGGGGATCTTCATGGTGATGATCCGCGGCGCATAGATGCTCATCTCGTCAGGTCCGTCGATGGCCTCGCGCATCACATCGAGCAGCGTGTTCCGGGCGTCCTTGGCCTGGTTCAGCGCGTCGGCCAGCACCGAGGCGGGAACTCCATCCAGCTTGGTGTCCAGCTGCAACGCGGTGATGAAGTCCCGGGTACCCGCAACCTTGAAGTCCATGTCCCCGTACGCGTCCTCAGCGCCGAGGATGTCGGTCAGTGCCACATAGCGGGTCTGACCGTCTACCGTGTCGGAGACCAACCCCATGGCAATGCCGGCGACCGACGCGCGCAGCGGTACGCCCGCGTTGAGCAGTGCCAGCGTTGAGGCGCACACCGAGCCCATCGAGGTAGAGCCGTTGGAGCCGAGGGCTTCCGACACCTGCCGAATCGCGTAAGGGAACTCCTCACGCGTGGGCAACACCGGTAGCAAGGCCCGCTCGGCCAGTGCACCGTGACCGATCTCGCGCCGCTTGGGCGATCCGACCCGGCCCGTCTCACCGGTGGAGTAAGGCGGGAAGTTGTAGTTGTGCATGTAGCGCTTCGTGGTTTCCGGCCCGAGCGTGTCGAGCCTTTGCTCCATGCCCAACATATTCAGCGTCGAGACGCCGAGAATCTGAGTCTCGCCCCGTTGGAAGAGCGCCGACCCATGCACCCGCGGCACCACGCCAACCTCGCACGACAAGGTGCGGATGTCAGTTGCACCTCGACCGTCGATACGGATCTTGTCGGTCAAGATCCGCTGCCGCACCAGCTTCTTGGTGAGAGCTCGGTATGCGCCGGTGATCTCCTTTTCGCGGCCCTCGAACTGCGGCGCCAGACGCTCGACAATCTTGCTCTTGAGGGTATCGGCGGCCTGCTCGCGCGTCTGCTTGTCAGCGATCGATATGACCTCGCTGAGTTCCACAGTGGCAGTCTCTTCAACGGCGGCGTACACGTCGTCGGCGTAGTCGACGAAGACGGGGAATTCAGCGATCTGCTTCGGGAACTTGGCTGCCAGCTCGGTCTGTGCGTCGCACAACACCTTGATGAACGGCTTCGCCGCCTCCAGGCCGGCTGCCACCACCTCCTCGGAGGGGGCGGTTTCACCTGCCTTCACGAGATTCCAGGTGTGCTCGGTGGACTCTGCCTCGACCATGGCGATGGCCACGTCGCCGGTAGGGGTGACTCGCCCGGCGACCACCATGTCGAAAGTGGCCTTTTCAAGCTGGTCGACGTCGGGGAAGCCAATCCAGCGGTCACCGATCAGGGCGACGCGTACGCCGCCAATCGGGCCGCTGAACGGCAGGCCGGCCAGCTGGGTGGACAGCGAGGCCGCGTTGATGGCGACGACGTCGTAGAGCTTGTTCGGGTTCAGCGCCATGACGGTGACGACCACCTGGACCTCATTGCGTAGCCCCTTGACGAAACAGGGTCGCAGTGGGCGATCGATGAGCCGGCAGGTGAGGATCGCGCCTTCGGACGGGCGGCCTTCACGGCGGAAGAACGAGCCGGGTATGCGGCCCGCGGCGTACATCCGCTCCTCGACGTCCACCGTGAGTGGGAAGAAGTCGATGGCGTCGCGGGGCCTGTTTTGTGCGGTCGTGGCCGAGAGCACCATGGTGTCGTCGTCCAGATAAACGGTTGCCGCTCCGGCGGCTTGGCGAGCTAACAGGCCCGACTCGAACCGGACGACATGGCGGCCGAGATCGTCGTTGTCGATAACGGCCTCGGTGAACTGAAGATCTGATCCCTCCACGGGATTCCTTTCTGCGGCGCTGGCCGTACGGCTCAGTGCCTGAGCGGGGATCGCACGCACACTGGATGAGGCTCGACGTGGCGGGTACGCGTGTCCCGCGGCATTTCCCCCGAGGTGGTGGAGGCCGGTCTTCGATCGAGGTCCGCGGGCCAGAGCGAAACGCTCCTCCCGAAAACCACTACCGAGGACCGAGTCTCTCCTCGTCGAGCATCCGTGTCGAGATGCGATCTCGAACGTGATGTAGGTGTTTAGTTGTGGTCTTGCGCAGCCGTTTTGACAGATTACCGACGGAGCCCGAGCCGTTCGATCAGTGACCGGTAGCGCTCGATGTCGGTCTTGGCTACGTAGTTGAGCAGGCGGCGGCGTTGTCCAACCAACAGCATCAGGCCGCGCCTGCTGTGGTGGTCGTGCTTGTGCTCTTTGAGGTGCTCGGTGAGATGGGCGATCCGCTTGGTGAGGATTGCGACCTGGACCTCCGGAGAACCCGTGTCGCCGTCGCTGGTCGCGTACTCGTCAATGATCTTCTTCTTGGTTGCAGCGTCAATCGACACTGACGTTCTCCTCTCGGTTTCCCGCTGCGCGGCGCCCCCGATGCCCTCTCGGGATCTTTTCACACGGTGTGAGTGGGAGCTCTTGAAAATCCGCGGCCGGTCAAACGGCGCCGCTAATCTACCAGCGCCGGGCAGTTGCCAGCGAATCTCAGGACTAGCGCCGTTTCGAAATTGTTCAGCTTGGTCTTGTCGAAGCCAACGGTCGACCTTCGAGGGCTCCAGGCGCGTGCCTTCATGCGGCGTTGGGTGGTTGTCGTCGCCGCCGTCGTTGACGTGCCGGGTGGCGTTGGGCGTGGATGCGTTGGATGCGTGCGTTGATTTGGGGTCGTTGGTGTTGGTCGATCCACCAGGGTGGTGTCCATTCCGGTAGCTGGTCGGTGTTGATGCGGCAGGTCCAGCCTTTCTGCTGGAAGTGGGTGTGGTGGTATCGACAGAGCAGGGTCAGGTTGTCCAGATCGGTAGGCCCGCCAGTGATCCAGTTGGTGATGTGGTGTCGGTCGCACCAGCTGGATGGATGGGTGCATCCGGGAAATGAGCATCCGCCGTCTCGGATGTGTAGGGCCATGGTTTGGCCTGTGGAGGCGATTCGTCTGGTTCTGCCTAATGCCAGCGGGACGTTGTTGTGGTTGATGATGGTGGGCCAGATGTCGGCCTCATCAGCTATCCGCAGCAACTGATCAGAAGTGAGTTGGGAGCCGTCGCTGGTCTCAGCCAAACCGGCCTTGGCGAGCAGATCCTCTAAGCCGATGGTGACGATCAACGAGGTGGGTGTGCCGCCGGAGGCGGGCTGGTCCTTCAGCTTCAGCAGTCGTCCGCAGGCCTCATCCAACCCGTCGTGCAGCCGTTGCCCATAAGGCCGCTCATCCGGAATCGGGGTGGTGGTGCCGTTCTCGTCTTCCAAGGTGGTGGTCCGGGGCTTGGTGAGCGGGTCCAAGATGGCGTTGAGCTGGGCACCCACCGTATTGATGAGTCTGCCTTGCAGGTGCCACATACCATCCCGGCGTTGCTTCAACTCCAGATACCGGCGGTCTTGTTGTAGTTGGTCGTCGACGGGTTGCGGCCCGTCCGGATCGGCAGCATTGACCACGCCTAAGGCGTACCTGCGCAGGTCGGTGGCTCCCAAGATGGGCGCATATTGGGTGAGTAGTTGCTCCGCAATCTCTACCGCTTCAGGGTTCAGGCCGGGTCGGGACAGTTTGTGCATGGCCCGTTCCACGATCTGCACCTTCTCAGTCGTGACTGCACCGTCGCGTTGCAGCACAGCCAGCCGCGGCAGTACCGGCTCCAACTTCTCACCGAGCATGGACGTGCGGGGTCCGACGGCTGCCGCCGCCCGGACTCGGGAGGCAGCCTCACCGGGGGAGAGTTGCAGCACCTGCACTAAAAACCTGGTCACGGTGGAGGAGCAGCGGGTTCCGGCCAGATCAGTGGCCTCAGCGTCGGCAATCAAGTGGTGGTCGATCAATGGCAGCCGGTTCCGGAGGGTTTCAAAGCGTTGCCACGCAGTTACTTTCTGCGCTGCGGTGAGTTGATCAAGCCCGCCGGATTCGACGGTCTCTAAGAGTTCGGTGAACACCTCATCGAGTTTGTCGAAGACCGCATCCAACCGGCCGCGCTCGGTGCGCTGCTCTGTTGGTGGATCCCCGAGTTCCATACACCTATTCTATTCGAACCCATGTTCGATGACAAGCCGTTTCCCAACAAAATAAGGAAAGTTACACCCTGAAGCCGTCACGAAACCGCTCAACCCAACCCCTAACACCCCACAACATTCCCCCCTCATCCCCTTGATCTTGAACCCCGGCCTGCTTCCGGCGGCTGCCTAGATCGGCGTCGCCCGGAGCTGGGGTCAAGGCTGGCCGTAGGCCACCCGTAGCAATGCCGCGGAGTTAGGAGCCGGGAGTGTCGGTCAAGGACTCGCGGTGTCGCGGCGTGTCGGCAACGTGTAGGTGCCGGCACTTGTGCGGGTCAGGAAGCCTAGGCGGGTCCATTCCGCGAG
>DASUYM010000056.1:0-9080 GCA_036377435.1 Propionibacteriaceae bacterium
TGACATCCACGAGAGCCTCAACTTCCGACAGCGCGCGTACGCGAGCTATCGCGCCAATCAGCGCAACGCCGAGGCCACCATCGTGGCGCTAGACATCAGTGTGTGCTACCTCTCCAACCTCGACAAACCGACCGTCGCCCAGGGATGGATCGCTCGCGCGCATTCGGCTGCCGCGCTGAGCGGCGACGAACGGCTCGACGGCTGGCTGTGGTTGATGGAGGGCTACACCTGCGACGAGCCCGCGCGCCAGCGGAAGCTGCTGGGCCGAGCGCTCGATCTGGCCCGCCGGCTCGGTGATCCTGACCTCGAGCTGTCAGCCCTGACCGACCTGGGACTAGCCATGGTGACCAGTGGAGACGTGTCGGCCGGGCTAGCGCTGCTCGACGAGGCCATGGCGGGAACCCTAGCTGGCGAGTGCGTCCGGCTTGACACCGTCGTCTGGGCCAGCTGCAGCATGCTGTCGGCGTGCAGCCTGGTCGCCGACCACGCAAGAGCCGCCCAGTGGTGCGCCGCCGCGGACAGCTTTGCGGTGAAGTACGGCTGCCCGTTCCTGCATGCACGGTGCCGGGCACATTACGGCAGGGTCCTCGTCGGGACAGGGGACTGGGCCGCTGCGGAGGCCGAGCTGCTTCGCGCCCTATCCATGGCCGCTGATCTTGGCCGCGGGCCGCGCGTTGAAGCGCTTGGTGGCCTCGCCGAGCTGCGGCTTCGGCGGGGCGCAGTCGAGGAGGCTGGCCAACTTCTGGCGGCGGCCGGGGACTCCTCGGAGAACGCCGCGGTCTATGCCGAAGTCATGATCGCAGCCGGGCATCCAAATCGGGCCATCGCCCTGCTTCGGTCCCAGCTAGCCATGACCGCCACAGGCGACGCCGCGTTCCCAATCCTGGCCGCCGGCCTGGTCGAGGCCTATCTGGCGAGCGGTGATGTTGCCTCGGCCAGCGCTGCTGCGGAGTCGCTTCCCGGAGTGGACCATGGGCATCCTCAGGCCCTGGCACTGACTGACCGCGCTACCGGACTGGTTGCGGAAGCGCAGAGAGAACCCGGCCTGGCAGCGAACCGGCTTCGCAGCGCGGCTGCCGAGTTTGATCGGCTGGAGCTTCCGTTTCACGCGGCCCGGGCCCGGCTCGAAATTGCCCGGGTGCTCCGCGTAGCGGATCCGTCGCTGGCGATCGTCGAGGCGAGCTGGGCTCTTGACCGCTTGCAGAGGTTGGGTGCGCATCGTGACGCCGCCTCGGCGGCTGCGTTGCTACGCGGCCTTGGCGTTGCCACCAGGCCTGGACCACGTCACGTCGGGCTGCTCTCTCAACGAGAGCGCGAGGTGCTCGCTCTACTGAAACGCGGGCTGACGAACCCTGAGATTGCGGCCGAGCTTTTCATCAGCCCGAGGACAGCAGCTCACCACGTAAGCAGGATCCTGGCCAAGCTGAATCTCAGGTCCCGCGCGGAAGCGGCGGCGTTCGCGGCTGCCGATGATGCCAGCGACGTGCCCGCTCTCCCGCCCGTCTCAATAGGGCGCGCGCATGTCCGGGCCGGACCCAGCATGTGACGCCGGCGCCAACTGTGCCAGCGGCAGCCGCACCGTGAACTGTGTCCGACCAGGCTGACTGCTCACCGCAACGCTGCCGTGATGTGCGTCGACAACCGCCGCCACGATCGCCAGCCCGAGACCGGTGCTGCCACCCGTTCCCGCGTCAGGCGTACGCATCCGGCTCGCGTCTCCTCGGGCGAACCTCTCGAAGACGCGATTGGACATCTCGGGCGGAATGCCCGGTCCGTTGTCGGTCACGGTGACAACCGCATCAGCATCGCTGACCGAGACTTCGGTGTGTACCCGCGTCCCAGGTGGGGTGTGTGTACGCGCGTTCGCCAGCAGGTTAGCCATCACCTGTTGCAATCTGTGCTGGTCGCCGTAAGCGATCACCGGATAGTGAGGCAGGGTCAGCTGCCATGCATGATCAGGTCCGGCAGCGCGGGCGTCGCTGACCGCATTGATCACGATCTCGCTCAAGTCACACGGCTGGAGATCAAGATCAGGTCCGGAATCGAGGCGCGCCAGCAGCAGCATGTCTTCCACCAGCTTGGACATTCGCTCAGTCTCGGACTCGACCCGCGACATCGCGTACGCGGCATCCGTCGGGAGCTGCTCACGATCCCGCCTGGTCAGCTCCGCATATCCGCGAATAGCGGCGAGCGGGTTGCGCAGTTCATGGGATGCGTCGGCCACGAACTGGCGCACCCTGGTCTCGGACGCTTGGCGCGCAGCGAGCGCCTCTTCGACGTTGTTGAGCATGTGGTTGAGCGCCTGACCAACACGGCCGACCTCGGAAGCCGGATTGGCATCCTCCGGTGGTACGCGCACTGCGAGGGCGACCTCGCCACGATCCAGTTTGAGCTGGGAGACCTGCTGCGCGGTCGCTGCTACCCGATTCAGCGGGCGCAGGCTGCGAACGACCACTGAGCGGGCCGCGAAGACGGTCCCCGTCACGACCAGCAGAGAAAACAGCGCCGCCAGGCCGACCAGGTCGAGAATGGTTTCGTCGACCTGGCGCAGCGGTACGCCGATCACCAAAGTGCCGACTGTCGTTGCGCCGGAGACGATCCGGAAGCCGACTACCCGATAGTGGCCGAGCTCGCTGAGGGTAATGGAGCTCTTTGATCCGTCGGTCGGCACGCCGGCGAGTTGCGAGACAGCGACGTCGGGAAGGACAGTGACGGCTGCGCCGCGCTGGCCCGCGGCACCACGCTCAGTAAGCCGACCACCAGAATCGGCATTACCGTCGGTGTCGTAGATCACCGCGAGAGTACCGATTGGCTGGCCGGGGCGCAGCAGACCGCTGTCTGGACCACGCTCAGATCCGATGTAGTTGTCGACTGGATCGCGTACCCGCGCAGTGACCGCATCGAGTTGGCGGTCGAGTTGAGACATCAACACCTGTTGGGTGGCCAAGGCCGTCGCTGTGGTGATCAAGAGAGCGGCCAGCGCAACAAGCGCCGTCACCCTGACGACAAGTTGGCGCCCCAACGTGTGGCGGCCAAGGGGATCCGGCCGGGACACCACGTCCGATGTACGCGGCGCACTGGCTATTGGGCCGGCGCCTGGTTCGGCGGTACCTGGGTAGCTCATGTAGCGGCCGGGCGCAGCACATAGCCAGCGCCGCGCAGGGTGTGAATCATCGGCGGACGATTGGCGTCGATCTTCTTGCGGAGATAGGAGATGTAAAGCTCGACGACGTTCGCTTGGCCTCCGAAGTCGTAGTTCCACACCCGATCCAAGATCTGTGCCTTGCTGAGCACCCGCCGTGGGTTGCGCATCAGATACCGCAGCAGCTCGAACTCAGTAGCGGTCAACTGGATCTCCACGCCGGCGCGACGCACTTCGTGGCTGTCCTCGTCCAGTGTGAGATCGCCAACCACCAGGGTCGAGTCGCTTCTGGCCAGCGCAGCGCCACTTCGCCGGAGCAGGGCGCGTAACCGGGCGATGACCTCCTCCAGGCTGAACGGTTTGGTGACGTAATCGTCGCCACCTGCAGTGAGCCCACCGATCCGATCTTCGACTGAGTCTTTTGCGGTAAGAAAGATCACCGGCACGTGAGGATCATCAGCCCGGATGCGACGCATCACTTCGAGCCCGTCGAAGTCTGGCAGCATCATGTCCAGCACGATGGCATCTGGCCTGGTTTCCCGGGCCACCTTGACGGCCTGCCCGCCCGAGGCTGCGGTGGAAACCTGCCAGCCTTCGTAGCGCATGGCCATGGACAGCAGCTCGGTCAAGCTGGATTCATCGTCGACCGCGAGGATCCGGATCGGGGTTCCGTCGGGTCGGGTGAGAGGTGCTGCGGTTGCATCGGTGCGAATCATGGGCCCAGCCTGACACCACATCTCGGTAAAGCCCTATGCGCTGGCTGTGGCTTCCCTGTGAATCTCGTGGCGGGCTTCGGTGTCAGATCACATAGCTGCGCCCGTAGTGGAGCGCTCCGCGAGCTCGTCCTCTTCCTCCTCAGCCGTCGGCCTCTTCCGTCGGAACAGGCGGTCGATGGAGACGGCGCCACCGCCCATGACGAACAACAGCAGACCGAGCAGGCCGAGGGCCACGTTGTATTCGTAACCCCCCTTGTAGGTGCCGTCCGCGTTGAGCAAGGTGGGTGGCCATTTGTACCAGCTGGTGTACGCGATGATCAGGATCTGTTCGATCAGCACGCCTAGGCCGACAAGCCGGGTCAACGCACCGACGATCAGCAGGGCGCCGCCCACGAATTCGAAGACGATGGAGCCCCAGGCCGCAACCTCGGCGTACGGGGTCCGGAACTGAGTCAGGTAGTCGATCTGTTTCTGAACGCCGGCGTTCCAGCGCATCCATCCGTGCAGGAGCAAAATGCCGCCTAGTCCAAGCCGGGCGAGGAGCAGGCCGACATTCTGCAGGAACCTTAGAAAGCTAGCCATGGATTGCACTCCTAGCAGTGAGCTGCAGACCACGCTACGCAGACCGGTCCAGGCTAGCCAGCACGCCACGCGACAACCACAGGCGCGCCCCTGAGCAGCGGGCGTCGGGAATCGCGCGCCGCCGCACGGAGCCAGGCTGGGCTGACAGGCGCCAGCTTCAGCGAGCGGAGCGAGCAATGCCCAAGGAGCGAGCGGAGGCGTTCTTTCCTCTGCGAGCGGCGACGACGGCGGCGGATTCCAAGCGCGATGCGCGAGCAGCTCCAAAAAAGGGGGTCAGCCGCCGACGAAGATGCAGAAAGGGGTGCCCCGCAGGGTCGGCGTAGACAAAAGCTGGCTCCGCCTCATCGTCAGACCGGTCGAGAAGTAGGCGCGCCCCGAGAGCAAGCGCACGCTCATGCTGAATATGCAGCTCGCCGACGGTCGGGACGGTGGTATCGAGGTGCAGCATCTGTGGCCGCGGACCGTCAGGCCAGGTCGGCTCGGGCAGGGACGGCACCTGCTGGAACGCCAGACGCGGGGACCCGGTGGCGCCGCAGAGCACCAGCCAGTCCTCGCCTTTGGTATCCGGCGTCCCGTCGGCAGGCGGTTCCTCGCCTGGGCGGTAGCGAAAGCCCAGCAACTGTCGATAGAACTCGGCAAGCGGCCGCGCGTCTTCACAGTCCAGCACCACCTGGCGGAGAGTCGGCGTACTCGACCCAGAGGAATCGGTCATATCGGCATGCTTACAGACCACGTATGCAGTCCCAGCGCCCGCCCTCTGACACGTGATCGTTGTCAGTAGTGGTAGCGGGCTTGAACGATCACCAGATCCTTGGCGGAATGCGTAGAGACGAGGCGGTGCTCTTGATCAATCCGTCGAGACCAATAGCCGGCTACATCTCCGCTCAGCCGTTCACGCTCTCCAACGCGTGTGCCCGGGTCCGAAGTGCCTGTGCGCACGCGCCTTTCCATAGCGGTTGCTTCACTCGCCGGCCGTTGCGTGGTATGCCACGGTGTCCGTAGAGTTGATTTCTATCCACCACGGAGGAACTCAGCTATGACAGCCGCTGCTACTTCGGCTCCACCAGTTCCGACCATCGACCGAGACGGTCCAAACTGGTTGGCTAAGCGCCGCCTCACCCGACAGCTGCGACTCCGTGACGAAACCAGTGCGCGGCTCGCCGAACTCGACAACATGGCCGACATCCTCAACCAGGCGGCCGACCTGATCAGCGAGGGCTGGCTGCAGCACAGTTGGTTCGCCTATCTCGACGACAACGGACGGACGAAGACGGTGACCGCGTACAACGTCAACGAGATGGCCGGCCGTCCGGTGGTCGGTGCGTGTCTGGTAGGTGCAATCGTGCAGGCTGGCGGCGGCCTGTCGAAAGTGCGGACGCAAGCGGTCCAGCGCGCCTTGGACCTCACCTGGAACACACTCTTCGAGACCGCGCCCGAACCGAACCATTGGACGCCTGCTCCTGTGGTTCGCACACAGCATGTACGAGACCTCACACGGTGGAACGACCATCCTCGCCGAACCGCACCCCAAGCAGTGGCACTCCTTCGCCGCAGTGCCGTCGCCGCCGTGACCGAAGCTGCCGACCTCTCCCGGAGCTCGAGCGGCGTCTTCTGAGCGACTGCTCACAGACGCGGGCGGAATCGCTCTGGCGGGCCGCCCTACCGCGGGAAGTTGCGGAACCCCAGAGGGTTGGCAGGCTCATCGCCGACCAGAGGGAGGCTCTGGTCGACCCGGCTCGTCCAGGTCTGTCATGCCAATGAACCTAGCGAGCAGGTCGGTGCGGGCCCGCAGCAACCGAGAGATCGCGGCCCACCCGGATCTCAACGGATTCTGATTGCGGGTATGTGTGGCGTTCTGCCTGCCTCTACTTTGGACAGCACCCATCCTCGCCAGAAGGAACTCCAGTATGAGCAATGCGATCATCAAGCAGCAGGGCGATTCGCCCATCGTCGCCGACAACCTCTTCCAGATTCGGCTGGGGGCGGGCTCTTTCATTCTGGGTGCGTTGGCGGGCACGCTGGTGAGCGCTGCGGTCGGGCGGCTGACGGCGAAGGGTGATGCGAGGCCGAAGCCGCCGACTCCGCGCGGGTGGCCGATCAACTTCGCCCATCGGGGTGGGGCGAAGGTGGTACCTGAGGACACCCTCGAGGGATTCCGCGAAGGATTTGCTATGGGCGGCCGAGTGGTGGAATGCGACGTACACGCATCCGCGGAGGGCACCGTCGTCGTCATTCATGATGCCGTTGTTGACCGGACAACCGATGGCACAGGCCCCGTGGCTGAGAAGAATGTCCCGGAATTGCAGAAGCTGGACGCAGGTTACCGCTTTAGCTCGGACGGTGGTTTGACCTTTCCGTGGCGAGCCAAGGGTGTCAAGATCCCCACACTGGAGGCCCTGTACGAAGCCTTTCCTGACGCGCCGTTCAATATCGAAATCAAGGGTCGTCGTTCCGGCATCGAGGAGGCCGTGTTCGGCCAAATCGAAGCCGCCGGGGCAATCGGGCGCACCTTGGTTGTTTCAGATAATCAGGGCACGATTTCGCGCTTTCGCAAAGCCAGCCAAGGAAAGGTCGCCACCGCCTCCTCCACTGTGGAGCTCTTGCGTTATTGGATCCTTCATGTGTTGCATCTCGGAGGCCTTTACGACCCGCCGTTCCAGGCGCTGCAGCCTCCCGAAAAATACAAAGGCGTCGTGCCTGTCGTCACTGGCCGATTCGTACGCAAAGCTCACGACCGTGGCCTTCGGGTCGATGTCTGGACGATCGACGACGAACCGGCCATGCGACGGCTGCTGAGCCTCGGCGTCGACGGCATCATGACCGACCGGCCCGACGTGTTGGCTCGTGTGCTGAACGGTCGGTGAGCTCGCGAACATCAGCAGGCCCACCGCCAGCACGTAAAAGGGGTCTAGGTGTTCCTGCCGCGGGCCGCGACCTGCCACTGCTCCACGACCGCTCCACCAGCGGTGACGAGGAGTACGTCGGCGAGGTTGACCGCAGCACAGACGTGGTTGGGGGCGACCCGAATGAGCGACCCAAGCTCGGGCAGCGGTGTGTCTTCGGCGAAGTTGACCGTCGCGTGGTGCTCCGACAGGGCGCTGATCCGTGCGTGGGGGTGGTCAGGCAACCGGCCACCGCCGGTAGCCCAGGCAAGTCGGTCAGCTCCCAGCACTTTGCTCCCGGCGTCGAGGACGATGTTGCGGCCGTGCCGGCTCACGACCGTGGCCGCCGCGGTGAGTGCGACGGCGTCCCAGTCGGCTGCCCCGAGCTCGACCTGCTGGGCGTCGTTGAAGGCGTAGACGCCGGGTCGCATCTCGTTCAGCGCCCCCTGGATCGCCAGCGCCGCGGTCGGCGTCGATCCGCCGCTGCGCAGGCCCGCGCCCAGCCCTACCCTGCGCAGCGCGGCGTCCGCCTCCTGCAGGGCGCGCGCCTCATCCGCTGCCGCCCGCTCCCGGCTGCCGGGCTCGTAGCTGTGCCCCGGGAAGGTAAACACCCCGGCCACGCCCAGCCCGTGGCGGTGCGCAGCCGCCGCGACCTGGCCGGCGCGCTTCGGAGCGACGCCGGTGCGATGGTGGCCGCTGTCGATCTCGACCACGATCTCCACCTCGGTCCCGGCGAGCGAGCGAGCCAGGACCTCCACGCCTTCGGCGGAGTCAGCGCCGATCCGCAGGGAGACCCGCTCGGCCAGGGCACACAGCCTGCGGCCGCGCGCTCCCGCGGCCCACAATGGGTAGGCGATGAAAAGGTCGGTGAAGCCCGCCTCTGCGAAGACCTCCGCCTCACCCACGGTCGCCAGCGTTAGACCGACCGCGCCGAGCACCACCTGGCGGCGGGCGATCTCCAAGCACTTGTGGGTCTTGGCGTGCGGGCGCAGCGTCAGGCCGTGGTCACCTGCGCGCTCAGCCATCGCGACTAGGTTGCCTTCCAACACGTCGCGGTCGACCACCAGGCACGGAGTCTGAAGATCTGCAGGCAGGGGCGGTGCGAGGGCCATCGCGACATTGTGCCTGACCTCGAGCGTCGGCCCTGTCCACGGTCCGCTCGGGGCGCGCGTCCTGATCCCACGGCGCAAGCGCGCGGCGGCCCGCTTTCGTCGGACTGGCGCTCGAGCCGAGTGGATCGCCTGTGAGCGGGTGTGAGGTTATTGAGTGCGTACCCCGTGCCCTCACGACGGTCGGATGAACGAGCGCCCTCCAGCATCAGTGTCGACGTCTGCAGCTAGCGCCCTGCGCCGGGAAATCCGGCACGTATCTCCGCCGCCAACCGTATGAACGTATGAGGCACGACACTGGCCGGACCAGCATCAGGTTCTACGGGATGTCAATCAGCACTTTCCCGACTGCGCCATCCTGGACGGCTTGGTGCGCGTCAGCTGTGTTTGCGAGCGGGAACCGGAGCAGCGGCAGGCCGGCGTTTTCGCCGACGGGCATTGCCTTGTCTATCAGCGCGAGTGTGATGTCTTCTACGGCCGCCGTCAGCGCCGCGTCGCCGACGGTGTAGAGCAGGACAAATTGGTAGCGGAGGTTCTTGATCATGCTTGGCCTGACGGGAAGGCTGAACTCGCCACCCCCGTCATTGGCGTAGATGGCGATGGACCCGCGCGGCTTGACCACATCGATGTTGAGCTGCGAGTTGGCCGC
>DASUYM010000057.1:0-3355 GCA_036377435.1 Propionibacteriaceae bacterium
TCTACTGCTCGTCGCCCGTGGGAGCACAAGCCATATCCTCCAACTCGAGAGGCTCAACTAGAGCGATGATCAACCTCGAAATCTTCAAGGCATGGCCGATGCCGCTTCCGGCACTTCGCGACCAATCCAGAATCGTTGCGCAGGTCCAATACGTGTGGGGACACACGATCGCGTTGCAGCAGCGCCTGGAGTCGCAACTCGCCTTGCTGCATGTGCATCGCCAAGCCCTAATCGCAGCCGCAGTCAGCGGTGAGCTCGACATTACGGGCGCCGCCTGAACCGCACTCACCGGATACGGAATATCGCGATGTCAGCCCTCAACACCGGAGGTGTCTATGACGAAGCTGATGAACATTGACGACGGGTTGCTTGAGGCGGCGCCGGGCTCTCGGCACGACTACAGTCGATGGCACGGTGAACGAAGCGTTCCTTCGCACAGATGAGGCAGGCGGGCTCGGGCGGATCACCAAGGAACACATCGAGGCATTTACCGAGTCGCAAAAAACTGCACAACCTGAAATCATGACCAAGGCCTGCAAGTGACCCCGGCTCGTTGGGAAACAATCTGCCGTGCCTAGTCCAAGCGAGGAACTCTTCGAGCAGTCGATCTGCGACTGGCTGCATAATCACGGCGGCTACATCGCAGTTAAAAATGACCTGGCCCAAGGCGCCCAACCCGATTTCGACCCGATTCTCGGCCTCGACACCGGCGAGCTCTTTACGTTCATCGGCGCAACCCAGATCGACGCCTGGGAGCAGTTGATCATGCGCTATGGGCGCGACCAGCCCTTGGCGCAGCGAAGGTTCGCCGAACGGCTGTCCAGCGAGCTCGACAAGCGGGGAACCGTAGATGTCCTCCGCCATGGTGTCGTCGATCTCGGGGTGACGATCAAGCTGGCGTACTTCAAGCCAGCCCATGGGCTCACCCCCGAGTTAATCGAGCGCTACCAGGGGAACCGGCTCACCGCGACCCGGCAGCTGCGCTACGAGTTCACCTCGACGAGGGCGCTCGACCTGGCTGTATTTGTCAATGGCGTTCCGGTGGCCACAGCCGAGTTGAAGAACCCGCTGACGGGGCAGGGCGTTGAGCACGCGGTCGCGCAGTACCGCACCAACCGCGACCCTAAGAACCGCACTCTGTCCCGGGCTGTCGTGCACTTCGCCGTCGACCCGCAGCGCGTGGCCATGACGACCCGGCTGGCCGGCGCCGGCACTGTGTTCCTGCCGTTCAACCAGGGCGATCACGGCAGGGCCGGCAATCCGACCAACGCGTACGGGCATGCCACCGCGTACCTGTGGGAGCGGGTCTGGCAGCGGGACGCTTGGCTGGATCTGCTGGGCCGGTTCGTTCATGTGGACAAGCCGGCCAGAGGTTCTAAGAAGCCGGGTCGGGTGATCTTTCCTCGTTACCACCAGTGGGACGCGGTTCTCGCATTGGAAGCCACTGCCCGGCACGAAGGCGCTGGCCACTCCTACCTGGTGCAGCACTCCGCCGGGTCGGGCAAATCAAACACGATCGCGTGGCTGGCGCACCGGCTCTCCACGCTGCACGCGGGCGACACCAAGGTGTTCGACAAGATCATCGTGATCACCGACCGGGTGGTCCTCGACCGGCAGCTGCAGGACACCATTTACCAGTTCGAACACGCCCACGGTCTGGTCGAGAGGATCGACACCGACTCGGCCCAGCTGGCCGCTGCGCTTAGTAGGGAGCAGGCTCGGGTGATTATCACCACCTTGTGGAAGTTCCCCTTCGCCATGAAGTATCTGGCGACGTTGCCCAACCGCCGCTACGCGGTGATCGCTGATGAGGCGCACTCCTCGCAGACGGGCGACGCGGCCAAGGAGCTGCGGAAGGCGTTGGGCACCGCCGGCCAGGACTCCGACGACGACGTGCCCGCCGACGCGATCGAGGATGCGTTATTGCGCGAGATCGTGGCGCGGGGGCAGCAGCCCAATATGAGCTTCTTCGCTTTCACCGCTACACCCAAGGGCAAGACACTCGAGCATTTTGGCCGGTTCGATCCCAGCACCGGAAAGCACCAGCCGTTTCATCTGTACTCGATGCGACAGGCCATCGAGGAGGGCTTTATCCACGACGTGCTGGCCAGCTACACCACCTACCAGACGTTCTTTCACCTTGAGAAGTCGATCACCGACGACCCGGCGTATGAGACCGTCAAGGCTCGGCGTGCCATAGCCCGCTTCCTCACGTTGCACGAACACAACCTGGCTCAAAAGGCCGAGATCGTGGTCGAGCACTTCCGTCGGCACATTGCCGCCAAGGTGGCGGGGCAGGCGAAGGCGATGGTGGTGTGTTCGTCCCGGGAGCACGCCCTGCGGTTCGCCGACGCACTGCGGACCTACGTGCGAGATCATGGTTACGACACCGGCGTGCTCGTCGCCTTCTCCGGAACGCTGGATGGCGACCTCGGCGACCCGATGACCGAAGCCAAGTGGAACGGCTACCCGGACACCCAGACCGCCGAGCTGTTCGACACCGACGCGTACTCGATCATGGTCGTGGCCGAAAAGTTCCAGACGGGCTTTGACCAGCCGAAACTGTACGCGATGTATGTCGACAAGACCCTGACTGGGCTGGCCGCCGTGCAGACCCTGTCGCGACTCAACCGAACCCATCCCGACAAGGACGGCACCTTCGTCCTCGACTTCGTCAACGACGCCGATGACATTCGGGCCGCTTTCGAGCCGTACTACGGCACGACCGTGGCGCCCCCGTCCGACCCCAACCTGCTCTACGACACCCGACACGCGTTAGACGAGTTCGGCGTGCTGAGCGCCGAGGACGCAACGACGTTCGCGCGGCTGTTCTTCGCTGAGCGGGTCGACCATGGCCGGCTGCATGCCGCGCTCGGGCCGTCTCTCGACCGGTTCGCGAGTCTGGCCGAGGCGGAGCAGGACCGGTTCCGCGACGCGTTGGGCCGGTTTGTCCGGGTCTACGCCTTTTTGTCGCAGATCGTCACTTTCGCCGATCCCGCACTCGAACGTGACTACGTTTACGGCAAGTCGCTTCAGGTGTTTCTCAAGTCCGACGCTGGGGCGGCCGTTGACATCAGCGGCGTGATTGAGCTGACGCACTTGCGGCACGAGCAGGAGTTCGCGGGCTCAGTCTCTCTCGACAGCGACACGGGCGAGGTGGTGACCATCTCCAGTGGCGCTGGTCGTCTGGCGGAGCCCGAGCCTGAGCCGCTGTCGGTGATCATCAACCGGCTGAACGAGCGTTACGGCACCGAGTGGCGGGACGCCGACCGGGTGGTATTCGACGCCGCTCTCCAGGACGTGGTCAACGATCAGCGGGTGCAGGTTCAGGCGGTCAACAACTCGCCGGAGAACT
>DASUYM010000058.1:0-10838 GCA_036377435.1 Propionibacteriaceae bacterium
TCGTGGCAGGACGGGCCTTCGCTGGCACCGGGGACCCATCAGACATGATGCGACGGCAATTCGCGTGCCCGGCGCAGATTTGCCGTCGCGACCATGTCCACGGTGCCTCGGGTCGTCGTCGATTAGGTGTGGCAGAATCTACAGCTCTAGATCAAGGATTGACAAGCATCCTCTGACGAGCATGCGCATGAGTCATCAGCGACGGCCAAGCACCAACGTTCGACGCAAACCGTCAGTTGGGCAGGTACCTCGCTAGGGAGCGGACAGCCTGGAATTGTAGCCGCCCCATCCGTCTACTCTCAGCAACTGGCAAGCAATGCAAACCTATGGATTTGCCTTTTTTTCGAAGACATCTCGACTGCGATCTCAGCAGATCGCGAGTCTAACTGTGCCGATTCTTAGGCGCCGCTCAGGTTGGTCGGCAGCGGTGCTGCAACATCGACTGGGCACAGCGTGACGGGCGAAAGACGTCTCACCGCGCAAATTCTTGGACACAACTCTGAGGAAAGTCTTGCTACCCCGACATCTACAGGTGTAGCTTCCCGCGCAACGCAACTGTTTGCAGGCGGCCTCGGCGCGCACTGGCCAGCGCATTTGAGCCGGAGAGGAACATACGATGACGTCTCACATGAATGCGCCAGCCCCAAGTCCTCGGATTCCCCATGTCGAGGGGGCAGGTGCATGAGCAGCGGTGCGGTCGACACGGTCGAGCCGGTCGTCGCAGCAGACTTCAAGCGCGGCGCCGTGCGGGGTACTGACAAGCCACCGGGCCGCGGTGACTTGGGCATAGCCTTGATCTTCATCCTGCCGGCATTGATCGGCTTCCTATTGTTCTATGTCTACCCGTTCTTCCGCGGTTTCTACTTCAGCATGACGAGGTACAACCTGCTGGGGACACCACAGTTCATTGGCTTGGACAACTTCACCCGGCTTTTCCAGGACCCGCTGTTCTGGAACGCGCTGGTGGTGACCGTTGAATACGTCTTGATCAACATCGTGCTCCAGACCATCCTGGCCATCGCGATCGCAGTGCTGATGCACCGGCTGACGCAGTCGACGGTCATCCGAGGTCTGATCTTGCTGCCGTTCCTGATCTCCAATGTCATTGCGGCGATGCTGTGGTTCTGGATGCTGGACTACCAGATCGGCCTGGTTAATGAGTTCATCTCCTTCCTCGGGCTGGACCGGATCGCGTTCTTCGGAGATTCCGCATGGGCGATCCCCACCATCGCGATCGTTAATGTCTGGCGGCACATGGGTTACACGGCTCTGCTGGTCTTCGCCGGGCTCCAGACGATCCCCCACTACGTCTATGAGGCGGCGTCGGTGGACGGCAGCACAGAGTGGAAGTCGTTCTGGCGGATCACAATGCCGCTGCTGAGGCCGGTCCTGGCGCTGGTGTTGGTGATCACGGTTACCGGCTCGTTCCAGGTGTTCGACACCGTGGCAGTGACCACGAGGGGCGGGCCAGGCAACGCCAGCCGCGTCATCCAGTACTACATCTACCAAAAGGGCTTTACGGAAGGCCAGTTCGGCTATGCCAGCGCGCTTTCGGTGATCTTGTTCATCATTCTCGCGACCGTTGCGCTCATTCAGCTAAGGATGCTGCGGGCCGGCGAATCCGACCTGGCCTGAGAGAGGAATCAATCATGGCAACCGCAACCGCTCCCTCTCGCGTGGCAGCCGCAACCGAGCCCCGGACCAAAGGCAAGCTCAACCTTGGCCGGGTGGCGGCCTGGACCGCGATGATCATCCTCATTTTGATTACGCTGTTCCCATTCTACTGGATGCTACGCACCGCGTTTTCGACGTCGAAGTCGCTGTTCACCGACCCGGCATCGCTGCTGCCGGTGGATTTCACGACCGGCGCGTTTCAGCGCGTTCTGGGGCTCGCGACCCCGGCGGAGGCCCAAGCCGAGGGTGGCTCTGGGGCAGCGGTGAACTTCTGGCTTTACCTGCGCAACTCAGTGGTTTTCGCCACGCTTGCCACCGCTGGGCAGGTGTTCTTCTGCGCGCTAGCAGCGTACGCATTTGCCCGGCTGCGCTGGCCGGGTCGGGACATAGTTTTCTTTCTGTTCCTGACCGCGCTGATGGTCCCGCCGATCTTCACGATGCTGCCGAACTTCATCTTGATCAAGAACCTGGGACTGATCAACACTTTCCCAGGCCTGATCCTGCCCTATTTCCTGATGACGCCGTTCGCGATCTTCTTCCTGCGGCAGTTCTTCCTTGGCATCAGCCGGGAGATCGAGGAGGCGGCAAAGCTCGACGGCGCTGGTCACTGGAGGATCTTTTTCAGAATCGTCTTGCCGATGAGCACGGCGCCTATGGTCACGCTGTTCATCCTGACCTTCATCAACATGTGGAACGAGTACTTCTGGCCCCTCCTGGTCGGGGGCGGCGAGAACGTGCGGGTGCTGACCCTGGCGATCGGGATATTCCGATCCCAGACCCCGCAGGGTAGCCCGGACTGGGCCGGCCTGATGGCCGCAGTTTTGATCGCAGCGCTGCCCATCCTCATCCTGTTCTTCGCGTTCGCGAAGAAGGTTGTCAACTCCATTGGTTTCTCCGGCCTGAAGTAATACCGCGATGCCCTTTGGACCCACCACCCGCCCCGGCGACCTAGCCGAGGTGAACACTCGAAAGGATCTGCCAACAATGGCAAGAATGCGCAAGAAGCTGGGAGCCGTGCTGGTCAGCGCGGCGGCCCTAAGCCTGACCCTTACCGCATGTGGCGGAGGTGGAGGGTCGGAAAGCGGCGGTGGCGGCGAAGGCGAGGTGATCGACACCAGCACCGCCTCTGGCGACGTCAGCTACTGGCTGTGGGACGCCAACCAGCTGCCCGCGTACCAGGCCTGTGCCGACAAGTTCAAGGCGGCCAACGCCAACATCAACGTCAAGATCACCCAGTACGGCTGGGACGACTACTGGAGCAAGATCACCAATGGCTTCATCGCCGGCGATGCTCCCGACGTCTTCACCGACCACCTGGCCAGGTACCCGGAGTTCGTCAGCCAGCAGCAGCTGGTCCCGCTGGACGAGACGCTGACCAAGGACGGCTTCAATGTCGACCAGTACCAGCCGGGCCTAGCAGATCTGTGGAAGGGCCAAGACGGCAAGCGTTACGGCCTGCCCAAGGACTTCGACACTGTTGCGATCTTCTACAACAAGAAGCTCGTCTCCGACGCAGGAGTCAAGGAAGCCGAGCTGCAGGATCTCCAGTGGAACCCACAGGACGGCGGAACCTACGAAAAGATGATCGCGCATCTAACCGTGGACGAGAGCGGGAAGCGCGGAGACGAACCAGGCTTTGACAAGACCAAGATCAAGGTCTATGGCCTGGGACTCGACGGCGGTTCGGGCGGCGGACTCGGACAAACCCAGTGGAGCATGTACACCGGCTCCAATAACTGGAACTACACCGACAAGAATCCGTGGGGAACCCACTACAACTACGACCAGCCGGCCTTCCAGCAGACCATTACCTGGTTCAAGTCGCTGATCGACAAGGGCTACATGCCGTCTGTCGAAGCAACCACTGGCTCAGGCTCGTCGGACATCTTCGCAGCCGGCAAGTATGCCATGATCACCAACGGCTCGTGGCAGACCAACGCGTTCTTCGACCTGAAGGGCATTGAGGTCGGCCTGGCGCCGACCCCGGTTGGCCCGAGCGGCAAGCGGGCCAGCATGTACAACGGCTTGGCCGATTCCATCTGGGTCGGGTCGAAGAACAAGCCAGCAGCGGCCAAGTGGGTCGAGTTCCTCGGCTCGCCGGACTGCCAGAACATCGTCGGTGAGAAGGCCGTCGTCTTCCCTGCAATCCCGGAAGCCACTGAGAAGGCCGAGGCTGCGTGGAAAGCCAAGGGAATCGATACCACCCCGTTCACCATCCAGGTGGATGAAAAGACCACCTTCTTGTTCCCGATCACCGACTATGCCTCTCAGATCGAGGGCATTATGGAGCCGGCCATGGACAACGTCTTGACTGGCAAGTCCCCTCCGGAGTCGCTGACCGAGGCCAACAACCAGGTTAATCAGCTATTCGGCTAGGCCGTCAGGGAGGGGCGCTATCTAGGCACTGGGTCCGGCTAGCGCCCTCCGCGGGCTCGGTCCAAGATCATCTAGATTGAGCTGAGGAGACCTCAGACCTCAATGAGTTGCCCTGTCTTGTCTACTGTGACCGGTTGCTTCGCCAACGGGTTTGGGCGCGCTGAGTAGGGCATCGTTTGGAAATCGGTCGGCGGAAGGAGACGCCATGGTTGGACGTGCCAATTGCGTGATCGTGCTCCGGTCCGAGGGCGTCTCGCTGGTGCTCGATGTCATGCGCGGGCAGCTTCCCGCGATCGTGCATTGGGGCGCCGATTTGGGAGCACTCGAGCTCGCGGATGTCGAAGCGCTGATCCTTTCCAACATTGACCCTGGCGGTCCGAACCTCATCGATGAGCCGGTCCGTCTCGCCATCCTGCCGGAGCACTGGACGGGCTGGGTGGGGCGCCCCGGGCTAAGCGGCTCCCGAGCCGGTCGGGCGTGGTCGCCCAAGTTCACCGCGACGGAGGTTCGCGTCGACGGCCAGCCGGTGATTAGCACTGAGCACCGAGCGACCTTGATCAACGCCGGGCTCGCCTCCGTGGAAGTGGAGGCTGTCGACGAGGTGGCCCAACTCGAGTTATTGATCGCCATCGAGCTGACCGCTGGTGGCCTCATCAGGGCACGCGTCGAGGTGATCAACAACGGTGAGGATCCGTACGTCGTCAACGACTGCGTGATCGCGTTTCCCATCCCCCCGAGTGCCCGGGAAATCTTGGACTTTGCCGGGCATTGGGGTAAGGAACGGGTACCACAGCGGCGCCCGTTGACCGTTGGCGTGCACCTACGGGAGGGCCGGAAGGGCCGCACTGGACCGGATGCCGCAACTTTGCTCCACGTTGGAGTGCCGGGATTTTCTTTTGCTGAAAAGGAGATCTGGGCCGTGCATACGGCGTGGAGCGGAAACCACACCCACTACGCCGAGCGCGTCTTCACTGGCCTACAAGTGATCGGCGGTGGCGAGCTTCTACTGCCGGGAGAGGTGATCTTGCACAGCGGTCAAACGTACGCTACGCCGTGGATCTATGGCGCCTACGGGCGGGGACTCGATGCGGTGGCAGGTCGCTTCCATCGCTTCCTGCGGGCACGGGACACCCACCCCTCCGCCACGCGCCCGGTAACGCTCAATGTCTGGGAGGCGGTCTATTTCAATCATGATCTAGACCATCTCGCTGAGCTCGCCGAGGTGGCGGCGGCAATTGGCGTTGAGCGGTATGTGCTGGATGATGGCTGGTTCGGGGCGCGCCGCAATGATCGTGCCGGGCTCGGTGACTGGACCGTCTCGCCAGAGGTTTGGCCGCATGGGCTGCATCCGCTGGTGGACAAGGTGACCGGCCTGGGCATGGAGTTCGGGCTCTGGTTCGAGCCTGAGATGATCAATCTCGACTCCAATACGGCGCGCGAGCATCCGGAATGGATCATGGCCACCGGTGACCGCTTGCCTGTGGAATCCCGTCATCAACAGGTGATCAACCTTGGCATCCCCGAGTGCTACGCCTACGTCCGGGATGCGATTTTCAACATCCTTGCTGAGTACAAGATCAGCTACATCAAATGGGATCACAATCGGGACTTGATCGATGCCGGTACTCAGCCCGACGGTCGGCCCGGCGTTCACGAGCAGACCTTGGCGTTCTACCGGCTCGTTGACGAGATCAAGGCTGCCCACCCCGGGCTGGAGATCGAGAGCTGCTCCTCCGGCGGCGCTCGTGTTGATCTTGGTGTATTGGAACGCACTGACCGGATCTGGGTGAGTGACTGCATCGATCCACTGGAGCGGCAGCAGATGATCCGCTGGACCTCCCAACTGGTGCCGCCGGAGCTGCTCGGCTCACACATCGCCTCAGGACGCTCGCATACCACCGGCCGGGTGCACGACCTGTCGTTCCGTGCCGCCACGGCGATCTTCGGGCACCTCGGGATCGAATGGGACCTCACAGCAGCCACGGCACAGGAGCTGGCTGACCTCCGGGAGTGGATCAGTTTCTACAAGGCCAACCGTCGGCTCCTGATGGGCGGTGACTCGGTGCGTGTCGACTTTCCAGATCCGACTGTCGTCGCCTACGGCATCCTCGCTCCGGATCGCTCCAATGCGATCTACACGGTTGCCTTCATTGGTCGATCTGAGGTCCGGCTGCCTGGCCGACTGCGACTCCCGGGGCTCGATCCGCATCGCCGGTACCGTGTCCGCCCGATTGTGGTCGGACGCCCGCCGTCGGGCCTGAACTCACCGCCGTGGTGGGGTGCGATCACGTCAGAATTTGAGCCGCATGGCGAACGCCGGGCACTCGGCTGGGGGCTGCCCACTGATGGCGGCGCCGGCCTTGTGCTCTCCGGTGCCGCCCTCGCCTCAACCGGTGTGATGGCCGCAGACATGCATCCCGAGCATGCGATTCTTTACCAAGCCGAGGCACTCGACTGAGCGCTGGCAGTGCCGTTGCATGGCTAGCGGCAGTCGCGGTATCAGCGGTCTGCACCGCGTGATAAAGATCAGCTCGCCTGGCGAGACAATACTCAAGGACGTGATTTTCTGCGTTCGAGCTGATGGTGCCATGACCCGTACGTCCAATCGAACAGGTAGCAATTTTTGAAACCTTCTCGCCGGCTGTGGCGGCGCAGACTTCTCTCCCTCTGGCTTCCTTGTCGACGGTCGGAGCGGCCCTGCGCAGGCGGCTGGCCTGTCGGCGTCTGAGGGAGGAGTTGCGGGTGGCCAGCTTCGAGAACGTCGTGATGATCAGCCGGTCGATCGAGGATGTATTTGCGTTCCTCTCCGACTTCGAGAACGTTCCAAAGTGGAATTACGCCATCGTAGAGACTCGGAAGGTATCCGAGGGCCCCATTGGCGTGGGGACGATCTACCAGCAGGTCCGCTCTGTTCCAAGTCAGAGCGAAGAGCGCTTCGAAGTCACCGCCTTTGATGCTCCGCGCTACGTCGAGATACGAGGCCAGCTCGGGCCTTTCCCGTCCCGTCTCTCCTATGCCGTGGACGCTACTCCAGAGGGAACCCGCGTCACGAACTCGGTGGAGCTGGAATTACGTGGCCGTCACCGCCTGCTCGGGCGGGCCATCGTGCCGCGCGTCCGGAACGCCGTGGCTGCGAATCTTTCCAAGCTCAAGCAACTTCTCGAAGAATAGGCCTTGATCACCTTCGATGACACGTTAATACCGACACCGCGGCGGCGACAGCCATACACGTGATCAATCATGTACTTCGGGTGACCGGATTTGAACCTGCGACATCTTCGTCTCGAAGCACGCTCGGTGAGCGTCGAGGTCGAGCACTGGGCGTGGACTCGGTCCGTGGATGTCTGCATGAGTGGAGGGTTTGTCGACCCGGTAGTCACTCAGTTGGTCACTCAGCAGCCATGTCTCGAACTCCATGGACCAACACGGACACGGCAGCCAGCGAGGTCGTTGCTGTATTCGATGCTGTACGGAGCCTCTGAGCCGTAGGCGGGGCCAGCTGTCCAGTGCTGTCCGACCGCGGAGCATGCGCTACGCCGATGATGAGCCCGCCGCGCGGCGCCCCGGCCGTGAAACCTGACTCGCGTTGTCAGCTGGCGAGGACACGCGGAGCGAAGGCCGAGCGCAGCGAGACCTCCTGATTGGAGGGGGTTTCCGCAACAGACCCTGTCGAACACATCTCGGGCGTGGTCATGGCGAGGTATTCAGCGGCTTGGGCCGACCGCAGGAGGCCGCGCCGAGCTCGGCCTAGGTGGCTCGTGGTCATGTGACGTCGTGCGAGTGTTCTTAGTCGCTGGGACGGCGTCGGGGATTGTGGAGCCCTGGTTCGGCACTTGCGGAGGTAGCTGATCGAGGATGCGCCACCAGAGGGCGGCGGCGGGATGGTCGTCGGGTAGGGGTCCTGCGGCGGCCGCCGACCGCACGAGGAGGGTGGCATCGAAGCCGGCCCGGGTGAAGTTGCTCAACCTTTCTGTCAGCTGTGCAGGAATGGGTCCGCGGTCGTAGTGGGAACTTCTGCGGCGAGCAGTTGCCGCCATCGCCATTCTGTACGTGTGTCCGCGGCGGCGAGCCGCCTCTCGAGTTGCTGTTGCCAGGCTTGAGCGGCCTGGCCGAGTTGGGGTGGCCCGGTTGGTCGTAGGTCGCCTGGGTCGATCTGATTAGCGGCGCGCCACACTTGAACGTCGGCGGTCAGCTTGACCGGCACCAGGGCGTGCGGCTGGGCCGCCCAGGCCGGCGCTTCACCTTCGGTATTGATGCGGACCTGGTCGGCTAGCTCAGCAACTAGGTGTGAGCGGGCGTGCAGGTATGGCCCCCAGCGGGCGTCAGCGGCGATGCGGTCGGGAATGCCGGGCAGCCACGGCAGCGGGCCCTCTCGACTGGGCAGGCTGGTCTCGTGCAGCGCCAGTCCAGCACGGCGGCTGGATCATCAGCGCTGCATACCTCTCTGGCCTCGCATGCGGCCCGCAGCCGTTGGTGCGGGTCTCTGCCGTCGACCGCGAGGAGGAGCAGATGGGCACGCAGGGTCGGCCATGCCGGCTCGTCGGCTAGCCCGGGCACCAATTGGTTTGCAGAGGCCTGCAGTGCTTGAACTGCACTCGAACCGATGACTTCTTCGGCGGCTACATGTAAGGCGTCGATGTAGCGTTCGACGGAGGCGGCGAGCCGGACGGCGGGATCTTGCTGCTCACGCTGCAGGGTGGTGGCGGATTGCGGTGAAGCGTCATGGGTCAGGATCTGCTCGAGCAGCTCGGTGGCGGTCCGAAGGTGAACATTGTTGGGCTGGAGCACCGTGTGCGGATCCCCATCGCCTACCACGGCAACGTAGACGTGGTTGGCGGTGCGGCCGCGGGTCAGCATGGTGTAGAGCTGCTGCCGGGACTCCTCACCAGTCACGACGCCGTGCATGGTGTCGGCGGTGACACCTTGCCCGGTGTGCACGGTGCTGGCGTAACCGAGCTCCACAGAGGTTTGAACGTACTCGGCGGGCAAGGTGACAGTGCGGCCGTTCCGTACGTGCCGCACGCGGAAGCCACCGGTCCTGGTCAGGTTGAGGATGATCCACCGGTCGCCGTTCTTCACCCAGTCGGTTGCGGAGATACGGAGCCTGCGGTCGTTGCTGCGGGTGATGATCAGATCACCGACGCTCGCCTGGTTGCCGTCGGCCAACTCGAGCTGCCGACCCGGCGTGGTGCCGGCTCGGCGGTGATCTTGGGCGCGTTGGTTGAGGCTGCGGACCAGCTCATGGGTCGGGGCCAACATGAGCGCGTCGAGACCGTGGCTGCGGTCGGCCTTCCAGGCGTTGAAGACGCCGTCCAGGGTGGTGGTGGGGTCGCCGACGTGGACGCGTTGCCGGTCGAGGTAGAAGCCGAGCGTTTCGGGCCGGCCGTCGCGGAGGGCGAGGGTGGCGGCGGCCTCGCCCGGGTCGGCGAAGCGGTGCAGCTCGCTCAGCCGGACCGCGCCACGGCTGGCTTGGATGTCACGAAGCACCCCGCCAGCGCCGATCGCAGCGAGCTGTTGATCATCACCGACCAGCCGCACGCTGCCGCCGCGCCGCACGATGAACGCGACAGCGGCATCTAGAGATAGGGTGTCGGCCATCCCGGCTTCGTCGATGATCACCAAAGTCGACCGGCCGATCAAGTCAGCCCAGTCGGGCAGGTCAGCGTGGCGGATGGACCAGGTGAGTTTCGCCAGGGTTTCGGCTGGTGCGCCGGCGGCGTCGCGCAGTTGCGCTGCTGCCGCGGCGGACGGGGCGAGGCCGACCACGTGGCCGCCGCTGTCGGTCCATGCCCGGACCAGGGTGCGCATGGCGGTGGTTTTCCCGGTGCCGGCGGGGGCGATCGCCAATTGCAGCCGCGCCCCGGAGGTACACATGGCACGAATCAGAGCGGCCTGCCCGGCATCTAAGGAGTTCCAGTTGGCGGCTGATTCCAGCAGCGCCAGCTCCACCATTCCGGCGTCCAGGACGCGGCCGTCAGTGCGGCCGGCGGCCGCGACGAGACGCTGCTCGGCCTGAAGGATACGGGCGGAGGTGAACAGCTCGGACCCGGCCACCGTGTAGACACTCGAACCGTCGGCGCGACGCAACACCCCCGGCTCGCTAATGCCGTCGTCTGGGCGAGCCAACGAAATGGATTGGATCTGCAGTACCTCCGTGACGAGCAGCTCAACCAGCTGCTCCACCTTGTCGGTGGGAAGCTGTGCGGCCCGGACGTGGCGCTGTGCCTCGGCACGGACATGCCAGCTCTGCCAGGTCGAGCGGCGCTCCTCCATCGCCGCCAATACTTTCTCTGCGGTGGCTGCCAGCCACTCCGCGTCCACGTGAGGGCTGGTGGTCGAGATCGGGTTGAGGGCTTTGCTGATCATGGCCTGGACCGCGTCAGGTCCGCCGAGGGTTGCGGTGGCCTGGGCATGCCAGACGGTGCGCTGCTCGGCCAGGCTGCGGGGTTCGTGTTTGGGATCTCGGGTCTCCAAGGTGGCCTGCTGCGCCAGCTGCAACGCCTCCACCGGTGTCGGCGGTCGACCATGATCCCGCTGAAACCGTGCCGCCAGCTCACCTTGCCGGTCCTTGATCAACACCCGTCGGGTAGACCACCGCTGGTTCAGGGCCGGGTCGACGCCGACGATCTCCCGTACCGGCCGCTTCCCCGGGTCAATGTCGCGCCGATCGGCGAAGCGGACGCCGAGCCGATCGCGGAGATGGTGTTCCAGGGCGGTGTTGTAGACGGTATGAGGGAGGGCTGAGGCCTCGCTCGCAAATAGACGTGGGTTGCCGAAGGCTAACGCCA
>DASUYM010000059.1:0-13287 GCA_036377435.1 Propionibacteriaceae bacterium
ATCAACCACACCCCCCATAGGGCAGCAGCCATTCGTGGAGAGCCCGCTGCGGTGAAAGTCGCACGGCGGGTTCGGCGGGCGGCCCGGGGAAACGGAACAGCGGCAACGCTGTCACCGCGCCCCGGGCCGACCCAACTGGCGACCATCACGGATCGGGGTCGACCGAGCCGTCACCATCATGGTCGATCTGTCCCGTGACCAGGACGGATGCCTGCATGCCCGGTTGCTGGATGCCGTCGTGGGCCGCTCCGGAAGTGCCTACAAGGCCTGGCTGACAGCCCAACCCGAGGGCTTCATCGACGGCGTGGAACCAGCCGCGTTGGATCGTTCCGCGGCTATGCCAACGCGATCCGCGACCGCCTCCCCGACGCGGTCGCAGTCCTCGATGCCTTCCACGTGGTCAGGTTGGGGACCCAGGTCGTCGATGAGGTCCGGCGTCGCGTGCAACAAGACACCCTGGGCTGCCGCGGCCACAAACACGACCCCCTCTACAAGATCCGCGGCCTACTCCGCCACAGCGTGGAACACCTCACCGACAACCAACAAGCCAAGATCACCGCCTGCCTCGACGCCGGCGACCCCACAGATGAAGTGAACCTGACCTGGCAGTGCTACCAGCAGCTCCGCTCCATCTACCACGCCGCCCCCGCCAAGGGACGCGAGATCGCGATCAAGGTATTGGACAGCTTCCACACCTGTCCGATTCCCGAGGTTGCCCGGCTGGGCCGCACCCTGCGCGCCTGGCGGGCCCAGGTGCTGGCCTACTTCGACACCTCAGGTGTCTCCAACGGCGGAACCGAAGCCATCAACCTGATCATCGAGAAGGTCCGCCGACTCGCCCACGGCTTCAAAGATTTTGATCACTCCAGACTCCGAATCATGCTCGCCGCCAACGGCCGAACGCCGTACCGAAATCGACCAGCCCATGCCTAATCCGAAGACCCTGGTTAGTTCAGTCTCAGTGTCTTCTTTGCGTGAACTGATCCCGACTTGGCCGTCGCTTGAGCCCTGACAATTCCCGCCCAAGTCGGTGGTATGTCGAGCGAGACCGCGAAGTGCCCTGTTCGATCAATCTTGGTTACAGCAGAGCGGGAAGCCGTCCTACCCGAAAGCACAACTTTCGCGCGTTTGCTAGCCGGAAAACCGAATCCATGCACCCGGATAGTCGTCTTGTCGACCCGTTTCAGCGTTATCGCGGGGCCCGAGGTAACCGCCGTCGTCGAGTGGTCCCCGGAACCGTGGTGGTTGTGCGGCGTCATGACCTTCGTGGTTGACGTCACCGAGGGAATCGCCGTAGTCGTGCTCGTCGTCGCTCGAGCCGTTCCCGGCGCCGCTCCGCCCGGCGTCGTGGTCGTCATTCCCGGCGGCATCCGTTTGTCCGAAACGGTCTCACAGAAGACGTGGGCGTATATGCAGTATTTCATCAAGGCGTCGAGCGATCGAGGGTCCCAGGCATTGAAGAAATCTGCATGCAACGTGAGCGGACTGTTCATCGACGATAACGTAATGGTTCCGCTAGTCGTCCCCGGTGAGAAGCGCTCCGCAAGTGTCAACTGAGGAATCTGGACTGGATGCGCTGCGTCGCATTTGTATCCCGATGCGTACGACATGTGTGAGCGGTGATCAGGGGAATCGAGGTTCTTTCCGTCCCAGCAGTTTGGGAAGATCACGGACATCTCCAAGAGTGCCGTCGATCCGCACTGTGGCGGAAGCGATTGCTTCGAGACCGTCGCACCTTTACCCTCAATGCGGCATTGGAACCCAGCTATCCCTGCGTTTTGAGGAGATGTCGCCATCGCGTTGCCGGCGAGCAGCTTCAGTCCGAACGGAATTGAGTCTAGCTGCGTCGTGTCACGCGTTGCGGCTCTGTAGTACGCACGGACTTGGTACGGCAATCGTGGCTTCCCGTTAACCAGCAATGTGGGCATCCAATAAGAAGACTTGTCGCCGGAGTTCGTGCAGTTCGTTGGAGCGCGCAGCAACTCGTTGGCGGTCGAGCTCGGGTTAATCGCAAGGCTGCCACTGAATGTGTGGTCGTGTGATTTGCCGGGCTGACCAGGAAAGACAATTGGATCGTCCGGCGCCCGCTTCGTGACGAAGCAGACGGTTACCCAGTCGACATGTTGAGGGAAATCACTCGCTGTCGGCGACAGGACACGGAAGCCCGACGCGGAAGCAGTTTCACTACTTATTGCTCCTATGGAAAGCATTGTGACGATCGAAAGCACGACCATCGCCGCAAGAGGCTTGCGGGAGCGTCGCAGCTCGCGGAGGCGGTGTGCGGCCTGAGCAGGTTGCCATACACCGCCCTGCCTTCGCGGCCACCGCCGCTCATCAGTCCTGCGCGTCCGGTTTTTCGCCGCAGATCGGACAGTCCGATCGCTTCCTTCGCAGCGCGGTCTAGGCACGTGTTCTCCCCCGAGAAATGAGACCAAAGCGTTATCTCCGAGCAGAGTCTAGACAGTTTGGTCACGACTGCACACCCCAGCGGCTGGGTTTGGACCGAAATTTTTTCTCGAATGGCGCAGCCTCGACTACCGCTCGTTACCTGGACGTGTCCATTGCCCTAGAACTTTCGGCCCATGACCGCTGCCCGGGCGCCCGAGGAGAGCCAGCAACGTCACGATCGGAGGCGAGTAATGCGGTCGCCTACCGGCTGCTGGATCAGCGAAGCGATGCCGATGATGTGGTCCAAGACGCCTGGATCGGCCTCAGTCGCTCCAACGCAGTTCAGTTTGAGAACCTTGGCGGTGGCGTGGTGACTCAGACGGCGCTGGCCGCTGCGTTGGCGCACAACAAACCCATTGGCGATGTGCCTAACAGGGCGACATAACAACGGCACACCGGGGGACTGAGCCGGAGCCGGCCGCCGTGATCTCCGACTGGCTCGGTCCGGCCCTGCTCGTGGCTGGAAAGGATGTCACGAGCCGGGCGGATCGCCTTCGTGCTCTCAGTCTGCGCTGCAGCAGCACTGCGCCAGGGCGGCTCCGCGATGCTCTAACTCAGAGTCGTCGGTTGATGGAGCGGAACATTCTCCATTGCGCTACAAGCCCAACGTGCATGCTTCACGCGACCAACTGGGTTTCGGGCTCGCCGGACTCGTGGAACGGGACCCGCTCTCGCCGCCACAGGCTCCAACGCATCTCAGCGAGCAGTCGGAGGTAGCGGAAACCCTCTCGAATCGTTCCCTTGGATGCGCCCGACACTCTCTCAAGGAACACGAACGGAACTTCACAACGGACCAGATTGGGATGGCGGACCGCGATTTCCAACAAGATCTTGAAGCCGCGCGGCGTCATCATCGCGGTCAGCGCCTCGGGTCTAAATAAGAAAAACCCGCTCATCGGGTCCCGAATTCCTCGTAGCCGGTAAGGAAACATCGCCTTAGCAAGTACCGTCGATCCCCAAGAGACCGCGGTGCGGACAGCACTGAGGCCCTCGTTCCCTCCACCCGCCACGTAGCGACTGGCGACCACGAGGTCGGCATGGGCGGTACGGGCCGCATCCAGGAGTCGGGGAACCACTTCCGGAGGGTGCTGGAGGTCTCCGTCCATGACGCATACCCATTGCGTGCCGGTTCTCTCCAGGCCCGCAAGCACCGCTCCGCCGAGTCCGCCGGTCCGCTGCGCACCGGATCGGTGCAGCAACCTGACATCCAGCGAACCGAATCCGCGTTCTCGCGCCGCTTGGATCACGTGCGGCGTGTCGTCATCACTGTCATCGACGAACAGCACCACGGTGCCTGGCTCAACTTCGGCCGAGAGCCGCCCGAGCAGCGGCTCTACATTCTCAGCCTCATTCCGCGTTGGCACTAAGATCGTAAGCTGCGGCACGGCGTTGGCTGTCGTCACCGTATGGCCTCTTCATGTCGCCGGGCTGCAGACCTCCCATGCTCGCCGTTACCGTTCATCGGCGCGCCGGCCTCGTTGTCCTTCGGCACCCTTGCATGGCCGTTTGCATGGCCGTTGGTCCCGTGAGCCGACTGAGCGTGCGAGCCCGGAGAAGACGTACGATCAGCGACCCGCTGGGGAATCACATCGGCCCAGCCGAAGTTCGGGGATATCAGCCGGGACACCGAGACGTTACGCAAGAAGTCCTCGAGGATGTCCTGCTCGAGCGAGCGCAGGACCGAAATGTCTTGCTTTTTCCCACTGCGGAGATTCCGAGAGCGCAAAGTAATGGCACGCTCCATGATGGAGAACGGCGGAAAGCCATACGCGTCTTCGGTGTTGGCAAGCATGATGGCCATGGCCTCGTCGTGCAGCAGCGCCTCTTCGGACTCCGGCCCGCGGCCGATGACAAAGATCCGTCGGACCATTCCCGTATCGCCGTAGCGTGCGGTTGGTACAAGCTTGTCGATCATGTACTTCGGTGGCGGGACCAGGATCTGCGTGATCGCGTTGACCGCAATGATCGGAATGTTTAGCCTGGCCAGCAGCAACGCGAACTGTCGGCCCTCCTTGGAATGGATCCGACTCTGGAAACCGAGCACCAGCCGGCGAGGCAGGCTTAGCACGTTTTTGTTCACCGCTCGCATGGTGTGCGAGCTGATCGTCAGTGGCTTCGGGAAGGACCGAGCTTCGCCTTCTCGATTGATGATCGTCATGTCGTCGGACAAGAACGCCGAGTTGTCCGGGTGCTCCTGGAGGAGCCGCAGTATGGTGCCCGTCTTCCCAGTGTCGGTCTGCGCGGACAGCATGATCGTCTCCTCACCAAGCCTGACCGTCGCCGAGTGCAGGAGCATGTAACCCTTGTTGACCAGCACGAACCGCAGCAGAGCCTCCACCACGTTTGTGTAGACGACGTGCTTCGAGCGCGCCAGCAACGGACTGACCGTCACAGTGATCCGATTATCTAAGTCGACTCGGAAGTTGGCCCCAGCTGAACCGAGGTGCTCACGGTAGACGAACAAGCCAGGGCTCATCGTCGCCTGAACCTTGGAGATCATTCGGCGGGCACCTACATAGCCGCGCCGTACTGTGATGTCTGCCTCTCGGCGGAACGGCCCCACCTGGAAGTAGCCCAGCTCCGGGAGTTGAATTTCGGAACGAATGGCGACAAGCCCGTGGATGTCGTAGTAGTACTGCCGGCCCCGGCGTGGGACCCGCAGATTTAGCGCGAGGTGCGGCCCCCACTCGTAGCTCTTCATCTGGATAAGAACATCGGCCTTGGTGGGCGGCTCTACTGGCTCGCCCGTCAGGTCAGCGACCTTCTTCCTCGAGCCCCAGATGAAGCGATCACTGATCCAGAACCGGAGCACGAAGAGCATGAGAAGCGTTGTGAAGTTCGCCCAGTACGGGTTCATCCCCGCGAAGTGGGTCAGCGACAGCAGCAAGGGCACCCTCAGCAGCAGCGAAGCTGTGTTCGTGATCCAGCTCTTGGCAAATCGTTGGTACCAACGGGAATTCGAGTTGTGCCCCCGATAGACGACCTTGTCGGTCAGGACAAAGTTCCAAATCGTCGATCCCTGGGTGGCGGCAATTGCCGCCCAAGAGATCCAGAAAGACATGACGTCATGAAAGAACCAGAACAAAGCCTGGTTCACGAACATGCCAGAAAGTCCAACCAGGCCAAAGCCGAAAGCAACTTTGGTCTTGGCAAGCTTGGATTTGAACAACATTTTGGGGGGACTCCTATTTCAAGACGCAGTATTCTGTTTCAGGACGCAGTTATTCCCTTGGGCATCACCGATCCGACCGTGAATTCTTGATCTGGCAGGGATTCCCGAGCACGGCAATCCCGTCGAGGCAAGGCTTCAGCAGCCCGGTGGGGGGTTGATTCTTGTAGCCCCAATAGCTTGCAAAGGCAGACTCCAGCGCGGCGCCACCCCCTAAGGCGCCTAGGCTCTCCTGTCCCGTCATTTCCCCGACAACCCCCGCTTCGACACTCGCCGACGTCCGACGAGTTCAGAGCGCTCGGACGAGACACCTCTGGGCGCTGACCTTGCAGCCAGTGCCAGGTCGTCGAGGTGATAGTGGGGAAGCGGCAACCTTGCAGACACCCCGAGCTCGCTCAAGCATGGAGATCGTATCGTCTGCCAGAAGTCGTAATCAGGCGAGATATCCAATCGTGATCTTGGTTTGTGTCACAAGTCTCAGAGCTTCAAGATCAATGCAGCCGTTCCTGGAATGGAGCTGGATGGCCAACGCATTTCTTGGGGGACTGAGTGACAGTGATTGTGCTGCGCAAGGATCTTGCGCTGGACCTGAAAACCTTTGTGCACATGGAAAAAGTAAGGCAGCAAGGGCCCGACCAGGCTCGTCCAAGATCATCTTCCTGGGCGAAGACTATATGACTGTTTGCCGTCCGTTCACAGTTCGTTCGCGAAAGCCGTCATCCGACGTTATCAATTTGTAATCTTTCGGGGCGGGTCGCAACTCTGTCACGTTTTGGATGTGACGTGACTGCAGTTGCATGAGAGAAAGAGATCGCGGTGCCTCAACGGCCGGGATGACCGGGCATTCGGATAGACACCAGCGAGCCTGTCTCGATCTCATGCCAATCACCGTCGAACTCCAGCTGGGCCAGGGCGGCGGCGGGAAAACGACTCTCGATCGCGCGAACTGCCTCGGGGGTGGAGCTCGCCGGGTCTGTCATCTCATGTACCAGGCCTGGTGCGCCGGGAGCGTGCCCGATGAGTAGCGCAATGTGGCAATCGTCGGGAAGCTCACGGACCGCGTTGATCAAGGTATCAGCGCCTGCGTTGTAGAAACGGTCGGCGATTTCTACACGATCTGGGGCCACCTGTTCACCCAACGTGAGAAGCTCGAGTGTCTGCCGCGCGCGGGCTGCACTCGAGCACAAGACTGCATCGATCGTGATCGCTTGGCTGCGCAGGTAGTCGCCCACCTCCTGGGCGTGGCGTTCGCCATCGGGGGTGAGCCGGCGCTCACTGTCCTTGCTGCCCGGTCGTGTGTCCTCGGTCTTGGCATGGCGGAGTACGAGCAGGGTGCGTCGCTGATCCATCCTGGCAGCCTAAGGCTCGCGGTCGGCTAGGACGTTCCGCTCGCGCGGTCCAGCAGCAACGCCCGCTCCCGCTCGTTCTGGGTCATCGTCGCTGCTCGGGCGAACTCCGCCCTTGCCTCCTCTCGCCGCCCGAGCTTGTCCAGCAGGTCACCGCGCACGCTGGGCAGCAGGTGATAGCCGCGCAGCGCCGGCAGCCCGTCCAGCTGGTCGAGCAAGGCCAGCCCAGCCTCCGGCCCGTACGCCATGCCGAGCGCGACCGCGCGGTTCACCTCCACGACCGGCGAGCCGGTGAGCCGAGCCAACTGCTCGTAGAGGTCGGCTATGTGTACCCAATCGGTGGCCTCCGATGTCTCAGCCCGAGCGTGACATGCCGCGATCGCAGCCTGGAGCGCGTACGGGCCAAGCTCCGTCGTGCTGGCTTCCGCCCGTTCCAAGGCGGCAAAACCTCGCATGATGTGCACTGGGTCCCATCGCGACCGGTCTTGATCAAGTAACAAGATCGGCGCTCCGTCCGCGGCGGTGCGCGCCGCCAGGCGAGACGACTGGAGCTCCATCAGCGCTGAGAGGCCATGTACCTCGCTCTCTTGAGGAGCCAGCGCGGAGAGGATCCGCCCGAGTCGGAGCGCCTCTTCACATAGCGTCGGCCGCATCCACTCAGTGCCGGCGGTGGCTGAGTACCCCTCGTTGTAGAGCAGGTAGATCACGCTGAGTACCGCGGTCAACCGCTCCGCGCGCTCGGCCTGGCTCGGCTCCTCCAATGCAGCCCCAGCCTCGGTGAGGGTCCGTTTTGCTCGAACGACCCGTTGGGCGACGGTGGCCTCCGTTGTCAAATACGCTCGCGCAATCTCCCGGGTGGTCAACCCGCCAACCAGCTTGAGTGTCAGGGTGCTCTGCGCCTCCGGTGTCAGCACCGGGTGGCAGCAGACGAACATCAGCCGCAGCACGTCGTCCTCCACGTGGTCGACCGCGGCGAGGAAGTCCTCGTCAGACACATCGCTTCCATGCCCGTGGCCTATCGCGGCGTAGAGCTGATCACGGCGGTCGCGCCGTCGGAATTGGTCAACTCCCCGGCGCTTGGCGATCGTCATCAACCAAGCGCCGGGATTGTCGGGGACGCCGGTTCTGGGCCATTGCGTCAATGCAGCGACCAGGGCATCCTGAGCGAGGTCCTCAGCCAGCCCGACGTCTCGTACGATCCGGACCAGCCCGGCGATCAGCCTCGTCGACTCCAGACGCCAGACCGCCTCGATAGCCTCGTGGGTGGTCGGATCGGTCACGCATTCGATCAGATCACGAGTCACCCAGCTGGCGAACCTCGCAGCTGCCTTCCCAACCGGGCCAGTGATCTTTGTGAATCTGCATGAGTCGCTTTGCCAGCTCGACCGCCTCAGCCTTGCTTCGAACCTCCACGACGGCGTACCCGCCGATCAGCTCCTTGGCCTCGGTGAACGGGCCGTCAACGGCCTTGATCGAGCCGTCGACCAGCGACACGATGGCGCCCGCGGCGCTTGGTAATAAGCCGCCCTGATCGACCAGCGTGCCGTTGCGGGCGCCCTCGGCGGCGTAATCCGCCATCGCCTCGAACAGCGCCGGTGGCGGGGGTCCCGCGGGCAGGGATTCGTCGAACTTCAGCATCGTCATGAAGCGCATGGTTGTCTCCTCACTCTCTGGACCGGTCCTAGTGGCCGGCCTTCATCCTCGCGTCGTACCGCCTTCCACGATCTCGACACGTTCGGCCGAGATTTCTCGCCAGAACTTTCTCAGCCCCATGTCGAGAACACCTCACTGCATTCGACGCACAGGCAAAAGCCACCTATCGAAAGGAACGTGTTGATCATGACGACCATCACGACCGCAACCAGGACCACCGATGTCACCCGAACGCTGCTCGGCGCTGGGGTTGTCGCCGGACCGCTTTTCGTGACCATCGTCGCCGTGCAGGCGTTCACGCGCGACGGCTTCGATCTGCGGCGCCACCCGCTCAGCATGCTGGCGCTTGGCGAGCACGGCTGGATTCAGGTGATCAACTTCATTACTGCAGGCGTGCTCAGCCTGATCTTCGCAGTGGGCGTCGCCCGCCGGCTGCAAGACCGGCCCGGCAGCACCTGGGCACCAAGGCTGCTCGCGCTCTTCGGCGCGGGTCTGGTCATCGGCGGCATCTTCAAGGCCGATCCAGCTCTCGGCTTTCCGGCGGGTGCGCCGGCGGGCTATCCCGAGCAGCTGAGCGTCCACGGCACGATCCACGCATTCGCGCCGCCGCTGGCCTTCCTGTCGGTGATAGCCGCCTGCTTCGTGATCGCCCGCCGGTTCGCTGCCGAGGGGATGCGGCGGGCAGCTGTGCTGACTCGGATCGTCGCGGTCACGTGCTTCGTGCTGAGCGTGCCTTTCGGGCCAGGTGCCAGCGTGCGGCTGTTCGTTGCCGTGGCCCTCGCGTTCGCCTGGGTAGCCGCATACGCCATATACCTCCGGCGTCGCTGAACAAGAGCCCTCGGCTGAGCGTTTCTCCGCACAAGGCCAATCACGTAGGCCGATTCCACGGAATTCGCCTTCATTTGCGGACTTGTGCGGAGAGGCGAACCCCCGCCACGCGAACGATGGGTGACCAACCGGGACGGCTCAAGGCTTGATTGCCACAAGAATGTCGCGACGGATCGATGAGTCAACCCGGTGTTCGAAGTCGCGGTACGGACCGAAGTCCAACGGTTCCAAGCCTGCGTCGGCAACCAGCTCCAGCAGCCGTTCCCGGCGCAGGCCGATCGCGTTCCACGACAACCCAAGAGCACCGCCAGTCTTCAGCTGCCGAGCCCAAACTGGAAGTGCCTCGCGTATCAGACCCGCTGCCGAACGGTCCCGCCGCCCGCTGGACCCGCGTACGTCTGCCCGGCTGCCGTGCACCACACCGTACGGGGCATCGGCCAACACCGCGTCAAACGTGCGCTTTCCGTACAGCGCTGCTGACTCCCGAGTGTCGCCCGAGAAGACCGTGAGCGCAAGAGGCCGATCCCGGCCGACCGGAATCACCTCGGCCTCCAGACGCTTGCCAATGATCTTGCCCTCACGCCGCACCGGATTGAGCTCAAGAGAGTGCTTCAATCGCTTGCGACGCCAATAGGTCCGCAGATATGCCGCGTACGCTTCAACGGCCTTCAGCTCAGCTTCCACACCGGCCGCACTGCAACCGAGCGTCATTGCAGTGCTCAGCGTGGTACCACGACCGCACAGCGGGTCCAAAATTGAGACCGCTCCGCCCGTCGGCCGTCTGACGGAGGCCAGCGTGATGTTGATCAGCAACCGGGTGAACTGCTCGTTGGTCTTGCCTGGGTATTTCGGGATCGTGACCAGATCATCGTCAAAGAGATCCGGCGTACGCACCTCGATCGGTCGCAGCCGATCGTGCTCTCGTTGGAAGGCGGCATAGAAACCAGAGAGCCGCCCCAGCGCCCACATCATCTGCTCGTCAAGGCCGGCCGTTGCCACGGTGAGGTATCCGACCCCGGCCACAGCGACCGGCTCAATCGGCAGATGATCTTGAGCGCCGAGCATGATCTTCAGTTCGGCTGCTATCAGCCGGTCGGCCTCGAACGCGTAGACGCGATTGGCCGAGGGCGCAAGCAAGATCAGATAGTCAGGCATTCCCGCCTGATCACGGGTCCACGGGAAAGGTCGTTAGTGGCGATGGCCGCTATAGCCGTGCTCCTTGGCCCGGGCGAAGCTCGCCCGAATCTCTTCCTCAGCCTCGTCAGCGTCGACCCATGTCGCGCCCTCCACAGACTTGCCGGGCTCGAGGTCCTTGTAGACAGTGAAGAAATGCTCGATCTCCAGAAGCACATACTCGCGGACATCGGAGAGATCGCGTATGTGGTCGCGCCGATGGTCGGACGCGGGCACGCAGAGCACCTTGTCGTCGCCGCCCGCCTCGTCCTTCATCCGGAACATCGCGATTGCCCGGCACTTGACAAGGCAGCCGGGAAACGTTGGCTCGGTGATCATCACTAGCGCGTCCAGAGGATCGCCGTCCTGACCGAGAGTCTCCTCAATGAAGCCGTAGTCGGCCGGATACTGGGTTGATGTGAACAACGTACGATCCAGCCGGATGCGACCGGTGTCATGATCGACTTCGTACTTGTTCTTCTGACCCTTGGGGATCTCGACAGTGACATCGAAGGTCAAACCGCTCATCGGCTTCAGACCTCGCTCGACATTGGGTGCGGTCACGCGACCTCCTTACGATTGGGACTGACTTCTGCGAGAGTGCAGATCAGTGACGGTCCGCCGGTTTGAGCCTAGCGTGGAGGAGGTGGGCGGAGCCCTTGGGTCCCAAGCAGGTTGCGATGGTGGTTGTTGCCGTCATTGCTGCGATCGGTCTCGTGATCACCGTGATCGCGGGGGCCGTTGCCGTGCTGTCGCGAGACAACCGGTACGTCGTTGGGGCGCAACCAGGCGATAGCGCGTCCACCGCTCCGGCCAGCATTCCCAGCGCCCTAGCGCCCTCCAGCACAAGCTCGGCAACGGCGGAGCCGGCGCCTCCAAAGCTCGACCTGCCCAGCCCGGTGCTGGCGGCAGCCTCACCACGCGTCGTTCCCGACAAGGCCGCAGTGGCGGCCAGAATTCGAGCGATCAAGGTCAAGGGCATGGGGAGCTCCTACTCCGGTTCGGTCGTAGAGGTCGGTACCGGAAAGGTGCTGTACGCCCACAACGCCACTCGTAGCTACATCCCGGCCTCTACCATGAAGCTGCTCACCTCCACAGCTGCGCTGTCGATCTTGGGGCCTGAGCACACCTTCAAGACCTCGGTGGTCAGCCCGAAGCGGGGGCAGATCATTCTGGTTGGTGGCGGGGATCCCTACCTTGCCAGGAAGGCCGGCGCTGACTATCCAAAACGAGCCACGATCGGCGGGCTGGCGCGGGCCACCGCGAGCCGGCTCAAGCAGGACAAAATCAAGAAGGTCAGCCTTGGCTATGACTCGTCACTGTTCAAGGGCCCGGCCTGGAACCCACATTGGCCCGCTTTCTACGGCGATCAGGTCTCGCGAACGTCCGCGCTCTGGGTCGATGAGGGCCGGGTAGGGGTTGGATCGCCAGGCCCGCGGTACCGGGACCCGGCCAAACAAGCAGCCGCTACATTCGCAGCTGCGCTGTCCAAGCAGGGAATCTCGGTTATGGCACCCCAGCGGGCGCAAGCGCCGAAATCGGCGCCTGTGGTCGCCAGGGTCTCGTCGATGTCGCTGGAGCGGATTGTGGAGCAGCTGCTCATGGTCAGCGACAACGACGCGGCGGAGGTGATCTTCCGCCAGGCGGCCGTTGGCGCGGGGAGGCCTGGCTCGATTGCCGAGGCCAACAAGGTCGTACGCTCCGAGCTCACTCAGCTGGGAATCTGGGATCCGGGCATGGCCATCAGCGATGGCAGCGGCCTGGCACGTCAGACCAAGGTCCCAGCCGATGCGATGGTCAAGATGCTTCGGTTGGCCGCCGGGCAGAAGCATCCCGAGCTACGTGCGGTGATCACCGGATTGTCCGTGGCCGGAGTCGAAGGCAGCTTGAAGCGCCGCTACTTCGACGACAAGAGCCTGGCCGCTCGGGGACTCGTGCGCGGCAAGACCGGCACGCTCAACAAGGTGCGCAGCCTCGCCGGATTCGTGCGAACTTCCGATGGCTCGCTCCTGGCATTCGCCTTCTTGATCAACAAGCCCAAGAATGAGTACGCCGCTATGGTCTGGTTGGACCGCGTCACTGCCGCCATCAGTGCCTGCGGGTGTCGATAGTGCCTAATGCGCTAGCGCCCTAGTGAAGGAGCCTTAGTCGACCAGCGCCCGCCGATCCAGCGTCGCACGAGGGGCTGCACCAGCAAGCGAGAAGAAATGGACCAGCAAGAGCGCTAAGCTAGCGTGCTTCTGTCATACAACCTTTGGCTAACTAGCCGGGGCACCAGAAGGAGAGGCTGGAGCTAATGCCGTTGGCTCCCTTGCTGAGTCGACGACTACGGGGGAGTCGCTGCTTGCCGCCGACGGGGAGGCGGCGATGAGTGCCTCCGGCCGCGATGACCGCCTGACACCTGAATCGACAAAGGTGGCGCGGCCGGTCACATACCGGCGCATCGTTGCCAGCGTATGCACTGCGCTGCTCCTGCTCCTGGCGAGCTGTGATGTCGGTAAGAACTCGGACAGCCATAGAGGCGGCAGTCAGCCACCGTCTAACGCTGTCTGCCTGGATGCTCAGCGAGCAGCTTTTCCGGGGCTTGTTGACGGGTGGCGCAAGTTGGCAATCGCAATGACAGCCGGCGACAACGGCGCTCCCCCGAACCCCCTGGAGCCTTGGACGAGC
>DASUYM010000060.1:0-17309 GCA_036377435.1 Propionibacteriaceae bacterium
ACGCCCACAGCACGATGCCGCCCAGGCTTGACCGCGGCGAGCACCGGCACACCATCGAAGTCAGAGGAATCCCGCCTCTGCTCATCACTTGCCGGCCAGAAGATCAACACTTGACACTTCCGGTCGTGGGATGTCTTGTCAAAGTACAAGACTCAACAAGAGTAGGCACTTACGCCGCCTCGCTCCGGCACGCTCTACTTGATTGCTAGCTCCGCTCGCGGCGATGTTCGCTGGTTGCAGCCGTCTTCGTTGGATTTGGCGGAACGGAAAGCGTTGTTCCGCAATCCCCCTACAGATCGGCGGCGCGAACATCGGGAACCCGCTTCCTTCGTCGTCCTCGCCCGAGGAACGACGACTCGTCTCGCTCCTCGTAGAGTGCTCGCGGCGCTCGCTGACACTGACGCTTCTTTGCTGCTGTCTTCCTCACTCGCTCGCAGCTAGACGAGCCGCTCCAGCACGATTGCCGCGCCTTGGCCGCCGCCGACGCACATCGTTTCCAGGCCAAACTGCACGTCTCGCACGCGCATCGCATTCAGCAAGGTGGTCATGATCCGTGCACCGGTACAGCCGAATGGATGACCGAGCGCGATGGCTCCACCATGCACGTTGAGCCGTTCTGTATCCAGGCCGAGATCCCGGGCAGAAGCGATCACTTGGACTGCGAACGCCTCGTTGATCTCCACCAGATCCATGTCCTGGATCGTCATCCGCGCGTTGGCCAAGGCCCGGCGGCTCGCCTCGACTGGCCCCAGACCCATGATTTCTGGACTGAGAGCGCTGACACCAGTCGCGACGATGCGGGCCAGTGGGGTTAGACCCAACTCAGCCGCACGCTGGTCGCTCATGATCACCACAGCAGCCGCCCCATCGTTCAGCGGGCAGCAGTTGCCGGCCGTGACCGTCCCATCCGGCCGGAACGCGGGCTTCAGTCCGGAGACCGCCTCGATGGTTGTGCCCGGTCGAGGGCCGTCGTCAGTGCTCACCACGGTGCCATCCGGGAGCGTGACCGGTGCAATCTCGGCGTCGAAGATCTGATTTGCGATGGCCTTTTCGGCGAGGTTTTGCGAGCGTACGCCGAATTCGTCCTGCTCGGCGCGGGAGATGCCGCGGAGGGTGGCGAGGTTCTCCGCCGTCTGACCCATCGCAATATAGATGTCGGGCACTACTCCGTCCTCGCGGGGATCATGCCACTTCTGGTTGCTAGCGGCAGTGGTGAGGCTGCGCTGCTCCGCAGCGGCAAAGATCGGGTTGTGGGTGTCGACGGGGTCGACGCCTGCCGAGCCGAAGCCTCTATACCGCGAGACGCACTCCACTCCTGCGGAGACGAAGGCATGGCCCTCGCCCGCCTTGATGGCATGGAAGGCCATCCTGGCGGTCTGGACGCTGGAGGCGCAGAAGCGATTGATCGTTGCTGCCGGGACGGCGTCCAGTCCTAGCTGGACGGCGATCCGGCGCGCCACGTTGCCGCCCTGCTCGTCGCGGGGCTCGGCGCAGCCGACGTAGATGTCATCCAGCGTGCGCGGGTCCAGGGCCTGGACCTTGGCAAGTGCGGCGCTGATCACTCCGGTCGCGAGGTCATCAGGACGAACCTGGGTGAGCGATCCCTTGCCGGCGCGCCCGATTGGTGTACGCGCGGCAGCGACTATGACGGCTTCCGGCTCTTCAAGATCGACGTGCACTGTAATCACAGTCCCAGATCGCGGCCGATGAGCTCTTTCATGATCTCGTTCGAGCCCGCCCAGATCTTGGAGGGTCGCGCATCGGCCCACGCACGGGCGACGCGGTACTCGTTCATGTAGCCGTAGCCACCCCACAGCTGGACACAGGCGTCGAGGATGTCGTTCTGCGCCTGCGCCGACCACCACTTTGCCTTGGCGGCATCAACGGCGGTCAGCGTGCCATGTACTGCCTCCATCACGCACTGGTCGACGAAGGCCTGGGTGACCTCGGCCAGCGTCTGCAGCTCGGCGAGTGTGAATTTGTTGGCCTGGAAGGAGCCGATCGGAGTGCCGAAAGCCTTGCGTTCCTTCACGTAGACCACGGTTTCGTCGAGGATCTGCCGAGCGTGGGCGATGTTGTTGACCGCAGAGCCAATCCGCTCGGCCACCAGCCGCTGCATCATGTAGACGAAGCCATGGTCGATCTCGCCGATCACATTCGCCGCTGGGACTCCGACATCGCCGAAGAACAGCTCGGAAATGTCTGACTCCGGCTGACCCAGCTTGTCCAGCTTCCGCCCACGTTCGAAGCCAGGCATGCCAGCCTCGACCGCGAACAAGGTGATGCCCTTCGCACCCTTCTCCGGGCTTGTTCGCGCCGCAACGAGCACGAAGTCGGCGCTGGCGCCATTGGTGATGAAAGTCTTCGAACCGTTCAACACCCAGTCCTCGCCGTCGCGTACGGCTCTGGTCCTCAGCGCAGCAAGATCAGAGCCGCCGGAGGCCTCCGTCATAGCGAGCGCGGTGATCAACTCGCCGGTGCAGAACCCCGGCAGCCAGCGCTGCTTTTGTTCCTCAGTGCACAGATCGACCAGATATGGGGCGATGGCGTTGGTGTGGATGCCCACACATGAGGGGTAGGAGAACGCCAGCCGGCACAGCTCCTCGGCCAAGATCAGCGAGTATCGCAGATCGTCGACGCCGGCACCGCCGTACTCCTCTGGGACGTTGAGTCCCAAGAAGCCTTGCTTGCCTAGCTCCAGCCACACCTCTCGGCCGAACTCGTGGTTGGCCATGTGCTTCTCGTGGTGGGGCCGCAGTGTCCGATCGACGAAGGTCCGGCAGCTTTCCCGGAACGCGTCGTGGTCCTCGTCGAAGATCGTCCGCCTCATCGCGCCTCCACTGAAAGGCTGAAGTTACTCACCAGTAATCCCAATTTGACTATACGCGTGGTTGCACTGCCCGATGGCGCCCGAAGGGCCCGTGTCAACATCCCAGCTGCGTGGGATGTTGATGCTGTACGTGGCATGCATGCCGCGTACAGCGTGAGGAAGTTGGGCACGGCGTCGGACCAAGCTCAGGAATTCGGCATTACGATCAAACGCGATCATGCCCACGACCATCGCCCGCTCCCCCGAGGTCAGCGAGCTAACGTCAGAGCTCCGGCGTCGCAGTGTCGACGACGTCCTCGATGTCAGCGAGCTCACCCGCGCGCTCTACTCCTCCGACGCCTCGCTCTACCGCGTCGTACCTCGAGCCGTTGCCCAGCCGAGGACCGTCGAAGAAATGGCCGCCGTTCTGGACGCGGCGCGGGCGGTCGGCATGCCGGTGACCACACGGGGAGCGGGTACATCGTGCGCCGGGAATGCGGTCGGGCCCGGATTGATCGTGGACACGTCGCGCCATTTGACGACGATCCTGGAGATCGACCAGGAGGCGCGTACGGCGCGAGTCGAGCCAGGCGTGGTGCAAGCATCTCTGCAGGCCGCAGCGGCCCCGTACGGCTTGCGCTTTGGACCGGATCCTTCGACCCACAACCGATGCACGATCGGCGGCATGATCGGAAACAATGCGTGTGGCCCGCGGGCTCTGGAATACGGCAAGACCGCTGACAACGTGATCGCGCTGGATGTGATCACTGGCTCGGGCGAACAGATCACGCTTGATCGAGCGCCGAACCATGATCACTATGCGAGTCTTATCGCCCTGAAATCAGTGGTGCAAGCGAATCTCGGCACCATCCGCACCGAGTTCGGGCGCTTTGGCCGGCAGGTGTCGGGCTACAGCCTGGAGCATCTGCTCCCAGAGAACCGCTTCGACGTGGGACGGTTCCTTGCTGGCAGCGAGGGCACACTCGCAGTGATCACTGGCGCCACCGTGCGGCTAGTTGAGGACGCACCGCACAAGATCATGGTCGCGCTCGGCTATCCGACCATGGCCGATGCCGCCGAGGCCGCGCCGCTGATTGTTGATCATCACCCGACAGCCTGCGAGGGCTTGGACCGTCGAATCGTCGATGTCGTGCGCCGCACCCGAGGCGACGCGGCCGTACCGCCATTGCCGCGCGGAGACGGCTGGATGTTCGTCGAGCTCGTCGGTGACGACCTGGTCGACCTGCGGGTACGCGCGGATGCCCTGTTAGCCGCGGCGGGAGCCTCGGATGGAGTCGCGGTGCCCGATGCGGCGAACGCGATGGCGCTGTGGAAGATTCGGGAAGACGGTGCCGGCCTGGCCAGCATCAGCCTCAGCCGGCCCGCCTATCCGGGTTGGGAGGACGCGGCGGTGCCGACCGAGCACCTTGGCTCATACCTGCGCGACTTCGACCGGCTACTTGATGATCATGGATTAGATGGGCTGCCGTATGGCCACTTCGGGGACGGGTGCGTACATGTTCGTATCGACTTCCCGTTGACCGAGGAGGGCGGAGCCGGAGTCTACCGGGCTTTCGTCGAGGAGGCGGCGCGGCTGGCCGCTAGCTATGGTGGCTCACTGTCGGGCGAGCACGGCGACGGCCGAGCCCGATCCGGACTGCTACCGACGATGTACTCAGCCGCCGCGATTGAGATCTTCGGTCAGGTCAAGGCGGCCTTCGACCCGGAGAACTTGCTGAATCCCGGAGTGTTGGTCGATCCCCACCCGGTGAACGCCGATCTGCGCGCAGTGGCTCTGGTTGGTCGCGTCGACGACTTCACCAGCGCCGTGCATCGCTGCTCTGGCGTCGGGAAATGCCTCGCCAATACGACGGACGGTCTCGGGGTGATGTGCCCTTCCTATCAGGCCACCCGAGAGGAGAAGGACTCAACTCGCGGGCGCGCGCGCGTGCTGCAGGAGATGATCAACGGTGAGGTGGTCCACGGCTGGAAATCACCTGCAGTGCACGAAGCACTGGATCTTTGTCTGTCCTGTAAGGGATGCGCACGCGACTGCCCGACCGGGATCGATATGGCCGCGTACAAGTCGCAGGTGCTCGATCACTCCTATCGCGGCAAGATCAGGCCGCGCAGCCACTACGCGCTCGGCTGGCTGCCGCGTTGGGGCCGGTTGATCACCCGTGGACGGCTTCTGTCGAGCCTGGTCAACTTGAGCACAGCAACCCCTGGTGTTCGAAGGCTGGTCCGCTGGGCCGCAGGTATCGACCAGCGACGCTCCTTGCCGAGGTTCGCTTCGGTCGCAGCGCATAGCCGGGTCTCGGTTCCCGAGTCGGCCGGGAACCCCGCGATCGTGTGGGTGGACTCCTTCTCCGACTGCTTCACTGGTGACGCCGTCGCAGCGACCGTCTCAGTGCTGGCTGCGGCCGGCTACGCCCCTCGGCTTGTGGAACGACCAGCGTGCTGCGGCCTGACCTGGATCAGCACAGGCCAGCTCGAGGGTGCCCGGCGACAGCTGCGCACGGCACTGGACATCCTGCACCCCTACGTGGCGGCCGGAACGCCAGTGGTTGGCTTGGAACCTTCCTGCCTCGCGGTTTGGCGCAGTGACGCGGCGGAACTCTTGCCAGAGGATCCTCGGGTCGCGGAGGTCGCGGTTGGCGCACTCACGCTGGCCGAACTGTTGGCGCGCACGCCGGACTGGACCCCACCCGACCTCAGCGGGATCGAGCTCGTCGTCCAACCGCACTGTCACCACGCCTCGGTGCTCGGCTGGCAGGTCGACGCCACTCTGCTCGCGGCGACAGGCGCCACTGTGACGACCCTCGGCGGGTGCTGCGGCCTGGCTGGCAACTTCGGAGTCGAAAAGGGCCACTACGAGGTGTCAGTGAAGGTTGCCGAGCACGACCTGCTGCCAGCCGTCGCCGCCCATCCCGATGCTCTGGTGCTGGCTGACGGCTTCTCCTGCCGTACCCAGCTCGCTCAGCTTGCTGAAAGAACTGCCATCACCCTCGCCGAACTGCTCGCTCACCCACCGACAAGTCGCCTTAAGGAGTCGAGGATCAGCGGGTGAGGCGGCGGTGGATCACGCGGTGCGGGCGAGCCGCCTCCGCGCCGAGTCGGGCGATCTTGTTGCCCTCGTAGTCGGCGAAGTTGCCCTCGTACCAGAACCATTTGGCCTCGTCCTCGTCGTCGCCTTCCCAGGCCAGGATGTGGGTCGCGATCCGATCGAGGAACCAGCGGTCGTGTGAGATCACGACCGCACATCCGGGGAAGTCGAGCAGCGCGTCTTCCAGGGACTGGAGCGTCTCGACGTCAAGATCATTGGTCGGTTCGTCGAGCAGCAGCAGGTTGCCGCCCATTTTCAGAGTCAGCGCCAGATTGAGGCGGTTGCGTTCACCGCCGGACAGCACCCCAGCAGGCTTTTGCTGATCGGGGCCTTTGAACCCGAAAGAGGCCACGTATGCGCGCGAGGGCATCTCGAAGTTCGCCACCTTGATGTGGTCCAGCCCGTCGGAGACCAGTTCCCATACGTTCTTCCGAGGATCGAGCCCGGAGCGAGCCTGATCGACGTAGGAGATCCGAACCGTTTCCCCGAGTTTGAGTTCGCCGGAGTCTGGCTCTTCCTCACCAACGATCATCCGGAAGAGCGTGGATTTGCCGACGCCGTTCGGACCGACAACGCCCACGATCCCGGCGCGGGGCAGTGAAAAGCTCAGCCCGTCGAAGAGCAACCTGTCGCCGTAACCCTTGACCAGCTGTTTCACGTCAAGCACACTGCTCCCGAGCCGTGGGCCGGGCGGGATGTTGATCTCCTCGAAGTCGAGCTTGCGGCTGCGCTCGGCCTCGGCCGCCAGCTCCTCATAGCGAGTCAGCCGCGCCCTGTTCTTGGCCTGTCGAGCTTTCGGGTTGGACCGTGCCCACTCCAGCTCGCGCTCCAGGATCTTGGCGCGCTTGGCATCCCGGCGGCCCTCGATCTGGAGCCGGGCCTTCTTGGTGTCCAGGTAGGTGGAGTAATTGCCCTCGTACGGGTGGGTCCGGCCGCGGTCGAGCTCGAGGATCCATTGCGCCACGTTGTCCAGGAAGTACCGGTCATGCGTCACTGCCAGGACTGCGCCTGGATACGCCTTCAAGTGAGTTTCCAGCCACTGCACCGACTCGGCGTCCAGATGGTTCGTCGGCTCATCAAGTAGCAGCAGGTCCGGTTGCTGCAGCAACAGCTTGCAGAGCGCGACGCGACGACGTTCGCCGCCAGAAAGCACGTCGACCATGGCGTCTGGCGGCGGGCAGCGCAGCGCATCCATGGCCTGCTCGAGTTGTGAGTCAATGTCCCAGGCGTTCCGACGATCGAGCTCGGTTTGAACCTCTCCCATCTCGGCCATCAGCTTGTCGAAGTCGGCGTCCGGCTCGCCCATGGCGACGCCCAGCTCATCCATCCGCACCTGCAGTGCCTTGATGTCGGCGACGCCCTCCTCGACGTTCTCCAGCACGGTTCTGCCCTCGGTCAATGGCGGTTCCTGCAGCAGGATTCCGACCGTCGCGTCCTTGGCGAGCATGGCGTCGCCGTTGTTGGGTTTCTCGATGCCGGCCATCAACTTGAGCAGCGTCGACTTACCAGTGCCGTTAGGCCCGACGACACCGATCTTGGCGCCCGGATAAAACGACAAGGTGATGTTGTCCAGCACCACCTTGTCGCCGAGCGCCTTGCGGACGTTGTGCATGGAATAAATGAACTCAGGCATAGGAACGGGGAACCTTCACTTGTACGCCAGAACTTTCCAGGGCGCCGAGCCTTCGACGGCACCCGCGGCGCTCAAGTATGCCAGCCATGGGATAAAGCGGTGACGCACCACCGGCGGCCACCGTGGGGCGGGCCAGCCTGACATGGTGCGTCACCTTGTGAGCGCGGATCCGTCTCGCGGATCGGATCCGGCCCACCGCCTGAGTCCCCTCAGTCCGCCCTGACACCGGCCCTGATGGAACCGGCGCGGACTGCCTCAGGCGGCCTGCGCGGCCTGTGCGGCGCGCTCCTCCGCGCTGAGCCCCGCCGCCTCCACCTCATCGCCCGGTGCCGCCTCGTCCGCCTCTCGAGAGTCGGTGGAACTCAGTCGAGGTCGGCGCCGAAAAGCTGACGTGCCGCGGTTCAGGTCATGACCGACGATGTCAGCCTCCAGGACCAGCCGCTCGTGGGTTTGACCGTCCTTCTCCCAGACATTGGTCCGCAGCCTCCCGACAACGACCACAGGATCCCCCTTGCGCACGCTCGCGGCGACGTGCTCGGCGAGCAAACGAAAACAGCTCACCTCAAGCCAGGTGGTGTTGCCGTCCCCCCACCCACTCTTGGTCCTGATGCGCGGCGTGCACGCTAGCCTGAACGCCGACACGGTTCCGTTGCCGCGGATCTCCACCTCGGATCCGGCGTGGCCCGTGATGTGTACGAATGCCTCCATCGGCTCGTCCTTTCCCCTCCCTGACAATGCGTCTTCGTCATGAAGGATGGGGACGCGACCTTGGATCGTGCGGTCGGCACGAAATCTGTGGATGACGCTTCGAGGTGCTCTAGCCCTGTGGATGACCGAGTCGAGGCGAGCAGCTTGCCACCTTGCAGGTTCAGACCACGGCGCGTTACCTGTAAGCACTTCGCGTCGATTAGCTGCACCTCGCGCTATTGAGGGGCACTTCGCGTTAGCTCGGACTACCGCGGACTGCAGGTAACTAACGCGAAGTGAAGGTTAGTGGCGCCAACTCGTGGCGCTCGAGGTCAGGCCATCAAACTTCGCGGACTAGCCGCGCGCGCGTTCGAGCGCCAGCCGTGCGCTCTCATACCGCGCCTGCTCGGCCCTGACCGGATCGACCACCAGCTCACCGGTCACCTTCGTGATGGCCGCACGTAGCGATTGCCGCGCTTTTGCCGTACGGCGCCGGGCGCCAACCTCCACACCAATCCTGGCCAGCCCGGCCAACAGCAACCCTGCCAAGACACCGCCGACAGCCAACACCGTTGGAGCCGGCAGCCCCCACCAGAGCACGTCGGGAAGCGGAGGGAGCTGCAAGTACGCCAGCAGGAAAGACGAGGCCAGCCAGCCGAGACCGACGAGCACCGCCGCCACCAGCAGCCACTGCAGCACCCGAATCAGCTGCCACCACCTCCGGTGCTGAGCAAGATCAAGATCGGTCGTCGCGATAGCACGGTCGACGCGGTCGGGCAACGCATCCTCCGATGAGCGAGCGGCGCGCCTGATCTCCTCAGCCCAGCCGCGAGTAAGACCCTGCGCCGCTTGATCTGCGAGAGTTCGCACTGCGGTCTCCACCCGGGCCTTCTGGACACCAGAAGTCGCCGGCAACGACGTACGCCCGACCCCCGAGGGATCAATCTCCTTACGTCGTCGGCCCGCGCCCAGCCGATCCAGATGCAGCCGGCGTAACGGATCAGGCTTGAACTTGGCCACCCAGGCCAAGACAGGCCAGCCGGTCGCCATGCCGCCCCGCAACCGCCAGGCATTGCCGACAGCCTCGGTCACCACGGGCACTCCCGCCGCAATGGCGACCTGCGTGGTCAGCTGGTTGATGCTGGACTGGGCGAGGGGCGTCACTTTGGTGGCACCGGATGCCTCGCTGAGCTGGGAAGCCGCGACCGAGACGTCAGCCGCCAATCGGAGCGCGGCTGCCTGCTTTTCGGCGACGTGCTTGGCAAGCGTCTCCCGGAGCCCTTCGATACCCTCCCCTGTCACTGCTGACACCGCCATCACCGGCACTTTGGACAGACCCTCCGAGGACAGCAGCCGTCGCAAATCCTTCAAACACTGCTCCCGCTGGCTGGCGGAGAGCTTGTCAACCTGGTTCAAGATGATCATCATGACGTCGGCGTGCTGGGCCAGCGGCTTCAGATAACGATCATGAATCGCCGCGTCAGCATACTTCTGCGGATCGACCACCCAAACCAGCATGTCCACTAGCTGCACCAGCCGATCGACCTCCATCCGATGATCCACTTCGGTGGAGTCATGATCAGGAAGGTCCAGCAGGACGAGGCCGTCGAGCGCCGCAGCCATGGTCGGATCATTCTCTAGCGCATGCCGTCGCGGGATCTGGAGCCAGTCCAGCAGATCCTCGGCCGATTCCTCGCCCCAGCTAGAGGCCATAGCGTGTGCCGTCGTCGGGCGGCGTACGCCCACGGTTGCAAGAGTGGTTCCCGACAAGGCATTGAAGATGCTCGACTTGCCTGATCCTGTAGCTCCAGCGAGCGCCACCACAGTGGCGCTTCCGGAAATAGCCAGCCGACGGTCAGCTTGATCGACTACGCGTCGGGCCTCATCCAAGGCACTCGGATTGACCCGGCCCTCGCACAGCTCCACAGCTTCGCTGAGCGCCCGAAGATGATCAACAAGATGTACGCCGGCGTCCTTGCGGCTGAGTAACCCGAGACCTCGGCTGGCCACTATCGATGCTCCTCTCGCGGCTGTTCGACGAGCTCCGCATCGACGATGTCACTGTCATCGGAGGCTTCCACGGAAGGGATCTGGGTCACTGTCGGCGGATCGATCGCCAAGCGCCGCTCACCGGGCGGCAGTGCCGCTTCTTCTTCCTCCTCCTCCACACTGGCCGGCAGGCCGCCCGCGCGGGCCGACTCCACCGCGGAAGACGCCTGGCGCAGCCGTGCTGATTGTGCAGACTCCACCCCCAGGTCATCCAAGATCATGTGGTAGCGCACCAGCTCGTCTGCGAGCAACGCATGAACCCGAGCATCAAGATCATCCTTGGCCGTCTGGGCGAGTCGCCGGATCGCCTGATCTCCGAAGACCGCCTCCAAGATTCGCTGGGCGAGCACCGCAGTGCCTCCGGCGACCCCGATCTCGGCCCCGACCAGACCGCCGGTGTGGGCGAATACAACGATCATCAACGCCACTCCGATCCCGTTGACACCGAGTGCGTAGAACCGCGCCCTGGAGCGCTTGCTCATGCCCTCGTCAGCGACAAGATCGAGGACAGCGCCCTGCCAGTCGCGAATGGCCCGCGCGGCCTTCCGGTCGAAGTCAGCCGAGGACCGCGACAGGTCGACGGCGGCACTTTCGATCAGGGCACGGCCAGCGGCGTTGGCCTGCCATGACGCCTCCGCGCGCTCTGCTGCGGCCGCTGCCTCCGCGCGCAGCAGAGACTCCAGACCGGACTCGACCGCTATCTTCAGGTTCTTGGCGCCGGGCGGCTCGCCTCGAAGGGTTGCCATCAGTCGGTCCCGCAGCCAGCTCACCTTCTGCTCGAGCGCGCGGAAGAACTCCCCCGTGCCGACAAACTCGTGCCAGCGCGCGAGCACCTCACCGCGCAGCAGCGTGCCATCGGCGGTCTGCACCTGCACCGTACGAACCGCTTCGGCGTAGGAATGGTCGACCTCGGCTCTCAGCTGCTCGATCACCTCGAGCTGCTCATCGAGCGACCGAGCAAGCTCTGGTGCCTTCGCCGCCAGCGCAGCGATCGCCCCATCAAGGGTCTGGTGAACGACCTTGGCGCGGCTGGCCTGATCCGCCGCCAGCGCCCCCAGCCAGCCCCTGATCGGCTGGATCGCGCTCGCGGGTAGCAGACCTTGCGAGTCCACGGTGGTCTCGGGTACCGCGAACAGTGGCGAGTCACTCAGACCGCGTTCGCTCATCAGCTGGCCGAGGTGGGAGGGCACCTCCGTCATGGCGCGCGGCGGCACCCGATCCAAGACGACTGCGACTACAGCACTCCGGTCCGCAGCGGCTCGCAGGAAGCCCCAGGGCACCGCGTCGGCGTAACGTGCGGCGGAGGTGACGAAGAGCCAGAGGTCTGCCGCCGCGAGCAGCTGGGCAGCGAGCTGCCGGTTCTCCAGCACAACTGAGTCGATGTCAGGTGCGTCCAGAATTGCCAGGCCCGGCGGAATGGAGTCCTCGACCACCAGCTGGAGAGATCGTGAGTCCTTTGATGCGCCGGTTGACCGCGCGAGTCCAGGGAGGATTCGATCGTCGGCGAACCATCGAGCGTCGCTGCTGTGATGCACGAGCACCGGGGCTCGGGTGGTCGGGCGGATCACACCGGTAGCTGTCACCTCGCGGCCGACCAGGGAGTTCACCAGCGTTGACTTGCCCGCACCAGTGGAGCCTCCGACCACCGCAAGCAGCGGCGCGTCAATGGTCGCCAGCCGCGGCATGACGTAGTCGTCGAGTTGCCGAATGATCTCATCGGCGACCTTGCGCTGCTCCTCGGCTCCGGGCAGCGGCAGCGGAAGGCTCATCTGAGCCACCGCTGCACGCAGCTCAGCGAGCGCAGACTCCAGCGGCGTCAGGTGCCTGCCGGCCATCCGCGACTCCCTACTCTCCGGGCGGTTTCCAGCTGGGATCGACCTCAGAGTAGTGGGTGGCAGCCTGTCCCAAAGGCACCGAAGCCGCAGCCGGCGCGCCCTGCGGAAGGCCGGTGGGCGCAGGGAACGCGCTCGGTGCTGGATAGTTGCCGCCCAGACCTGCCGGGCCGGGATAGCTGGGCGGTGGGTACGCCGTGAGAGCGCCCGCGCGCCGGCGCCGCAGAGACGGATAGGCTGCTCGTCCCTCCGGCTCGATGATGGCCCTTCCGCGGATCGACCTGATCTTGGCCAGCAGATGCTTCTCGCGAATGCGACCGGTCTCGTCGATGATGCCGCGGGTAAGGCCATCCCGCAGGTAGGCGAGCTCGGTGATCGCCCGCTGCATCCGAATCGTCGCAAGAAATGTTTCGGGACCGGCGAACACGGCGTGCCAGAGGGCTCGCAGCCGCGTACGCAGCCTGGACAATGCCCTGGGATCAGTTTCAGGGAGCCAACCCACGCGCACGTAGTCAATGAGGCGTTCGCGGATCAGCCGCCCCTCCCGGAACAGTTGGCGGACTACAAAGATGATCATGCCGATGACGAGCGGCAGCGCCACGCCAAGATAGATGAAGAGCAGGCTGCTGCCCTGGACCAGGGTTGCGGTCGTGTTGAACGCCATGTGGAGGAACACCGCGATGCTGTAGCCAGCGAGCGGTGCGACCACCCGGACAATCTTGCTCTTGGAGCGCAGCGCGATTGCCAGACCGACTCCTGTCATTGCGGTGAAGAGTGGGTGGCCGAAGCAGGTGATCACTCCGCGCATCACGAATAGCTGTTGCAGTGCCTCCAGCGGAGGCACCTGGCCGAAGGTGCGCGCGGCGTACCTGTAGACCCGGCCGTAGTAGAGGATGTTCTCGGTGAAGGCAAAGGCCGCGCCGGAGAGGCCGGCCAGCACGATGCCACTGAGCCGGCTGACCCACTGGTAGCGCATCAAGATCGCCAGCCAGAAGAGCACCGTCGCTTTGGACGCCTCTTCCACGAACGGAGCGACGTAGATCGCAGCCCGGGCGGCGGTCGCAGGATCGCCGTCGCCAATAATGCTGAGATGCCCGGCGGCCCACGTGTTGACCTGCGCGGAAATGAATGTTGCGACGCACGCACCCCAACCGAATGTCATCAACCAGACCCAGAACCGCTGCGGCCGGAAGCGGTCCGCCCATAGGAAGATCAAGGACAGGGGGATCGCAGTGATCGCGGCGTACTTCACCGCGATGGGAATTGCCTCGGTGCCCAGCCCGGGCAGTGTGCCGCCGGGGACTTCGCGATCAGGCACGACCTGGCGGTAGAGCAGCACCAGCATGATGACGTACACCAAGATCATCACAACGCTGAGCCAGAAGAGCTTGTTCTTCAGGAGTCGCTTCGGCAGTGGCTCGTTGAGGTCGGGATCCCGAGGAATGCCGTTCCGCCGCAGTGCACGCGCCAGTCCATCCCGCGGAGCGCGCCGCGGTGCCGAAGTGGTGACCGACATGGCACCAAGGATAGGTGGGAAGGCGCCCACGCCGACTTGTCAGCGTCTCAGCGGGCTATAGCTGACTCAGATGCGGACAAGTCGGTGTAACGGAGCTGCTACTTCGCGAACCTCGAAATGAATGGTTCAACTGGGATCAGGAATTCACTGGGCCGCTCCTCGTGGCCGCCATGGTTGCAGTTCATCGAGGCGAAGGTTGCATGGGGGATGCGCCGGCTCAGCTCTTCCATACGGCCCTGCGGAATGTCGCTGTTAGCCGCCCCCAGTACGAGAGTCCTCGCTTGGATCTGGGCCGCGCGTTCCCACCAACCGGGCGGCGGGGCATTCCGCCACCGATGCACGGCGATGACCGCCCTCCAGTCGTAGGCGGCGCCCGGATCCGGTCCCCGTGGCATCGGTTTCGGCGGCGATGCCGGATCTGGTGGCGGCATCTCCTCGAGGACGAGGAGCCGGATGAGATCAGGTCGAGTGGCCGCCAGATCATACGCCGTGACGGCCCCCATCGAATGCCCAGTCACGATCGCCGCCAGAATACCGACCTGCTCCATGAACCGCGCAACGTCGTCACGCATCAGCTCGAAGGAGTAGTCATGTGTCCACTCGCTGCCACCGTGCCCGCGGGCGTCTAGGGCGATCACTCGGAAGTGCTTTCCCAGCACGGGTGCGACGTTCCGCCAACTCTGGCTAGATGAGGTCAGACCGTGCAGCAGCAGCACCACTGCACCGTCTGGCCGGCCCCACTCCCGGTAGTTCAGCGTTGGCCCGCCGGGCAGCCTCACGGTCGCCATGCCGAAAGGCTATCGGTATCACTTTGCGCTCCGCTGTAGCGTGCGTCACGCGTCGAGATGGACGAGGCGCGGCCACTGCTCGGCCCAGCCACCTTGCGGTGCAGAGCAGACCCAAATGGGTAGCCCGCGCTCTTCATTGTCAGCATCCGCAGCGTTGTTGATCATCGCTGCGACGCGGCAATCGGTAAAGCTCGTGGCCGGGTCTGTGAGACCTATAACGATCACCGGGCGTGCGCTCTCAGCTGGCGGCCCCCAATCTCCGAAGGCATTGTGACCGCTGAACACCGGGCGTTCGAGGCCGTACCACTCCAGGGCGCCTGCCTCTCCGTAGTTACGTGTGAAAACAACCGCGGAGGCCTGCTGTTCGGCCGGCAGTGAGTCCACTGTGGCACGGACCGAGCCGACAAAATCGGGCCAACCGATCGTTTCCAACTGGTCGGAGTCGAGGGCGGGATAGAACGAGGACGCGTACGTGCGTACCGGCAGCACCGGAACGAAGGCCGGCCATGCGACGCCTGCCGACACGGCCAGCACGACACCAGCGATGATGAGTCGGCGAGCAGACCAGCGTGCGGCGAGTGCCGTACAGCCGGCCGCGACCAGTGGAACGATCGCACCCGCCAGGTAATAGCCCTTTCCCTCGGCCATGAGGAAAACAGCAGTCGCCACCAAGAAGGCCACGCCAATCGGGCGCAACTTCGCCCAGGCGGGCTCGCGAAACAGCTGAACCAGCCCGTAGACCCAGACGACGGCAATCACCGGTGAGAACATCGCCAACGCCTGCGCCAGCAGCCCCAACCGCCCCCCGACACCGCCGTACTCCTCGGCGATATCGGCACCCAGCGCCAGCACGGGCCAGTCGTTCTTTGCCTGCCAGACGAGGTTGGGGAGCCACAGCAGTATCGCGATCAGACCGCCGAGCCAGGGGTAGGCCGTACGCAGTTGAGCACGGCAACCCCGCACGAACAGCACGCCGATGAATACGGCGAAGAGCAGGACAGCTACAGCCGTCTTGTTATTCAAGCCCAACCCGGCCAGCAAACCAGCAAGGAGCCATAGCCTGGGCCGGTCGTCATGAAGAGCATGTCCGACCACCAGCAGCACAGCGCTCCAGGCGAGGGTGTCGAACGTGGCGGTGCTGAGGCGATGACCGAGCGTCACGGTGATCACCGACGCTGCCACGGTGCTGGCGGTTAGCAGCTGGGCGGCCCTGCCGCCGCCCAGCAGGCGCGCAAACGCGACCGCGCAGACAACAAGCAGAGCCGCCGCGATGAGGCTGGGCAGCCGGAGTGCCAGGAGGTTGTGCGGCGCCAGCTCGGTAGCAAGCCGGGCAAGCAGCGGGGTAAACAAGGGCTGATCCGGATAACCCCACGCCAGCCGCTGGCCAGCGGAGACGAAGTAGAGTTCGTCGCGGTGCGGCCCGTAACGGTTGATCATGATCAACAGCAGAATGGCAAGTGCGGCTACTACCGCCCCGATCTCCCAGACTGCAAACTTCGGTCGCTTGGCCCGCTGCACTCCACCAGTTTTTCAGAGCTGCTCGCGCATCGCGCGCTTTTTGAATCCGCTCCGAATAGATTGCTCGCTCCGCTCTATGAGGCTGGCGCTCGTTAGCCGGCCTGGCTCCGTGCGGCGGGCGCGCGATTCCCGACGCTCGCAGCTGGTCAGGCGCGCGCGTCGATGAGCACCTCGGCAATGGTGCGATGCGAGCGGTAGATGTGGCCCTCGTTGAACCGCACAAGATCCCAGACGGCTACCTGCAGGACCCGTCCCAAGGTCCATGACGCCGCGCGTGATCGGTCCAGTTCGAGGACCTCGGTCATGAGGTCGAAACGGCGCAACAACGCCCCTGCGAGGTCACCGGTCCGGACGAGATCGTCCCAACGGTTCCACAAGGCCGGGAGTAGCTCGAACCCGGAATCGCCAGCAAGTGGCTTCGGATCGATCGCTTTCCATTCTCCAACGCCGTCCAGCGTCGAAAGCGTGTTGAAGTAGTGCAGATCCCAATGCAACAAGCGATCATCGATCCGGTCTGTGATCAACTCCTCGAACCGGGCTGCGCAGCTGATCAAGAGTCGACGCTCATCGGAGTCCTCGACCAGCCGAATCGCCTCTGGAGTCCCGGCCAAGGTGGCAGCCGCGACATCACTCAGGTCACGCAGCCCCGCTGGCGCGGGCACAGAGTTCAGTTGCACCAACAACTCCGCGATGATCTTGGCGGCTGCCAGGTCATCCTCCACCGTGTTCAGGTCTCGCGAGGCATCGAGTCGCTCCAGCAGCATCGCCCCAGAACTGGGGTCGTGTTCCAGCAGTCGCACCGCTCCGCGACCCGCCCATGCCTGCAGCGCCGCAGGCTCACCGCCAGTCTCGTCGTCAACCGGCTGCAGTTTGAGCACTGCTTTCGACCCATCGCGGCAGGTAACCGGGATGATCAAAGCCACAGCGCCAGATGCAACCAGGCCGTCTATCGCCAATTGCCATCGATCCAGGTAGGAGGCAGCCAGAGCCGGCAACCCAGCGATCCAGTCCCGCCCAGCCTCGCCCGAGTACTTCTCATGCAGCTCAGCGAGTTCGGTCGGTACTCGGATCTGACCCTCGCGGAACTCTTCCAGGCCCGGCACCTGCCCAGCTAAGCACCAGGAAGTGCGTCAAGCGTCCGTTTTCCAACGCATCCGTCAAGACGAGTGGCTTGAAGCTGCACCCAGACCTCCGTTTCCCATCACACCCGTCAAGACGAGCGGCTTCAGACTGGGCTTCCCCCCGAATCGTGGAGGACTTCTCTTAGGCCGCGGCCGGTTGGTCGGCGGTCAGGTTCTCGTAGGCGATAGGGCTCAGCATTTGGGCGCTGCTATGCCGTCTGCGGTGGTTGTAGAACTCATAGCACCAGGG
>DASUYM010000061.1:0-7131 GCA_036377435.1 Propionibacteriaceae bacterium
ATGTGGCACGGCATCATCCGGGCGAGCGTGCCCCTCATGGAGACTGCGCTCACGACAGCCCGGACGCTCCCGGATGACCAGGTCGCTGTGCTGCTGGCCGATTACCTCAAGCACCACATCCCCGAGGAGCGCGGCCACGACGACTGGCTCTTGGCCGATCTGGATTCCATCGGTATTCCCCGCGACCAGGTGCTGCGCCGCGTTCCGTCGCCCACAATCGCTGCCCTCGTCGGGTCCCAGTACTACTGGATGCAACATGTCCATCCCGTGGGTCTGCTCGGGTACATCGCTCTGCTTGAGGGTTACCCGCCGAAACGGCAGGACATCGGCCAGATGCAGGCAGCCACTGGATACGGACCGGAGGCATTCCGCACGCTACTGCTGCATGCCGACCTGGACCCCCACCATGGTGACGATCTGGACCACCTTCTGGACTCTCTGCCATTAACTGAGCAGCAGCTGACGCTGATCGGGCTCAGCGCCATCGCCAGCGTGCAGCTGATCACCCAGGCGCAGCAGGAGTTGCTCGACCGGTTCTGACTTGCGACTCAGTGAAACCCGCCATCAAATGGCGAGACCCATCGACTCTGCCGTCTTTCAGTGGCGCCGGTACGCCCTCTGGAAGCGCACCCAATGGCGCACCAGGCAATCATCCCGTGGAGTTCGCGTTCTGAGGTCGACCGAGGTTTGTGGAGGCAAGACCCCCCGGGGATACTGGTCGATCGCCTCGACCCGTCGAGCTACCTTCGGCGCCTCCAGCTGGCGCTTTGACGTTCTCGTGGGACACGTCGATCACGACGAGTGCGGGGAGGCTACCCACCCGGATGTATTCGTCCTTGGGGCGATCTCGGGCTCGGCCGCGCAGAATCGCCGCGTGGACCTGCGAGGTCCGGGCGGCGCTTGCTGACGAGGGGCGGAGGATACGGGATTCGAACCCGCGAGGGCGTTAACTCAACCCGCTTTCCAAATCCGCAAATCACGGTTCAGGTTGATCCGTCAGTCTCCGTTACGCTTGCGGAGCGAGCGATCGGACGCTCACAGACGTTGACAAACTTGGATAACTGAGACCAAAACTGAGACCGCGCCATGTAGGGCACGAAGTCCATGGCCGCCGCGCGCCGCTGCCGCTGCGGTTGACGTGAGCCAGAAGTTCGATGCTTATTGTCTCCGTATCGCCTTGGCGCTCCCGCGTCATGCATCGCAAGGATGGTGCTTTCGGTAGACTGCTGAGTCACGATTAGCGATGAGCGGTGAGCGACCGCTCCGTGCTCAGGCGGAGGTTGCATGCGGGTGCATAGCAGCGTCACATCGGTGTCCTGGATTCCCTCCGAAGCAGTGACGGGGCTCATGAAACTGGGGTTCGCGTCTGGCGTGAGTCACTACGACTCACCGCCTCCGGACGTGCTGGATTCCCTTGAGGTGATGCGGGACTCGGATGCCTTCCGTTTCGCAAATCGGCTTGAGGTTTGGGCCGAGTTCGATGGTGAGGAACTTCTGGCGCACGGCCACCAGGGGGGCATTGTCATGGGGTCGACCACCGTCCGCCTCGGTCCACTCGGTGTAACCTTCGCCGCAGTGCCCATGCCCGACTTGGTCCCTGAGCCTGAGGTCTCCTCCGGCGCGGTGAATTACCGTCAGACTTGTGGGGGGCGGACAGCCTTCCCTCTGCCCCGTCGGACGTCACATGCACCGTTTGTCCGGATGCAGGCACCGCTCGTCTGGACAACGTTAGCGCTCACTGTGAGATCTGACGGAACGACGCTAAGTCGTCTGGAAGGTGCTAGCTCCTTTCCGAGACACTGGGTGTACGACTCCGATGGGCGCTTAAGTCATAAAGACGCCCTCACCGACTGGGCAGCCTGGACAGCACAGGAATCCTGGGCCACGACTCCCTGGGGAGGTCATGATTCACCGGCCGTCGTGACCGCCGCTGAGACGGGGCTGGAGCGGCTTATGGCAACCACCATCATGCATGCCCACACCCGCCCCGAGATTCGTCGCCTGAGCCAGGGCGAGGTTCTCACCCGGCAAGGCGAGCGCGCCACGGAACTCTATCTACTGCTGGACGGTGTCCTGTCGGTATCGGTTGACGGCAACGACTTGGCTGAATTGGGGCCTGGAGCAATTGTTGGGGAGCGAGCAATACTCGAAGGTGGAAAACGCACTTCCACGCTGACCGCGGTGACTCCCGTACGTGTCGCAGTCGCCCCGAGTTCCGCAATCGATATGACTGCATTGGATCAGCTGTCACACGGTCACCGCCTAGAGGACGGCGAAACACCCAAACCCGATTGACAGAATACCCTTGTACGTCTGGGCATTACCAAAATGATCGACTGACACTTCTCAGCTGCGTGGCAAAGGGCGTATACAGAATTCATCCCTTCTCGCCCGCAAGGCAGGTCCCCGTGTGTTCGCCGACGGCTCTTTCCCCTAATGGGTCTATTCGCAGTTGACCGTGGTGCCCTGCCTCGTCAATGGGTTCACGCCGCGCGTCGGGCGGCGCTGGTGAGCAGGATAGGGCTTGGTAGGCACCGAGAAGATGATCATGGGTTGTTACGTGGTGGCCGCTGAACATGGAGCAGACCTGGCGCCTCTGGGCCACCATCGAGGCCTGGTGGCCGGCGGTCGAGGTGCTGATCACCCACCGGGTTACCAATGGCCGCACCGAGGCCGCGAACACCGGCATCAAACAGATCAAACGGACCGGCCGGGGATACAGAAATCCGGCCCAATGCTCGACGGTGGCGACGGTGAGGAGCCGCCGGGGGCCGGCGCACGGTGGGTGTTGGTCGATGCGCCGTGTTTCGGTCGGCCGGTTCGGGTGTTGTGGCCGAAACGGATCTGGCGGTGTCGCGAAGCTGTCTGTTCCGGCAGATCGTTCCCGGAGGGCTGATTCAGGTCAAGAGCAAAGGAGCGATGACAACCTACATACCGGTCGCTCGAGCTGGGTAGCTCGGCCTTTATCGGCTGCCGTTATCGCTCGCATTCTGCCGTAACGTGATGAAGACGCTGCGGATAGCTCAAATATCCGCGAACACGGCGTTTGCTCGTCAGCCTTGCGTCTTAGGGCGCCAGCGTAACGGCTGAGCGGCAGCCGGTCGTAACAGCGGCAGCGAGCACACCGTCGATAGGCTGATTACTCGGACCGGGAGGCGGCAAATGGACGCGTTCGACATGGTTGTGATCGGCGCTGGGCCAGCCGGCGAAAAAGGGGCAGCCCAAGCGGCCTACTGGGGCAAGCGTGTCGCAATGGTCGATAGGGCCGAAGGCCCCGGCGGGTCGGCGGTTCGAACCGCCGGGGTCCCATCGAAGACACTGCGTGAGACTGCCCTGTACATCACTGGATTTCGACGCCGGGACATTTACGGGCTGAGTCTCCAGCTCAATCCCGCGCTCGCTCTTGAGCGGCTCATGGCACGGACAACTGACGTTATCGCCACGAGAACTGAGTCGGTACGGCTAAACCTGGACCGACACGGGGTGCGCCAGTTCCGAGGGCAAGCCAAGCTGTTGCCTGGTCCGGCCGTGTTGGTGCGCGCTGATGATGGGTCGCAGGTCACCTTGCGCGCGGACATAGTCCTACTTGCGACCGGATCGAGACCGCTCCATCCGCCGGAGATCCCGTTTGACGACCCGGATGTTCACGATTCAGAGAGCATCATCGGCCTGAGGGCGATCCCCCGGTCAATAGTTGTCATTGGCGGCGGTCCAGTGGGATGTGAGTACGCCTCAGTGTTCACCGCGCTCGGTGCCGATGTGACCCTGCTCGACGTGGCCGATCGACTGGTGCCGTTCATGGATGCGGAGATCTCCGATGTGCTGGCCCGGGCCTTCGCCGGAATGGGGATGCGCGTCGTGCTGCGATCGGGGGTGGCTACCCTAGAGCGGCTTCGCGGGAGACTGCAGGTTGCGCTGGCTGGGGGAGAGCGCCTTGAGCCGGACACACTGTTGTTCGCGGCGGGCCGGGCGGGCAACACCGAAGACCTCGGACTTGAGGCAGCGGGCGTGCAGACGGATGACCGCGGGCTGATCGTCGTGGACGATAGGTACCGAACCACAGCCGACGGCATCTACGCGGCTGGCGATGTCATCGGCCCGCCGGCGTTAGCGTCGGTTTCAATGGAACAGGGTCGTGTGGCGGCTTGTTATGCCTTCGGCATCCCGTTTAAGGAGACCGTGGATCCCCTTCCCCCGTACGGTGTCTACTCCATTCCCGAGGCAGCGATGGTCGGTATGACCGCGGCGGCGGCCAGCCAACAAGGCATTGCGACTGAGGTGGGACGAGGGTTTTTTGAGTACAGCCCACGGGCCCAGATCATGGGGTCGACGGAGGGTCTGATCAAGTTGGTCTTCCGACGAGATGACCGTCGTCTGCTCGGGGTTCACATCGTGGGCGAGATTGCGGGAGAGCTGATTCACGTCGGCCAAGCTGCCCTTAGTTGCAATGAGCGAATCGACACATTTATCCACCGCACGTTCAACGTCCCCACGTTCTGCGAGACGTACAAGTACGCCGCCTACGACGGACTCCAACGGTTGAGTGGCAGGCAGACGCTTATCGGGTTCTCCGAGCGAGGAGATGAGTGAGGGCCGCCGCAGCCTGAAGATCAAGGGCCCTCTCCGGAATCTGGGGTCAACTAGATTTAAAACTCCCCGGACGCCGGGGCCCAACTGCAATGCCAGGAGGGCCAAGCAGGAGAATCGAATCCGTAACTTCGATTTCATGGATCTTGAAGCAGTCGAAGGACTTGCCGGGTCGCGTTCGATATTGGACTGGCTCATTACGATTCGCCGCCACCACCGATTCTGTAAGACCTGGACGCCATGCGAGAGGCCGACCGGTTCCGATTCGCCGACGAGCTGCAGCCTGGGTCGAGGTCGTAGACGGCGCAATCGTGGACTATGGTCACCTTCAACAATTCCGGCCTGTTGGCCACGGCCGTCGGCGCGGTGATCTTCCGGTCAACGGCGAATCTGTACTGATCTTCATGGTGCTGCCGCGGGCGGGTTAACTGGCCATCGCGGCGGCCTTCACCTGGGCCAGCCGCAACCTGCTCGTGACCTCGTTGACGTGGCAATTGCAGCGAAGATGGACTGTCGCGTGGTCGCTTACAAGGCCGGCAGATTCGTTGTGCCGCCAGGGACTCGGCGCCTCCCCATGTCCGTGGGTCGCCGGCCGAGCCAACAGTCCAGGCATGGCTCGGCCCTGGTCCATCTCTATCACTGGCAGCTAGCTGCCGTCTCTGTTGCGCAGGACAATCTGATCACACATCGGATGAGCAACGCCGGGAGCAACTCAAGCTGCTGTCAGGCGATATCTCGATGAGAGGCGCCGTAACATTTACCTTCTGTGATTGACCATCTCGCTCTGCAAGTCCGCGACCCGGTGGCTGCGGCCGGATTCTATGCGCGTGTCTTCGCCGCTCTTGGCGTTCGTGAGTTCAGGCGGTACGAGCGTCCCGAGGGCCTCATGATCGGCCTCTGCGCGGCCGATGGCGTTCCTCAACTCTGGTTTGGTCCTCTGGTTGACCCAGGTGTTCGACCGGTTCATCTTGCCTTGACCGCGCCATCGGACGACGCGGTCGACGCGGTATATAACGCGGCGCTGGACGCCGGAGCGGAGCTGCTGCATGCACCCCGACTTTGGCCGGAGTACCACGCTGGCTACTACGGCGTGTTCCTGCGGGATCTGGATGGCAACAATGTCGAGGCGGTCAATCAGTTCTCCACCCGTGGGTGAGAGGCACCGATGTTTCAAGCCGCCGGTCGGAAGCATCGGTGCGGTGAGGGCCCAGGGCGTGGCGGCGGCCCAGCCGCTGCCCGTATGGACTGCCGGACGGCTCGTGCCACGCCGAGTCTCGACAAGTGCATCGACCACGTCGAAGGCGGTGACCAGCTTTGGCCGGTGCCGGGCAGTGTTTAGTCAGCCGAGTCCGGCTCCGGCTCGTTGACTGGCGACGGTCCCCGGCCCATGGCGCCGACACCAGAGTTTAGGCACCCCCTGGGACGGCGACCACGCGCGGTGGGCAAGGCGTCAACCGCTGGGTCTTTCGCGTTCTCACCTCGTGGGTATCGGCAGCCCTTGGGGCGCAACGGTCGCCGATCAGGGCTGGTACTGGTAGGCCGCGTCCAGGCAGGGCCCCTGCTGTGTCTCTTCTAGCCGGGGCTCGCGGTCAATCCGCGCCAGCCCGCGACGTCCTGCTGCGCATCCTGACCGCGGCATGGCACCACGAGTTGGAGCGGCGAGAGCCAATCTGGTCAACGCGCCCCACACGAACCGTCAGCGAGCGGGGTTGACGATCGTGATGCCGGCGACAGTTGCCCGGTCGAATCCGGGCAGCATCGCCGCCGCCTCGTCGAGACCGATTGTGCGTTCGATCAACCGCTGGGGCTGCAGCGAGCCCTGCTCGATGAGCGCCATCATGCCTGGATAGTCGACCGCGGCCATCCCGTGACTGCCCAGCACGTCGAGTTCCCAGCCGATCACCCGCGCCATCGGCACCCGCGGGTGACCGCCGACCGGCGGCAGCAGGCCAACCTGGATGTGGCGACCCCGACGGCGAAGGCTGAGGATCGCATCGGCACAGGTCTGCTCACTGCCCACCGCATCGACAGCGACGTGGCTGCCGCCGCCGGTGAGCTCGGCAACAGCGGCCGGGATGTCGGTGCCGTCGGCACGCAGCGCGTGTTCCGCGCCCAGGGCGGAGGCAGCAGCAAGGGCCGCCGGGTTCCGGTCCGCCACAACGACCCGCCCACCAAGCGCGCGGGCAATCATCACCGTGCTGAGCCCGACGCCGCCGGCACCGACCACGGTCACCCACTCTCCCTCGCTGACTCGGGCGCGGCCGACCAGGGCGCGGTAGGCGGTGGCGAACCGGCACCCAAGACTGGCTGCGGTGGGGAAGTCGATCTGCTCAGGAATGGCTACCAGGTTGTCATCGGCTGCGTGCAGGGCGACGTACTCAGCGAACGACCCCCAGTGGGTGAAGCCTGGCTGCTGCTGATCGGGACAGACTTGGGCCTCCCCGGCCCGGCACCACTCACACCGACCGCAACCGCAGACGAATGGGACAGTCACCCGGTCACCGACCTGACAGTGACGGACCTCGGCGCCCACCTCAACCACCA
>DASUYM010000062.1:0-42773 GCA_036377435.1 Propionibacteriaceae bacterium
GAGCAGGAGCGGCGCCAGATCCGTCGCAAAGCGAATTGTGTCGTCGTAGAAGATCTGTTCGGCGGTGTCCAGGGTCAGTGGCGGCTCCTCGCGCAACCTGTTGATGATCTCCTGGCTGCGCCAGCCATACGAGAAGGTCGAGCCCAGCGGATAAGGGTAGTGAGATCCGATCACCTGCTGATTGGCAGCAACGAGAAAGCCGCTGGGTGGGTTGTAGACGTAGGGCAGCTTGGCGAACGGGATGGTGCCGTTCCAGTCGTAGTTCGGGTCCCAACCCGGTAATGGCTTCGTCCCGTTCCCCTTACGGCGAAGGGGAGCCGTGCCGGCCAGCTGGTAACCGATGTTGCCGTCGGTGTCGGCGTAGATCAGGTTCTGTGAGGGCGCGCTCAACAATGCCGCTGCCCCGCGAATATCTGCGAAGTTCTGAGCCTGGTCGATGGCCAGCACGGCATCCATGGTGCGGCCCGGTTGAAGCGCGGTCCAACTCAGTGCGACCGCGTACTGGGCACTGCTCGGAATGGGCGTGCTGGCCGAGACCTGTTGCAGACGTTGGTCTACGTCGGAAAGGAGCGGTCCGTGGCGGGAGGCGCGGATGCGAATGATCCGCGGGTGGTCTTCGCCGCGGACATGGATTTCCTCGGTGATCACGTGAAGGGGGACGTACGTGTCACCTTCGCGGACCGTGTCGCCACGCACGTCCTCCAGGTACAGGTCCTGGGCGTCGAGATAGCTGGTAGTCAGGCCCCACGCGATCTTGGTGTTCTTGCCGACGATGACGCCAGGCATGGAGGCCATGCCAAATCCGGAGACGTCGAATGGGCAGGCCTCGGAGAGCGTGCGGCAGTGCAGACCGACCTGGACCAAAGGCGACGGGATAGAGGTGGCCAGGTGCGGGTCGTTGGACAAGATCGCCCTGCCGCTCTCAGTGAGGGAACCGGCCACGGCCCAGGAGTTGGAACCGGTGTCGGCTTCCAGTGAAGCCGAGCCGAGCACACCCGGAATCGCCCGGTTGACTTTTGCTGCGGCCTTTAGGGCGTCCGTCGCCCTGCGTAGCTGATCATCGCTCAGTTCACCCGGAAGCGGGCGCGCCGATGACCGGCTAGCGGTGGGATCGAACGACTTACCCACAACATCTCCCCGCCTGACAATGGGTGCGAAGTCGTCCTCTAGCGGGTATCTCGGGAAAAGACTTGCCGCACGCCCGGCACCGAGCTTGCCGCTGATGATTGCGCGTTCGCCCTCCTGAATGCGGTTCGACCCGAGATCCCAGGCCATGACCTTGAGCCAGGCCACAGAATCGACGGCCGTCCACTGCGGTGGCGTGTAGCGCAGGCCCTGCCGTCTGAGCAGGGAATACTCCAGCGAGAGATCGGCGGCTGTTCGGCCTGCGAGGTAGGCGTTCACGCCAGCGGCGTACGCATCAAGGTACCGACGAGTCGAAGGTGCGAGTAACGCCAGCTCCCGCTGGGCCACCCGCCGCCAGCCGAGCGTGCGGACATACGCATCAGTCTCGACTTGCGACGGCCCGAAGAGTTCCGACAGCCGCCCGGCGGCGAGATGACGGCGGAAGTCCATCTCGAAGAAGCGATCCTGGGCGTGCACGTACCCCTGCGCCTCGAACAGATCTTCAGGATTGTCGGCATAGATATGCGGCACTCCGTAGGAATCGCGCAGAACCTCGACCTGACCTTTGAGCCCTGGCACCATCAGCCGTCCGGATGTCTCGGGAAACGACTTCCGCACGGTCGCGATCGCAGCGCTGGTCAGGACACCGAGTACGAGGACGAGCACCACCGCGGTGAAGATCGGCCAGCGACTGATGCGACGCACCGTCAAACTCTAATGTGCGTACCTGTGGCAACTTTGGCGAACACAGCCCGCCAAGTTCTCGTTTCTCCGCACCCGGTTGCACAAGTAGGGGTTCAGCCCGAATCGCCCTCATTCGTGGACTTGTGCGGAGAATCCTCGGAACCGTCAGGGGAGTCGGTCCATGGCAGACGACAACGGTTAGCAGTCGGTATGCTTGAGTGCTAGTTGCAGCTCGACAGCCTTCCGCGGCCGGGCCGCCGCCTCTCAGGAGAGAAAGACACCCGATGCCCACCTACCAGTACCGCTGCACCGAGTGCGGCGAAGACCTTGAGGCCGTGCAGAAGTTCAGCGACCCAGCCCTGACGACCTGCCCGACGTGTGGTGGCCAGTTGCGCAAGGTTTTCAATCCGGTCGGTGTGGTCTTCAAAGGCTCTGGCTTCTACCGCACGGACAGCCGCAGCGGGTCGAAGAGCCATACTGATGGCGACTCGGGCTCATCGGACAAGAAATCCGAGACCAAGCCAGCCGAGACCAAGTCAGCCGACAAGGAATCGGCGGGAGCCTCCGCAGCGTCCAGGGGCAACGGCAAGGAGCCGGCATCGAGCGGGACGTCATCCACAATGCAGAAACCCGTTGCCAGCTAGCCCTGTGGACGACGCGCATGATCTGGATGCGCGTCCTTAACGTCCAGGCATGACCATTCAAAAGTCAGCACTTTCCCTTCGCCAGCTCTGCCCATGCCATCGGTAGGGCCGATTCGGCGCCGGCCGCTGCGCGCACTTGCCCGTGCCGCATCGTGGCACCGAAGAAAGCTCGCGGTGCTGGCCGCAGTTGCTGCCGTGCTGACAGGAGTCTCCGCCGCTGCGCCGGAAGGTCCGGCCATGATCACCGTGGTGAAGGCAAGATCGCAGCTGCCGGGTGGAACAGTCGTCTCCGCCTCAGATCTGGTGCTCGACCGAGTTGCCGCCTCCGATGTGCCCGACGGAGTGCTCACCGACCCGCTCGCGCTCGTCGGCAAGACGCTGGCGGCGCCAGTCGCCGAGAACCAGATGATGACTCCGCTGATCGCGACTGCGGCGCGTACCAGCGTTTCGCCGGGTCACGTGATCGCACCACTGAGGCTGGCCGACTCTGCACTTGCGACCTTGCTCCGGCCGGGCGATGTGGTGGACGTCATCGCCGCCGAGGCGCAGGCGGAGCAGGCGGCCGTCATCGCCGCCGGGGCACGAGTCGTAACGGTCACGGAACTGCCGGATGAGGGGGTGGGCCCAGGTCCAGACGGTGCGCTGGTACTCATCGATGTGGATGCCCAGACTGCGGCGGTCCTGGCGCACGCCGCAGCCTCTGCCACGCTCAGCATCATCTGGCGTTAGTGCTAACTCGCCCACTAGCCGAGGTGATGTGGTGGCGCGTCCTCGTTGAGCCTGCGCTCGGCTGGCGTGAGCGGTCGGCTCGGCGCCACCGCGGACCTCAGTGATACGACCACGCCAAGCTCGCTACGTATTGCCGAGAGCGCGGCGTGGAATTGGGCAGCGCCCAGCCCCTGCATGAGGTCCTTCGGCACGGAATGCACGGCCTGATCAATCGAACTCGGGAGGATCAACAGCCCCTCCTCGGCAAGATCACGCAGCGCCGTACCCAGTGCTGCGATGTCCGGACTGCGCTGGCGTCCCAGCTGTTCCAGCCGGCGCCCGCAGACTGCGTAGGCAAGGGCCTGATGCCACGCCCGCTCTGCACCGTCGTCCGCCATGGCTCCTAAGGTCTCTGCACAGTCGCTGCGTCGGTTTGGTCGGAGAGCGTCGAACCCGCTGCGATGATCTGTGGTGCTTCGCGATCCTCGAGGGTTACCTCGCCGATTACACGAACGCCTGCCTCGACAGTCCAATCTCCGTTCACCCCGAGGTACCGCGCCTCCTTGAGCGAGGGCGCACCAGCCGGAAATCGGTGATCAAAATCAGTAATGATCTTGTAGTACCTTTCGTCAAGATCGACGACAGGCGTGGGATCGGCAACCTTGGTCAGCTGCCCGTCGGCCTCCAGGTCATAGGCATCTGAGCGCAACACCAGCAGGTCATTAGTGGTTTTGACCGGCAGGAACCTGTCGCGACCGACTCCGATGGCGGTCGCTCCCTCGAAAACCTCGATGGCGGCGCCCATCGCGGTCTCGATCTGGATCACCTTCGGCGAGGACGGATCTGCCGGGTCGACAGTCTTCTCATTCCTGATCAACGGCAGACCAAGCACTGACTTCCGTTCGCGCAGGGCGCGTGCAAGTGCCTCGAGATCGAACCACAGATTGTTGGTGTGGAAGAACGGATGCCGGAACTCATCGGTGAAATAGTGCATTTCTTCCTTAGGCGTCTGCGCCGTGTCGCGCAAGATCAGCCGGCGGTCCGACTTGCGAATCGCCAGATGGCCGCCCTTGCGATCGGCCGCGGTGCGCCGGCAGATTTCCGCGGCGTACGGTGCACCGGTGGTTGCGAACCAGCCCGCGATGGTGGCATTCGGTGCGGCACCGAGGTTGTCAGAATTTGACACCGAGGCATAGCGATATCCCAACGACAGAAGACGATCCAGCATCCCCGACGTGGTGAGTGCTGTGTAGAGATCACCATGCCCAGGCGGACACCATTCCAGACTCCGGTCAGCCGGCCATGAGATCGGGGTCAGGTTGTCGGCGCTGAGCTTGGGCTCCTGATTCTGCAGAAAGCCAAGATCAAGTCCGGCGACAGCAAGATCACCGTATGGCGCCAGCGCCGCCAGGGTGTCTTCGTGAGTGCGGAAGCTGTTCATGAACAGCAGTGGTAAGTGAATCCCGTACGCGGCGCGCGCGTGTCGTACTTGATCAACAATGATGTCTAGGAAGCTCTTGCCTTCGCGTACCGGCAGCAGGGACTTGGCCTTGTCCATCCCCATCGAGGTACCAAGACCCCCATTGAGCTTGATGATCACGGTCTTATCGAAAGCTGCAGCGGCATCCTCCTCGCTCACTGCGGTATCGCTCAGCATGCTGGGATCGAGAAGGGGCTCGATGCTGTTCTCGGTAATGAACCCGCTCACGCCCTCTTCCAGCTGGCGGTAGTAGTGGGTGAAGACATCGATGGCCAGCGGATGAATCCCAGCAGCCGCCAGCTTCTCCTGGGCAAGTTTCAGACCGATCTCGCTCATACCCAGATCCTAGGGAGACTCGACGTGCCGGGATGCGCCGTTCCCTGTCACCAGGACTACTTCTTCTTGGGAGGTGGCGGCGGAGGAGGGGCGAGCGAGGTAAGCAGTGCCAGGGCCGCCGTGGTGATCTCGGTCTGCGCAGCGGATCGATCGACCGTGGCTATCCCGTCCCCCGACTGTTCGCCGTAATCCCCGAATGAGCTGTGCACTGCCCCGTTGATCACGACATAGGACGTGTCTGGCGGAAGCCTCCCCTTGGAGGCCTCGATGTCGGCCGGTGTGGTGAATCCGTCTGCGGCGCCGGAGATGGAGACGGCCTTCAAATCGGTACGGACCAGGCTGTCCGCGGGGTAGGAGGCGAAGAGCACCAGGCCTTTGACGCGTTCGTCCTGGTCGGCGAGTGAGGCAGCTGTCGTGCCGCCGAGCGAGTGACCACCCGCAGCCCAATAGGTGATCTCGGGATGAACGTCGAGAACCTTCTTGCCCTGATCAGCATCGAGCAGTGAGAAGCCGAACGGCTCCTTCAGCACCGCAACCAGGTAACCGGCTTCCGCCAACGGACGAAGGACATGGGCGTACGCACGGGAGTCAATACGAGCACCGGGCACGAACAGTAGGCCGGTCGTCGGCTTGATGTCGTCACCTGCGGCGTCTTTCTTGACCGGGACCAGCTCGTACCAGACGAGTCGGTCTGATATCCGGACATCCTTCTCCGACCGGAGCGCCGCGGTTGCCGCCGGTGTCGCGACAAAGGGACGCGCGTAGGCGAGGGTGACGACCAGAAGAAACGCAAGCACCAACAGCGGCACGGCAAGAATGATCCGCCGCTGCGCACGCTGCTGCACCTGCGTGGACGTTCTGTGCGCCGGATGTTCGGGGTCGCCCTCACGATCTTGTCGGTCTCCGATCGTCAGGGAACCGATTGACCAGGCAACGGCGATGAAGCCAAGCAAGCCACAGGCGATCCCAGCAATCAACATGGCCGGATGGCCATTCAGAATGGCCGGCCAACGTGTCCAGCCGAGCCAAACCGCCACCGCAACCATGGCCAGCCCCAGCACCAGCCAGATGAGAGCCAGCACGGTTCGGCTAAGCGCTCCCGGCTGCCGCATAGGGCCGAGTGTATGGGCAGATGTCGATGCGCCTGGGCTTGTCGAACGCCCGGCGCGCCACTAGTTCACGATGTCGGCCACCGTGGCGTCGTACGCGCGCACAAGATCGTCGATCGCGACGAAGGCGCTGTAGCCCGACTGCTCACCCGGTGCGGACGGCTGGGCGTGGCCGAGTCCCGACCACCTACCGGGTCCCGGTCACAACGAGCATCTCGCAGGGCCCGACGAACCCGTCGGGACCCTCGTACGCCGCAAGGGCCGTGGCGATTTCGGTCCACGCCTCCTCGCGTTCCTCCGGCGGCAGGCCGGCGAGCATCTGGTGCAGCGCTCCAAACGACTCGCGCTCGAACCGCACGCATTCGGCAGCGCTGGGCAGGCGCAGCGGAGAGGGTACGGCCTCGACGGCGATGTCGTGGAAGCCGGCGCGGGCCAGCGTCTCCTCTGCGACACCCGGCCCGCCGAGGCTGAACGGCCCCGGCTGTCCCGCGGCGGGGGGCGGCAGCTGGGCGCGGCGCCGGATAATGCCGACCGGGACGGCGAAGAACGGGTTGCGCTCGGCTGTGGAGTAGACGATGGCCGACAAGCGGCCGCCGGGACGCAGGGCGCGCCGAATGCTTCCGAGCGCGGCCTGCTGGTTTGGGAAGTAGATCAGGCCGACGCGGGAGATGGCCGCGTCGAACGCCGCCTCGGGCACGTCCAGCCGCTCGCCGTCAGCCTCCAGCGTGTCGACATTGCCCAGTCCGGCGTCGGCCGCGGCCTTCGCCGCGTACTCCAGGAGCGCCGGTGCGATATCGGTGGCCAGCACATGGCCGCCGGGCCCCACGCGATGCGCCGCAGCGATGCTTTGGCCCCCAGCCCCAGCCGCGACATCGAGTACGCGGCTGCCAGTGCCGACGCCAGCGGCGTCGAGCATCCGCGTGGTCGCGTCGCCCAGCCAGTCCTCGATCGTCGGTCCCCATCGATGCCACGCCTCGGCGGCATCCTGCCACTGCTGGCGCGTCGTGCGCTTGTAGGTCTCCGGGTCAAACGTGATGGTCATACCGTCCCTCCGACAGATCGTGTCCTTTTATTCGGTACGCGCCAGAACGCAGGCCGCGTCCGCCAGAAATCACCTGGCAAGTACCGCAGCCGCGGCAGCTACGCGAGAATGCGGCTGTGCCGCCTTTCGTCGGCCGGGCCGACGCGTTGACCCAACTCCTGACCGTCAGCGACGGTGTCCTGAACGCGCGCCGCGGCGGGGGCGGCAGCGCGCGCGTCCCGCTCGTGTTGGTGACGGGCGAGGCGGGGATGGGCAAGACCTCGCTGCTGCAGCGGTACGCGGCCGAGTTAGCCGAGCGCGGTGTCCGAGCAGTGTGGGGCACATGCTGGGAGGGCGACCAGGCGCCGGCGCTGTGGCCATGGACTCAGATCGTGCGGACGCTGCTCGATCAGGACAACGATGAGGACGCAGTCACCGCGGAACTTGCGGTCGTGGTGCCCGAGCGGGTGCCTGCCGGAGCGGCCAACACGCGTGGCGCCGACGACGAGACGGGCCGGCTGCGGGTGTTCGACGCCGTCGGGCAGCTCCTCGCCAGGGCGGCATTCCGGCGGCCCACCGCCGTCCTGCTCGACGACCTGCAGTGGAGCGACCGGTCCACTGTGGACCTGATGCGGTTCCTCGTGGGGATGGCGTACCCCCGGCCACCGGTCGTCGTCGGAGCGTACCGGCCCGACGAGCTACGAGGCGACGCGGGCGCAGCGCTGGCGGCACTCAGCGAGATCGCCGAGCCGGTGCCGCTGGCTGGGTTGAGCCCGTCCGAGGTGAACGAGCTTGTGGCCGCGCTTGCCGGCAAGCCGACCGCCGCACGGTGGGGCGCGGTCGTTGCCGCCCGGAGCCAGGGACACCCGTTCTTCGCGCGGGAGCTGACCTCCTTGCTGGCCGGAGGTGGCGCCGTCGCGGGCGTCCCGGCGGCGATCCGCGAGATAGTTGCCCGGCGGCTTGCGCGGCTGAGCGCCCACTGCGCCCGGCTGCTCGAGGCGTGTGCAGTAGCCGGGGCGTCTGCGCAGCCGGACGTGCTCGCGGACGCCATTGGGCAGGAGCCGGCGCGGGTGGCCGAGCTGGTGGAGGAGGCGGTCGCTGGCGGGGTGCTCACTCCGGCGGCGGACGCCGACCCGGCCGACACCGACCCGACCGGCGCCGGCCCAGCCGGCGCACCCGCCCAGGGGGTGCGGTTCGGCCATGACCTCTACCGGGAGTCGATCTATGCGTCCCTCGCCCGGAGCCAGCGGGTGGACCTGCACCGGCGAGTGGGCGAGGCGCTCGTCCGCCGTCACGACCGGGGTGCCATGGTGTTTCCGTCCGAGATGGCCCGCCATTTCGCCGCATCCGCCGCGGTCACCGGCACGGAGCCGGCGCTCGCCTGGGCCCGGCGGGCTGCCGCCGCCGACGAGGCACGGTTCGCGTACGCGGACGCGGCCGGCCATCTCGCCCGGGCCCGTCGGGCTGCCGCCGACGCCGGATTGCCCCTGTCCGATGCTGATGTGGTCGACCTGTTGACCGCCGAGGCGGAGGCGCTGCTGCGGGCAGGCGCTGCCGGGACGGCACACGCCCTGCTCGACACGGCATGGGAGCGGGCCGCTGCAAGCGAGGATCCCGAGCGGATGGGCGCAGTCGCGCTAGGGCTGGACCGGATCGGCGCCCGGTTCGCCATGCCGCGCGGCGACCTCGTCGCTGCGCTGGAGCGGGCACGAGAGGCGGCGGCCGGCACGCGGACGCTAATCGAGGCGCAGGTGACAGCCGCCCTCGCGCGGCAGCTAGCACACTCCGTGGCGCGCGACCGGCCAGGCGCCCGGCCGCTCGCCGAACAGGCGGTCCAGCTTGCCCGCGACCTCGACGACCCGGTCACACTGGCCAGCTGCCTGCTCGCCCAGCACGACAGCATCTGGACACCCGGCACGGCCGCCGATCGGGTCGGCATTGCGCGCGAGATCGCGCTCCTGGCCGAGCGCGCGGGCGACCCCGAGCGGCAGGCGCAGGGCCTGCTGCTCACGTCCACCGCGCAGCTGGAGCTCGGCTCGCCGGCCTTCGAGGCGACCATGACCGAGTACGCCTACGTGACCGAACGGCTGCGCCAGCCGCGTCATGAATACCTCCTTCAGACGCGTCGTGCCGCACTCGGCCTGCTCCACGGCGACATCGATGGCGGAAACCAGCTATCGATCGAGGCCGCGCGGCTGGGTGAGAAGGTCGGCGACAGCGACGCCGGGAACGTGCGCATGTCCCAGCTGCTCGAGGTGGTCCGCGCGCGGGGCGATCCCGCCGCCTTGCGCGACACCGCACGCATGGCTGTGGAGTGGTGGGTGGGTGTTCCCACTCACGCGCACGCGGTGGCGGCTGGGTTCTTGGCCCGCGCCGGGGACGTCGAGCGTGCGCGGCGAGAGCTGGACGTGGTGCTGTCGCTGGAGGACTGGCGCGCCGAGCGGTCGTACCTGTGGTCGGTCTTCGTCGGCGAGCTCGTGGAAGCGGCCGTCGCCGTCGCCGATCATCCACTGTGCGAGCGGCTCCTCGACGACCTGATGCCTGTCGCCGACGGCTGCGCGGTGAACGGCGCGCTGGTCTGTTTCATGGGCGCACACGCGCATCGCGTGGGCCAGCTGCACGCCGCGCTCGGACGGGCGGATTCGGCCCGGGAGTGGCTTGTACGAGCCCTCGCTACCCACGTCACGCTCGGCGCCCGAGCGTGGGAAGCGGAAACCTGCGCCGCGCTCGTGGCCGTCGGCGGCTCCGGTGCAGACAAGTACGCGGACCGGGCGCGCGTGATCGCAGCCGAGCTGGGCCTGGGCGGCGTGGCCGTCCGGATCTTCGCGCAGCTGGACGCGCCGCCAGCGGCCCGGTCCGGAGCGAGCCTGCGGCGGGTTGGCGACATGTGGGAGGTCGGATTCGGCGGACGGACCGCGTACCTGCGCGACGTCAAGGGATTGCACGACCTCGCCGCGTTGCTGGCCCGGCCCGGCGTCGAGCTGGCCGCCATCGACCTTGCCGGGGCTACCGGCGGCTCGCGCCGGCCGGAGGTTGCCGACCCGGCGTTGGACCGCGCAGCGCTCGCCGCGTACCGCCACCGCCTCGTCCAGATTGCCGACGACCTCGCCGACGCGGAGCGGAACAACGACATCGGGCGTGCCGGCCGAGACCGAGACGAGCGTGAGTGGATCGTCGCCGAGCTGCGCCGGTCGACCAGGCCGGGAGGGACCGCCCGGACGCTGGGTGCCACGACGGCCGAGCGCGCACGCAAAGCCGTCTCCGCCCGCATCCGCGACGCGATCCGCCGCATTGCGGAGGTCATGCCCGACCTCGGCGACCACCTTGACCGATCGGTCCGCACCGGGACCACATGCCGGTACGAGCCCTGACCTCGATCAGAGCCGCCATGCGAGGCCTTCGGAATCTTGATCTTGACTTCTTCCGAGCCAGCTCGCGGAGAGTGATCAAAAACCTGCATTGTGATTGACGTCGTATACGCGAATTATCCGTTGCTTAAACCGTCACAAAGAGAGCATTCTCAGCGGCGTAGCAAGCCCGTAACATTAGGCCCGTGAGTTCCGGTGGGGGGTCAGATCAACTTAAGGCTCACAGCCGGATTTGCGGGGTCTCTGGGCTTTTAATCGCAGCAGCCGTGATCTTCGTCAGTACCACCTTCCACCCCCATCAGCGGCCAGGACTTCGAGCTCGCAAGATTTAGGAGGCATCACCATGACTGAACCGCTTGCCCCCGAAGATTTCCCCGGTCCTCATGGACTGCCGTTCCTGGGCAACGTTCGCGAAATCGATCTGGCTCGGCCGATCGAGAGCCTGATGTCTCTTGCTCGCGAGTACGGGCCGATCCTCAAGCTGACCTCACCTGCTGGCATCTCGGTGGTGGTATCCGGCGTCGACCTGGTTTCGGAGATCTGCGACGACGCTCGCTTCGACAAGGTCATCACCGCGGGACTGTCGATCTTGGCCGAGGGCCCAGTTGATGCTGGGCTGTTCACGGCCCACACCGATGACCCGATGTGGGGCCGCGCGCACGGCATCTTGATGGCGCCTTTCAGCATGCAGGCGATGCGGGATTACATGCCGGCAATGATCGACATCGCGGATCAGCTGATGGGCAAGTGGGATCGGCTCAATCCCGGCGAGGAGATCGATGTGCCGGCCGACATGACTCGGCTGACGCTCGACACGATCGCACTGTGCGGATTCGGATACCGGTTCAATTCGTTCTATCGCGAGACGCCGCACCCATTCGTGCAGGCTATGGTCCGGGTGCTCGACGAGTCGCAGGCGCGGCTCCGGCAATTGCCGCTCCAAACCCGCCTCAAGATCAGTGCACAGCGCCATTTTGAAGAGGATCAGGCCTTCATGGCCAGCTTGGTGGATGATCTGATCCGCAAGCGCCGAGCCATGGGTGATGCCGCGGACAACACTGACCTGCTCGGCCGGATGATCACTGGAGTCGACAGACAGACCGGACTGACTCTTCCGGACGAGAACATCCGGGCCCAGTGCCTCACGTTCTTAATCGCCGGCCACGAGACGACCAGTGGACTGCTCTCGTTTGCCATCTACTTCCTGCTCGAGCATCCGGAATACCTCGACCGAGCGCGTGAGGAAGTTGATCGGGTACTCGGCGGCACTCTGCAGCCGACCTTCGATCAGCTGCATGAGCTGACTTATGTACGCCAGGTTCTCGATGAGGCGCTGCGGTTGTGGCCGACGGCGTCGGGATTCAGGCGTCACGCGAGGGAGGACACGGTGATCGGTGGCGGGCGCTACGCGATCCCGAAGGACCTGGCGATGATGGTCCTGTCCCCGATGTTGCACCGTGACAAGTCCATCTGGGGCGAGGACGCCGAGGATTTCAATCCCGACCACACCACGCCTGAGCGGATGAGTTCAATCCCTCCGAACGCGTACAAGCCGTTCGGAACAGGGCAACGGGCCTGCATCGGGCGGCAGTTCGCCCTGCAGGAGGCCGTCCTGGTACTGGGCATGCTGCTGCAGCGGTTCGAGTTGATCAAGGACCCGAACTATCGACTGCATACCAAGGTGACCCTGACGGTCAAACCCGCCGACTTCCACATTGAAGTCAGGCGCCGTGCAGATCGGCCGATCGACAAAGCTGAGCCGATCCCTGTCTCCGCGACGGCCCAGGCCCAGGCCCAGGCTAGGCCAGCCGCAAGCAATGCGCACCATACGCCGCTGGCCGTGCTGTTTGGGTCGAACCTGGGGACTGCCGAGGGTATCGCCAATCGCCTCGCGCAAGAGGGGACTGAGCGCGGCTACGACGTGACGCGGGGCGCGCTTGACGACTACGTCGATCACGTGCCCGCGAAAGCAGCGATCCTCGTCTGCGCCTCCTACAACGGGCTACCCCCAGACAACGCCGTCAAGTTCCACCATCGCCTCCAGGAGGCGGGGAACGAGGCGTTCGAAGATTTGTCGTACACCGTTTTCGGCTGTGGCAACACCGAGTGGGCGACGACGTACCAGGCGGTGCCGACTCAACTCGATGCAGGGCTCGAGCAACACGGCGCGACGCGCATCCACCCGCGGGGTGCTGGCGACGCGCGCGGAGACTTCGATGCCGCATACCGCAATTGGCATGACACGTTGTGGCAGGACATCGACGCAGCACTCGGCGTCGATGTCTCCCATGAGATGGATGAGAGCCAACCTCGGCTGTCGATCACGGTGACGAATAGGCAGGTCACCAATCCGGTCATCATGTCGTATCAGGCGCGCGCGGCCCTCGTACGCGATAATCATGAGTTGCTGGGCGCAGGCGCTGGCCGTTCGACCAGGCACATCGAAGTCGCTTTGCCGAAGGACACTCAGTACAAGGCAGGTGACCACCTTGGGGTGCTGCCGCGGAACAACATCAACCTCATCCGGCGCGTCATGCTGCACTTCGGGCTGGACGCCGGCTCGTACGTGACGATCATTCCGAACCGCGGCAGCCACACGCATTTGCCCACCGATGAGCCAGCACCGCTGCTCGGCGTGCTGGGCAGTTGCGTCGAGCTTCAGGATCCGGCAACCCGCGGCGATGTCGAGATGATGGTGCGCTACACCGATGATCCGGAGCAAAGGTCATCGCTCGAGGGCCTTATCGGTACAGACGATGCATCTCAGACGAGGTTCCGCAATGAGGTGCTGGGGCGTGGCCGTTCACTGCTCGACCTGCTGGATGACTACCCAGCGTGCGACATGCCGTTCGAGGTGTTCCTTGACCGCCTGCCACCGCTGCGCCCGCGCTACTACTCCATCTCGTCCTCGCCTTTGGTCAGCCCGGAGATGTGCAGCATTACCACCGGTGTGTTGCGCGGACCGGCCCGCTCGGGGATCGGCGAGTTCGGCGGAGTGTGCTCGAACTATCTTGGATCGAACCCACCGAACAGCACCGTGTTCGCTTTTGTCCGCGAGCCGACCATCGCCTTCCGGCCGCCGGATGATCCGCGGCGGCCGATGATCATGATCGGTGCCGGTACCGGGCTGGCCCCCTTCCGCGGCTTCCTGCAGGAGCGGGCCGCGCAACAGGCAGGCGGTGTTCCGGTTGCCACTTCACTGCTGTTCTTCGGTTGCCGCACGTCCGCGGACGACTACCTCTATGAGGATGAGCTGAGACGCTACGAGGCCGACGGCGTGGTCAAGGTGGACGCTGTGTTCTCCCGCGAAGGCAATTCGGAGCGACGCTACGTCCAGGATGCGATCATCGGGCGAGCAGATGAGGTCTGGAATCTCATCGAGAACGAGCAGGCCAACATCTATGTCTGCGGCAACGCGAACACCATGGCGCCTGGCGTCCGCACCGCACTCATCCAAGTGTTCCGGATGAAGTCTGGCGCCTCGACAGATGGCAACAACTGGCTAGCCGGACTGCGAGCCGACGGTCGGTTCCTCGAAGACATTTGGGGAGGAGGCTGACGATCATGACCGAGCCGCCGATCACTCAACCTCAGGCGCAACCTCCACCAGCGTCGGCTCCGAAAGAGCCGGAAACGAACCGCCGCGCCAGGCGGCGGGCCGCAGCGTCCGCGACCGTGAAACTCGCCCGGCTGTCCAGCCTCACGGGCATCCTCTTCGCTGCGCTCTTTGTGCTCGCGCTGGTCTTCATCTACACGACGCCCAGGCTGTCGGCCTCGGATTCGGAGATCACCGCCTTTTACGCCAGCGGTAGCACGGTGCTCGTCACCGTGGGCCTCTATCTCGTCCCGTTTGCCGGGATCGCCTTCCTCTGGCACGCGCACACCACCCGGCTGCTGATCAAATCCCGCACGTCGTCGCCGTCTGCCATTCCCTATGGGTTGCAGCTGGTGTCCGGCATCCTCTTCGTCGTCCTGCTCTTCGCAGGGACGGCGTCCGCCGGTTCGGTGGCGCTGTTGAAGGATCTGACAGATGCGCCGCTGCCGTCGGCTGACTTCGTCCGCGGCATGCTCGCGGTCGGCTACGGAATGGTCTTCGTCTACGCAATCCGCGGTGCCGGCATGTACGCACTGACGACGACGACTCTGCTCCGGGGAGCCAAGATCATGCCCACCTGGCTCGCCGTCATCAGTTACCTGCTGGCGATCTTTCTGCTGGTGAGCACGACCCTGCACCCGGTGATCGTGCTCGCTTTCCCCGCCTGGGTCGTGGTCGCCGGCCTGGTGGTTTTCGTTCGCGCCGGTCGCGTCGCCGAGCCGGCCGCATCTGAGAGGCAATCCGTATGACTACACCGCAGAGTGTCGAGGGCCATGTGACGACCCCACTGACTGTCGAGGACATTCCGGGACCCAAGGGCAAGCCGCTCGTTGGCAACATGTTCGACGTACCAGCGAAGCGCACGATTCAGACGATGATGGAGATCGTCCGCGAGTACGGTCCGATGGTTCGGCTGCGAACTCCAGTCGGCGACCGGTTTGTGGCCTCAGGGCTGCCGATGATCGATGACCTGTGCGACGACGAACGGTTCGACAAGCTGGTCGGCGATGGTCAGAAGGCTGTTCGAAGCTTTGGGCGCAGTAATGGGCTGTTCACATCCGACACCGACGACCCCAACTGGGGCAAGGCGCACAACATCTTGCTGCCCAACTTCAGCACTCAGGCGATGCGCGACTACGTGCCGATGATGAACGACATCGCCTCCCAGCTGATGCAGAAATGGGAACGGCTGAATCCAGGCGAGACAGTCGATGTTACGGCGGACACGACGCGGCTGACCCTGGACACCATTGCCCTGTGTGGCTTCGGCTATCGGTTCAACTCTTTTTACCGCGATACCCAGCACCCGTTCGTCAGCGCCATGATGATCATGCTGCAAGAGAGCCTGATCCGGAGTCGTCAGCTGCCAGTACAGACTCGCCTGCGGCGGCAAGCCACGCGTCGCCTCCAGGAGAGCTACCGGTATATGGAAGACGAGGTCTTCAAGATCATCGAGGAGCGACGCCGGAGCGGAAACATCGAAGATCATCGAGACCTGCTGAGCTGCATGCTCACCGGGGTGGACAAACGCAGCGGAGAGAAGTTGAGCGATGACAACATGGTGGCGCAGTGCATCACCTTCCTGGTGGCAGGGCATGAGACCACCAGCGGCCTGTTGTCCTTTGCCATCAGCTATCTGATCAAGCATCCAGAAGTGGTCGCCCGCGCCCAGGAGGAGGTCGATCGGGTGCTCGGCACGGATACCTCCGTGCTGCCGACCTACCAGCAGATCCAGGGGCTGACCTACGTCACCCAGATCCTCAACGAAACGCTGCGGCTATGGCCCACCGCGGCTGCGTTCACACGCTACCCGTACGAGGACGCGATGGTCGGCGGATACCTGCTGCCAAAGGGTTCCTCGATCACGGCACTGACGATCATGCTGCACCGTGACCGTGAGATCTGGGGCGAGGATGCTGAGGAGTTCAATCCCGATCACTTCCGGCCGGAGACGCGGGCCAGCTTGCCGGCCAATGCATTCAAGCCCTTCGGTTCGGGCCAGCGGGCCTGCATCGGGCGGCAGTTCGCCATGCAGGAGGCGGTGCTGGTACTCGGCATGATCTTGCAACGCTTCGAATTGCTTGATCAACAGAACTACCAGCTCAAGATCAAGGAGAGCCTCACCATCAAGCCGGATGGCCTATTGATCGGTCTACGTCTCCGCCCCGACCGGACGACTGGGGCCACTCCCCGGGCAGCAGGTACTGCTCCGTCTGTCGCGTCGACCCCAGAGCCGGCGCCCCGCCTATCCGCCAATGTGGACGGGCACAACACACCGCTCATGGTGCTGTTCGGTTCCAACCTGGGGACGGCGGAGGGGATCGCCACTCGAATCGCTCAGGACGGATCAGACCGCGGCTACGCCGTCACCTTGGGCGCCCTGGATGATCACACCGGCGAGCTCTCGCACGAGGGAGCGCTGGTCGTGGTGTGCGCGTCCTACAACGGCAAGCCGCCGGACAATGCCGAGCGGTTCTGCCGCTGGATCACGGATTCCGCGACGGCTTCCGACGTGGGATCTGGTCTGGCTTTTACAGTCTTCGGTTGCGGCAACATGGACTGGGCGTCCACCTATCAAGCTGTCCCGACACTGATCGATACGCAGCTTGAGGCTCACGGCGCCCGGCGGGTACATGCGCGCGGCGAGGGCGACGCCCGCTCTGACTTCGACGGTCAGTTCTCGGAGTGGTATCAGGGCCTGTGGTCGTCGCTCACCGACAGCCTCGGACTCGCTGCCGAGTCGACCACGGCGTCCACCACTGAGCCTCGACTCCGCCTCACCATGGAGAACAAACAGACCACAAACCCCGTGGTCGTGTCCTACCGGGCTCATCCGTCCACCCTGGTAGTCAACCGCGAGCTGCTCGGCAACGGTCAGTCCGCCCCTGAGTCACGGTCAGCCCGCCATATCGAGCTGGAGTTGCCGGCCGGAATGGAGTACCAGACCGGTGACCACCTCGGCGTACTGCCTCGGAACAACGTCGACCTCATCCGACGGGTGATGGCTCGGTTCGGCCTCGACGCCGGCACATATGTCACCATCAACCCGACCGGAGGGGGCACGTACACCCACCTTCCGATGGGAGAAGCGGCGCCGCTGCTTGGCATCCTCGGCGCCTGCGTCGAGTTGCAGGACGTCGCCAGCCGCAGTGATCTTGCCGTGCTGGCGCGATACGCCACGGACCCCGAAGAGGCGGAGCAGCTGCTAGTCATGTCGGGCCTCGACGAGGCAGGCCGGGAGGCCTACCGCGAGCGGGTGGCAACCCCTCGGCGGTCGGTGCTCGAGCTGCTGGACGAGTTCCCCAGCTGCGACCTGCCGTTCAATGTCTACTTGGAACTGCTGCCACCCATGCGACCTCGCTATTACTCCATCTCTTCCTCGCCCGCGGTTACGAGCAGCTGCCATCTCACCGTCGGTGTGCTCCATGGTCCCGCCCGCAGCGGCGATGGGTACTTCAACGGGGTCGCCTCCACCCACCTGGCGAGCAGCATGGAGGGCAGCACCCAGTTCGCCTTTGTTCGCAAGCCGACCATCCCATTCAGGCCGCCGGCGAATCCACACGTGCCGATGATCATGGTCGGGGCGGGTACCGGGATGGCACCCTTCCGTGGGTTCCTGCAGGAACGGGCCGCCCTGGCGGAGACGGGCGTACCAGTCGGGAAGTCGATCCTCTTCTACGGCTGCCGGTATGCCAAGGGTGACATGCTCTACGCCGACGAGCTCAAGGCCTTCGAGGAATCGGGGGTCACGGAGCTACAGATAGCTTTCTCGCGCGAGCCCGGACAGCCTCGGACGTTCGTCCAGCAGTTGATCGAGCGCGAACGAGACCAGGTATGGGATCTGGTCGAGGCTGGTGCGGTGATCTACGTCTGCGGCAATGCCAACACCATGGCGCCCGGCGTGCGCGCTGCTCTGATGGACATTCACCGGGCGAAGACCAACGGATCGGGTGCGACGGCCGAGGAGTGGCTCGCAGGGCTGCGGGAGGATGACCGCTACTTGGAGGACATCTGGGGGGAGATGGCGTCAGGGCTATGAGAATCTCGTAGTGGGAGTCATCGGGGAGATCTTGCCATTGGCAGTCGGTATCGCGATTAGCCCGGTACTGATCACGCTGTTGCTGTTCTTGGCGGTACAGCAATGGAGAGGACGGCCGGCCGAGGGTGAGCAGGCCGCGATGCCGAAGTGGATGTCAGCGATCGACTCCAGGCGCGAATGGCCGGCCCCTTGGACAGTATGAGGGGATGGTTGGTTGACAACTAGCAAGTTTCAGAACGAGAGGCCACAGGCGAGCCGGATCGGCCCGACGCAGCATTAGCGACACGTGTAGCCGCCGTCGATCGGAAGTGAAACCCCGGTGATCATCGATGCGGCGTCGCTGAGCAGAAAGGTGATCGGTGCTGCGATCTCATCCTCAGTGGCCCACCGGCCAAGCGGCATCGCCTCCAGGAACGGGCCCTCCACATCATCACGTCCCCAATACCATGCCGACATTGGCGTCATCACTACGGTCGGGTTGACGCTGTTGACCCGGATGTTGTACTTGCCGAGCTCCAACGCTGAAACGCGTGTGATGTTGTCGACCGCAGCCTTCGACGAGCCGTACGAGATGTGGCCGGGGAGGGCGACGAGGCTGGCCTGGCTAGAGACGTTGACGATCGAGCCGCCTTTCCCGAGTCGGATCATCGATCGAGACGTGTATTTGGTGACAAGCAAAGTACCGCGGGCATTGATGCTGATCACCTTGTCAAAGACGGCGACGTCGGTGTCCATCGGCGTGGCGATCTCGCCGCCATAGCCGCCGCAATTCACCACCCCCCACACGTCAAGACCGTCGAGGGCCTCGCGGACGCTGTCTTCGGATGCGAGGTCAAAGGGCAGGACGCGGACGCCTGTGGCGTTGCCGAGGGCATTGAGACGCTCCTCAGACTGTCCGCTGGCGATGACGTCGGCGCCCGCATCGACCAGGTGCCGCACCGTGGCGCCGCCTATCCCCCCAGTGGCGCCGGTAACGAGGATGGTCTTGCCGTCGAAATTCATCATTGGTCGCTCTCTCTCTTCCTCGACGTTTGGGGTCGTCAAGCGTGTGGGACGAGCTTGTCGGGTTCGGCCAAGCGTAGGCCGCCCCCTGCAGCCCATACCGCCGATTCCATCCGGCATCATTGCGTCTGCGGTCAGGATCGCCGCGCACGCTGACGGCGCCTCGATGCCGTCCCCTGGATGACCTCAGGAGGCTTCATGTCCTACCGTGATCCAGCCGCCATCAAACGAGCTCTGCTATCCCCCACTTGGGCCGTCGTCGGGCTAACGAGTCACGAATATCGGGCTGCGCACGCAGTGTCGGCATTCCTTCAGGCCAACGGCATACGGATCGTGCCGGTGAATCCGCTGGCCGAATCAGTACTCGGCGAGAATGGCTACGCCCACCTCTCCGACATCGCGTTCCCAATCGATGTCGTCGATATCTTCCGTCGCTCGGACAAGGCCGGGCAGCATGTCGATGAGGCGATCGCGATTGGCGCAGGGTGTGTCTGGCTCCAGCTTGGAGTCATCGATGAGCAGGCAGCCAGACGCGCGCAGGAGGCCGGCCTCGACGTCGTCATGGACGCATGCCCGAAAATCGAGTGGCCGCGCTATGGCCCGCGTCGCCGCTCACAAGCTCCGTCAAACTAATCGAGCTGCGCTCATGACGACGGGGGCCGGAGGAGGCTGGGACCGGCGCGACCGCAGACCGACGATGCGCCATTCCATCATCAATGTCAGTCGGCTCGTCTAAAGTGAATGCATGTTCGATTCAGGTGAGTTGGCGCCAGTGCGGACGGCGCACTTGGCGGGCCTGATCGAGCAGAATCATGCCGAGCTGGTATCTGCGGAGTGCCGGACGTTGCGGCTCGCCTGCGCCTGGGCTGACGCACACTATCTCGATTCGGGCAGCGAAGAGTACCAGCCGTTGATCCAGCGCGCGTGTGCGTGGGGTGGTGAGGGGACGCCGGAGGTGTCGGAGTACTGCGCCGCGGAGCTGGGCGCGCTACAAGGAACAGGGATAATGGCGGCTCGAGCGTTGATCGCTGACGCATTAGATCTGCGGTATCGGCTGCCGCGGCTGTGGGGTCGAGTGCTGACCGGCGGGGTGCGGGCGTGGCAGGCACGCAAGATCGCCGAGCAGACCCGGGCTTTGTCGTGGGAAGCGTGTGCGGATGTCGATCATGCCCTCAGCGACTTCGTGGGAATGATGCCGTGGCCGCGGTTCGCCAAGATCTTGTGCGCGGCGGTGCTGGAGGCCGATCCGGCGTTGGCCGCGGAGCGGGCGGAGCGGGCCCGTGCCGCGCAGGATGTCTTCAGTTTCGACTCGGTGGACGGCTTGAAGACGGTGGTGGCCAAGGCAGCGGCAGGCGATGCCATCTGGTTCCTGGCCACGGTCAACAGGATCGCTGAGATCCTGGCCGCGCTGGGCGACACCAATCCGATAGGTACGCGGCGTGCCCGCGCGATCGGGATTTTGTCCCAGCCCGCGGAGGCACTGCGGCTGCTGGTCGAGCACCAGCACGACCGCACCGAGCAGCCCGCCGAATCCACAGAGCCAGCCGAGCCCACCGCCACCTACGAAGACGGCGCCAGGTTCGAAGACCAACCCGGATGCGAGCCCGACTCGAATCTGGAAACGGATGATCATCGGTCATTGTCGATGACGGTGCCACCGGCGTTTGACGCGACGGCGGCGCGGCCGCGGGTCGTACTCCGCTTCCACCTTTCCGAGGCCGCTCTGCGTGCCGGTCACGCGGTGGTCCGGCCCGGAGACGGCGACCCGCTGACTCTCGACGAGCTGGTGGATTTCCTTGGCCGGACGCGGTGCCAAGTACGAATACAACCCGTCCTGGATCCGACCGAGGTCGCACCGATCGACGGTTATGAGGTGCCGCAACGGCTCCGTGCGGTGGTCAGACACCGACAGATCGCAGATGTCTTCCCGTTCGGGACGTGTGTAAGTCCAAATATGGATCTTGACCACACCGAGCGATATGTGCCAATGGACTACGGCGGGCCGCCAGGTCAGACCCGGCTGGGCAATCTGGGTCCGATGGCCCGTCCCAGTCATCGGGCGGTAACCCACGGCGGATGGGACAAGCACCAACCCGAGCCGGGGTACTTCGTGCACCGCTCACCCAACGGGTATGTCTACCTGGTCACCAACCAAGGCACTCTCGCTCTCGGCCGCACCGACTTCAGCGCTGCGGTCTGGGAGGCCTCCGCGCCGAAGCCAGCTGCGATTCCCGCCTAGGCTCCGGCCAGGGAAGCTCCGCCTGCTGGCCTCCCGCACGCAGGGCGTCTCGTCAGTGCAAGATGGCTTCGTTCGAGTGCGGACGGTGGGGCCGGCTTGCTGCAGACTTTTGCTGGAAGCGCGGGCTCAATCTAGGGAGGTAGGCAATGGCGCGAGTTGTCGTGACGGGTGGTGCGGGCAAGCTGGGGCGAGCCTGTGTCGATGAGTTGGTGCGTCATGGTTGGGATGTGGTTGTGTTCGATCGCGTGCGTCCGCCGTCGGAAAGTGGGGCGGTGTTCGTTCCGATCGACCTGACCGACTACGGCCAGGTGCTGGACGCGATGTTGGGGGTGGAGGAACGGTACGCTCGCCCGGACGCCCTGGTGCATCTGGCGGCTGTCCCCGCCCCGGGAGTCGTGCCGGATCACCTGACCTTTGCCAACAACATCAGTTGCACCTGGAATGTTGTCAGCGCGGCGCGACGCGCCGGCATAACCAACATCGTGTGGGCGTCGAGTGAGACGGTGCTCGGGCTGCCGTTCGATACCCCGCCGCCGTACATCCCAGTGGACGAGGAATACCCGCCCCGGCCCGAGTCCACCTATTCGCTGGTCAAGACGCTTGAAGAAGCCATGGCCGTTCAGTTGTGTCGCTGGAATCCGGAGTTGAAGATGGTCGGGCTGCGGTTCTCAAACGTGATGGAACCCGCCGACTACACACGCTTTCCGTCCTTCGACGAGGACCCGGGTTCGCGGAAGTGGAATCTGTGGGGCTACATCGACGCCCGCGACGGCGCGCAGGCTGTTCGTCTTGCCCTCGAGTCGGATCTGACCGGGACCGAGGTCTTCATCATTGCGAACGCGGACACCGTCATGTCCCGACCGAACGCCGCCCTGATCGCAGAGTTCTATGCCGACGTCGAGGTGCGCGGCGATCTCGGAGAGCATGACACACTGCTCTCGATCGATAAGGCCAAACGGCTACTGGGCTACCGACCCGCGTACGGCTGGCGCAACGCCGATACGTCACGATTTTGAGGAGGTCATGAGGTGTCGTGGGTTGAGCATGTGATCTGGTGGCAGGTCTACCCCCTCGGCTTCCTCGGAGCCGAGAAGGAGCTGGGCCCGTTCCAGAGCGAGGTGAACCGGCTGCCCAGGCTGCAGGGGTGGCTCGATCACCTGATTTCCTGGGGCGGCAACGGCTTGCTGCTTGGCCCGATCTTCACCTCTAGCAGTCACGGCTACGACACGGTCGACTACTTTCAGATCGATCCGCGGCTGGGTGATGACGCCGACTTCGACGCCGTAGTCGCGGCCTGCCGGGACAGGGGGGTGCGGCTGCTGCTCGACGGTGTCTTCAACCATGCCGGCCGAGACTTCCCACCGGTCGCGCAGGCACTGGCCGAAGGACCAGGATCAGCGGCCCAGGATTGGGTGTCCCAGCTCTACGACACCGGCGGTGTGATCACTGCGGACTACTTCGAGGGCCACGACACCCTCATCACCCTCAATCACAGCTCGACCCGGGTGCAGGAGTATGTGCGTGAGGTGATGTTGCACTGGCTGCGCCGCGGCATCGACGGCTGGCGGCTCGACGCCGCCTACGCGGTACCGGCGAGGTTCTGGGCCGCGGTGTTGCCGGCGGTCCGCAATGAGTTCCCCGACGCCTGGTTTGTGGGCGAGATGATTCACGGCGACTACATCGACTACGTGAAAACGTCTGGCCTGGACTCGGTGACCCAATACGAGCTGTGGTGGGCCATCTGGTCCTCAATTGACACCATCAACTTCCACGAGCTGCAACGCACACTGGGCCGCCACGCCAGGTTCGTGGAGCACTTCCTCCCGCTGACGTTCCTGAGCAACCATGACGTGACCCGGGTAGCCAGCCAGATCAGCGACCCGCGGCACTGGTCGCACGCCGTGGCGCTGCTCAGCTTTCTACCAGGGGTACCGTGCGTCTACTACGGCGACGAATTCGGCCTACAGGCAATCAAAGAACAACGCCCCAGCGGCGACGACGCCGTCCGGCCCGAAATGCCCAAACAGCGGTGGCTGTTCACCCACTCCCACCCCGAAGTAGAACAGGCATATCGGCGAATGATCGGGCTGCGCCGCCGCAACTCCTGGCTGGTCGACGCGATAATCGAGACCGAACAAGTAGAGCGCGCCCGCCTCCTCATCCGGGCCCGGGCCCGGCACGGCGAGCAGTCCTTGGCCCTGGCCCTCAACCTGACAAATGAACCATTCACCCTCACCCACAGCGCGGAGGTCCTAGAGGCCGAGCCCCCCGTCACCGACCGAGCCGTGGCTCCACACGGCTGGGCCGTCATCGCAGGCTAGAGCCAGGCCCGCATCCCATAGGTCATCCTCTCCCAACCTCAGCGGTCGAGGTCGGGACGCATCCGGAAGTCGTAGTGGTACGGCAGCGGCTGGTCGCCGAACGCCGCGCGCCACAGCGCCCCCAGCGTCTCCCCCTCTCGAAGATCGGGCACCTCGATCCCGGCTTCGAGGAGGGCCCGGGCCGCGTCGGGTTGCCCGTCGGCTAACAGGGCGCGTGCCCGCTGCAGTACCACGCGGCCGTGCACAGCAATCTGCCTCGGCGCCGCGTTGATCATCGCCAGGCAGGCGGCGGGTCGGCCCCCGGCCAGCAGGTTGTCGGTGGCCTCGACCAGTAGCGGCAGGCAGGTCCGCGCTTGGGCGACGGCACGGGCGTACAGGTCCGCGGCGCGCGTGTGATCGCCCCGACTCCCGGCGAGCAGGGCCAGACCGCGGGTCGCCCAGGGCGTCGAGGTGAGCTGGTCGGAGCGCAAGTACCCGAGCCGCGCCTCGTCAAGGTCGCCGCGAGCATGGGACCGAATCGCGATCATGAGTCGGCCCCACCAGCCGTCCGCTGCGCGGTCGAGCAATGCGTCCCAGCGATCGGTAACCGGTGGCACCAGGACGTCGGCACCCACGGCGTCCTGGTCGACCTCACCCGTGCGGGCCAACGCGACGAGGTGGCGGAAGCCGTCGGTGAGCGGCTGTCCGAACGGGGTGCCCGGCAGACCATCGGGATCCTCGCCGCGTACGGCAAGTTCAGCCTCGCCGGCGCCAGAGCCGGCCGTCATCTGCCGCGGCGCCGCATCGGCCACCTCAGCTCGCCACCAGCGGTGCCATGCGTCGAGCTCCTCCTCGGGAAGCACCCGGGCCACCAGCTCGGCGACCTCGGCCAGCGCGTCCGGCCACGAGCCGTGCACCACCCCCGGAGCCGCTTCGATCGGCGCGTACGCCTCCGCCCAGCTGATCTCGGCGCCCCCCTCCAACCGCAGATGCTCCAGTTGCGTCGTGGCGAGACCGGCCTGGATCTCCAGGTAGCCAGACCCCGGCCCGCACAGCCACTCCTGCCAGTGCCGGCCGCCGGCGGCCGTGCCCCAACAGAACAGTTTGCGACCGCGCAACTGAGCGGTGGAGGTCTGAACGATCCCATGGCCGTCGTCCTGCAAGGCAGCGATCCACGGCCGCCGCCTGGCAGGCACCTCAAAGAAGTAATCCGCAGCTCGCTGCGCCAATAGCGGGTAGCTGACATCAGTGTCCGGATCGTCGGCGAAGGGAATGTCGACGAGCACGATGGATCCGTCGTACCCGGACCGCCAGGCTCCATCCGCGGGCGCCAGGACCCGCACGCCCGGTTCCTCCGGAGCGGCGATGTTCGTCCACCAGTAGAGCGGTTTGGGCTCCGAGTCTGGGTTGCGGACGCGGACGAAGGCGAGCAGCAGTGGACGGTCGGCCGGCATCAGCAGGTCGACCGAGAACACCAGATCTCGAGTGCGTTCCCACTCCCAGATCCGCAGTGCGGCTCCACGGCTGGATGGCACGCTGCCCGCGAAGACCGGTCGGCTCGTCGTGGCAGAGTGGCCGGTGGAGCCGAGGTTCCACTCGATCCCGCCAGCGAACCAGGCGTCGGTGAGCGCGAAGTTGGCGAACTGCAGGCGCCGGTTGGTGAACACCAGATCCCGGTCGGCCCTCAGGTCCCGCAGCGCCCAGAGCCGACCCCCGAGCCTCGGAAGCACCAACGCCTCCAGCCGACCATTCGCCAGCCGAAGCGCAGGGATTTCCCGTTGCCGCAAGCCCCGGAAATAGCCGTTCTGCAACGCATACGGCAGCGGATTGACCAGCCGACCATAGGCGATGCGCTCACGCATGTCGGCTGCCAGGTCAGGAGACGCTAACGGGTCAGGAATCCGCTGCAGCCCGGTGAACGGCGGCAGCGGCGACTCCGGGCCCAGTTCGGCCGCCAGCAGCCGCAGCGTGGTCTGACTCACCACTCCCGCCGGCATGCTTTTCAAAAGATCGTCAGGCATGATGCGCCGCGCGGTGGCGGGCGAGTACATCGAGACCGAAGTCCGAAGTCGGATCGCGCCACACCGAGTGAGCATGGTTTGCGTTGCGCTGGGTGTTGTCCCACTCGATCAGTAGCCGGGGACCTTGCAGCCGGTAGTAGTGAGGCTGTCCGGGTGCGGTCGGCCCCGCCCAGGCAAAATGCACAGCGTCGAGGGCCGTCTCGTCGTTGTACCGGTGCAGCGGGGACACACCGGCTGGCGCTCGGTCGAGGTAGGTGCCGAGGATGGCGCGCAGCATCCCTCGTTGCTCGGCGTCGAGCTCTGCAGCCGTTACGCCTTTGGGCTCGTTCGAGTACGCAACGGCCTCGTGGTCGGCGTCACTCAGCCCGGCAGCCTTGTCGATGGTGTTGCTGAGCGCTTGCAGCTTCGCCTGCTCCACCGGGTTGGGGAACCGACCGTCACGCCAGATGCCGGTCAATGGAATCAGCCGGTCACCGTCGGTGACATAGGTGCGGTTGGCGGTGACGAAGTCGGACGGGGCTTTCGACACGAGCAGCGCGCGGGCGGCCAGTGCTGGCTGCAACGAACGCATCAGATCCCGGGCCAGTTCCTCCACCCTAGCGAGTGGACGGTTCACCGCTCCTCCGAGCAGCGGCGACACGGCGGGATCGGCGCCGAGGAAGCATGGCGTCGTCGCGACGAGGACGCCATCCACCACGAGGTTGTTCAACGACACATGGTGTCCACCAAACCGCCAACCCCACGGACTTTCACGGCCCGGCTCGCCGAATACACGCAAGTAGTACATCCCAGGGTCGCGGCCGCGTTCCCGGTCGAACCGGACCTCGAACCCCTCGATGTAGTCGAGCACGTTCTCGAGACCCATGATCGTCGCGACGGTGACGTACGCCGCAGTTGAGAGCCCCGTTGAGACGAGTCGCATCGCGGCCCGCTGCTGGGAGGGTCGCTGCTGATGGATGGTCAGGCCGCCGTGGTCGGTCGGGGTGTAGAACCAACGGCGACGTTCGTTGTCGCTGGCGGCGTCGGCCGGGGCTGCGCCCTGGCCGATCCCGCGCTGCTCCGCGTCGAGAGTCTCCAGCCACGCGCGCGCCGCCTCAGCCATCCGGTCCGCCACCTCGCGGCGGGCCGCGATGTCGTCCCTGACGATGCCCGCATCGGCCATGCAGGGAATCTAACGCGGGAGCGTGGCGCCCCGGAACCGCACTTCCGCCGCTGCCGCCCGCTGCGCGAACAGCCGAGCGGATGCAACACCGCCGCCGGACTCCACGCGCGTCGTCTCTGTGTGGATCCGCACACAGAATGGGCACTCGTTCAGGCGGGAGGTGAACACCGCGAAGTATTCGCGCTCGGCCGGAGTCCAGTACGACCGCCCAGGAAGCACACCTTGCTGCTGGCTGAGCCTGCGCGACAACCCTGCTTGGACAGCCGGGTGGTGATCTTGTCCTCCGCGTGCGAATCGCCAGTGGCTGTCCATGTTCGACAGCGTACGGCGCTCAAGCCGCTAAGAAAATGACACATTTTTGTATTTCTATGGACCGATTGTCATTTGGCCTCGCACAATTCGTCTTCCAAATGATCAGCAAGCGCAACGTTGCCGCGCAACACGAGGACCCATGCAGCTGGTCCAACCTATTCCGCGATTCTCTCCCTCCCCCTTCGAGAACTGGCAGTCCCGCCTGCATAATGCGACGCACATCACAAGCACAGAAAAAATATGGGAAAAGGGTGGGTATTCGGAATAGGCCGGGTGTTAGGTCAGTTGGACCCTACTGGACGCGCCGAAGCGTCCGATCAAATTAGTTGGAAATTCCCGGTACGCGCCGAAAGCGTCCGACCCAATGACAACCTCCATGAGGAGAAGTATGACCATCCCCACCACTGACCATAATCCCGTGATCAGCGACAGACGCGCTGTCGCATCCCAAGATGGCGACCGCCGTCTCACCAGGGAGACCAAACCCTCGTTCAAAACCACCGAATTGATCGTCTACGTACTGTCAGTCCTCGGTGTCCTGATCGCCTCCCTGGTGGTCGACGTCAACGAGGACGGTCAACGGTTCAGCGCCTACCAGGGCTGGTTCCTGGTCACCTTGTTGACGGTCGGTTACCTGATCAGCCGTGGCCTGGCCAAGTCCGGCAGCCGCGACGACACTCGCTAAGCCGTAGCGGTAGGTACCCCCTCAGTCAGCACCCTTCATATCTAGTGGCGCTCATTTCTTGAAGCCTGCGCCGCAACGCAAATCACGTGCGCCCCTCGCGGAGATCCGCCGGGGGCGCACTGCTGTCCCCTTGAGTTGAGGCGAATTCCCTCCACGCCGACCGTGCGCCGGTCTAGCGTCTGAGGAGGCGGTTCAGCCACCCTGGCCCGACGATGACGGCCCGCTCCGGCAGGCGGCGACGCAGTCCGCGGTCAGCCGTGACCACCAAAGGTATCTTCCCGGATGCTGTTAGCTGGTTCGCCTCCTCGACGATCTCGCTGTCGCCGTCCCTATCGGCGCGCATTACTGACACGGCCTCCGGACCCTCGGCGCGCCTGGCCGCACCCTCCACAACCGCACGAACCTCCGTAATCCGCACCGGCCCCGGCCCTGCCGGAACGGTGATCTCGGCACCGTTCAAAGGCTCCAGCTCGTTGAGCAGGCGAGTGGCTGCGGCTGCCCGGTCGTGCCACCAGCCGTCAGGGCGCGATCCCATCACATTGGCGATGTCCACGAGCAACACCACTTCGTGCGGCTCCCCAGACGTGTTCACAATCCCTCCATCAGTGGCGATGATGACCAGGGCCAGACTCCCATCCTCCTGCCGGAATCAACCGGTGGCTACCCGCCGTGCCCTTCGGGTGGGCCGGATCGTCTATGTGGCACTCAGCCGAGACGAGCTGTCGATGGGCTTCGGCTTTCGAAGGACGAGCGCGCCGCACTGGTCGCCGCCCGACCTGCGTTACAACTGGGTCCGGGTGTGGCTGGACGCGATCGACGAGACAGAGATGCGGGAGCGCGTCATATGTCCAACTATCGCGGTGGCAGTGCGATGCGGCCTCAGGCGTCAAGTTCGCGCGCCACGTCTGCTGCAATCTGTCGGGCATCCATGCCGACCTCATGCAAGAACCCGGAGATTGGGATGCGCATTCCGACGAAATGCAGACGGGGTTGCGGGCCTGGAATACCGTGCTCTCCGATCGCTGTGAGATGACCGACGAGCGGCTCGAGCCCGGGGTGGTAGCCGGTTGCCGCCACGACGGCGTCCGGAAAAACGCGTGATCCATCGGCCAGCACGACTGCCCGGCCGTCGAGCGCGGCAACCCCCGGCACAACCTCGATGACTCCGCTGCGTACGGCATCAATGAAACCGACGTCGAAGATGGGCACGGTGCCGGTGTGTCGGAATTGCGAAAACGGCGCGCTGGGTCGCGGCAGCCCGAAGCCACTCAGGTCCGGGACGGTCGCTCGTCGCAGCACAAGAATAAGTGAGTCCAGCAGCCGGGGCGGCAGCCGCCGGAACACGATCCCAAGCAGCTGGATGGGGAAGCCCTTCACGTCGCGCCGCAGGATATTCGGCGGGGTGCGGATCGCGATCCGCACCCGTCGGGCACCGCCCTCGGCAAGATCGACGGCGATTTCGGTGCCGATGTTGCCCGCACCAACAATCAACACGTCCTGGTCGCGATACGGCTGCGGATTGCGGTATTCCACCGAATGAACCACCGGCCCATCGAATGTGCCGGGCCATCGGGGCAAATGTGGAAACCGGGTATATCCGGTGGCCACCACAACCACTCGCGCGGGAATCGTGCCAGCGGGCGTGCAAACGCTCCAGTTTCCGTCATCGCGGTCAATACGCGTGGCCTCAACCCCGAACCGCGGCTCGAGCCGGTGGTGCGCCGCGTACTGCTCCAGGTATTGCACGAACTGATCGCGTGCCACCCATCGGCCGAAGTGACGGGGAATCCGGTAGCCCGGAAGGTGCGACAGCGGATGGTGTGCAGGTGCAGACGGTCGTAACGGCTGCGCCACGGCTCCCCCACACGTCCACGCTCGATGATGGTGGCGTCTCTGGAGAGAGGTAATGTGCGGCTGAAATCCGATCCGACAACATGATCGGCGTTCCGGCGAGTACGGCACGCCGAGGGGGAAGAATGAAGGGCTTCAAGGACTTCGTTATGCGGGGTAACCTCGTCGAGCTTGCCGTCGCTTTCATCATGGCGGCCGCATTCGCCGCAGTTGTCACCACATTCACCAACTGGCTGCTCTCGCTGATCCCGGCGGGGGCCACCAACTTCGGGGACACCAAGTTCGGGTTGTTCCTTACAGCGCTGGTGTCCTTCCTCGTCATCGCTGCGGTCGTCTATTTTTTCATCGTCACCCCGTACGAAAGAGTCAAGGCGCGTTTCGGAAAGCAGGAGGCCGAGGCTTCGGACCCCGACGACATCGTGCTGCTTAAGGAAATCCGCGACCTGCTCGCCTCCCGTCAAGGCGGCGCCGTTTGACCCTGCGGCGCCGTTTGAGCTGGCCACTCAACAATGCGCGTCCCCGAAAGGCGGGCCTGCAGCTGGGAGCGCATGGCGTACGACGAACCCTGGTGATCGAACGAGCGCGCTTAGCGTGTTCGTCGACGAGCCCGCGCAATCCGTCTCTCATCGTGTGGCGCCGGATGGCGCGCTGCCGCGCATTAAGCTTCGCGGTGATGACGCAGCAAACGATGCAGCGGCGCCCTCGCGCGACGACCGATGCGGCCTCTTGAGGCGCGCCTGATGGTCGGCTGACTCTTCATGGCCGCGGTCGCCGAGCAGCCCGACATCGGACCGCCCCGGTGGCGGGCCTACGTGCCCGGTCTCGCGCTGGTCGCGTCCTACCGCCGGGTGCGCGAGAAGATCGAGCAGTACGAGCTCACGCGGACGATCGACCGTGCGCACTTCGTCCAGAAGCTCGACGAGGCCGTCGCCGAGTACGTACGGCAGACGGGGGCCGCCTGGCGGAGTCTAGGGGTGGGACCGTGACTACGACGGTCGCGGGCGCCAAGCCCAGCCGGTTGCGCCGGGCTGCGGCGGTGGTTGCCCTGGCGGCTCTCGTCGCGGCCCTGCTCTACCTGGCGGTGTCGGCGCTCGACCGCTGGTTCGTCCTGCTGGCCAGCGTGTTCTGGCTCGGGGTCGCGGTGATCGCGGCTTGGTACATCCTGTCCCGACGGGGAGTGGCCCGTGCCGTTTCTAGCGGTGTCGCGGCACTCGCGCTGCTCGTGTTCGTCGTAGTGGTTGTCGCCAGCGAGAGCTTTATCGTGCTCGCGGTCGGGCTCGGGCTGGCCGCGGTGTCGATCGGCGCCGCGAGCTACGCATTGAGTCCGGCCGCGTCCTCCAGCGCTCTCGAGCGCGCGCCAGGTGCGCGTCATCCGGTGCTGCTGGTGAACCTCAAGTCCGGTGGGGGGAAGGCCGAGCGCTTCGGGCTGGTCGACTTGTGTCGGCAGCGCAACATCGAGCCGATCGTGCTGCGCCCAGGCGACGACCTGCACCAGCTCGCCGAGGATGTAGTCGCGCGCGGTGCCGACGCAATGGGCATGGCTGGCGGCGATGGCTCGCAGGCACTCGTCGCGTCGGTCGCGAGCGAGCACGGCATCCCCTTTGTCGTCGTCCCCGCTGGGACCCGCAACCACTTTGCGCTGGATCTGGGTCTCGACCGCGACGACATCTCTGGCGCGCTGGACGCGTACGAGGACGGTGTCGACACTGTGGTCGACCTTGCCGAAGTCAACGGACGCGTCTTCGTCAACAATGCGTCAATGGGGGTGTACGCGAAGATCGTCCAATCGGCGGACTATCGGGACGCCAAGGTGCAGACGGCGGCCGCCATGCTGCCGGACCTGCTAGGGCCGGCGGCGACGCCGCTCGACCTACGCTTCACGCTGCCGTCTGGCCAGGAAGCAGCCGCTGCCCAGCTGCTGCTCGTGTCCAACAACCCTTACCAGATGGCGCAGCTGCGCGGTGGAGGTACACGCGAGCGCATCGATGGTGGCGTGCTCGGGATCGTCTCCGTACGAGTCGAGACGGCCGCTGACGCTGAGAAGCTCGCAGCGCTGGAGGCCACAGGCCAGGCCCGGCACTTCGCCAGCTGGAACGATTGGACGGCCTCCGCGTTCGAGGTGCGCTCGGCGGGCCCTGTGGATATCGGTGTTGACGGGGAGTCCCTCACCCTTCAGCCACCGCTGCATTTCGTCATCCGCCCCGGCGCGCTGACGGTCCGGCTGCCGCGCACTGCGCCGGGTCGATCGCCCGCCGCGCGTGCTGTACGGGTCATCGCCAAGCCCACGCTGGCTGCGCTGTGGCAGACCGTCCTCGGCCGCCCGACGGGGGTCAGATGACAAACTCACACGGTCCAGACACGGTCGAGGAACGGCTCGCCGACCGGCTGAACTCCTGGCAGCTCCGCCGGCCGCCACGAACGGTGCAGGTTCTCCGCCGGCTCGGCCGCCTCGACCGCGCCGGGTACCGCGCCGTGGCGGAGATGTCCACACCGCGGCTGGACCGTCCGCTGCGTCAGGTGTCCGATTTCGCCAACTTCTCCAAGCCGTGGTTCCTGCTCGCAGGAGTGCTCGCTCTCTTCGGCGGGCCCCACGGACGCCGAGCCGCCCTGACCGGGGTGGCCGCCATCGGGGTCACCTCGTTCGTGGTGAATCAACCAATGAAGCTGGCGGGCGAGCGTCGCCGCCCCGACCGTACGCAGCTGGGCATTCCCGAGCGCAGATGGGTGCAGATGCCGTCGACGACCTCGTTCCCCTCCGGCCACTCAGCATCGGCGGCGGCGTTCGCCGTCTCGGTCGGGGACGTGGTGCCGGGACTCAGGTTGCCGCTACGGGCGGCCGCCGCGGTTGTGGCGTTCTCTCGCGTCTACACCGGCGTCCACTATCCCGGCGACGTCGTCGCGGGTGCGACAGTCGGCGCCCTGGTCGGATGGGCGACCTCGGCAGTGGTTCGACGGCTGCGTCCTGATCCTTCACTGCGGCGGTCAAGTCCGAGCGGCTGGCTGCGCTGGTGCTGATCGTGCTTCAGCAGGCCGCTGCGCTGATCGCGAGTTGTTGATTGCCTTCGGAGTCGGTGTTCTCCGTGCCTCTCGTCGGAAAAGCCTCTCCTGGGTCGGCGGCCTCCTGATCGCGATCAGCATCACCGGATTCCCTACGCACACGGTCTGGGCAATGAGTTCGCGCGGCATGAAGACGGGGTTCAACGACACCAATGCACGCCAGCTTGTCGGCTCTGTTCAGCGTGCTTGTGATCGCAGCGATGGCGCTCTCCGCAGTCGCGTACCGGGGGTGGTTCCGCCTCTACTCGCTCGCCACAATCGCCGTGGTGGTTGGGTTCGGAATGGCAACCTCTTTCGCGATCCACGAGGCTTCTCCGGGGTTCGTTGGGTCAGCGCCGCTGACACGCGCGAGCTGATTTGCCGGACAGGCATGGTTGCACCTCAACTGGGTGCGCACGACTCGCGCACGTCTGCGGCGAAGCCGCCGGATCTCAGAAGGCCCAGTGGCCCGGATCGGCTTGGCTACACCCGGGCGGACCGGGTCGGCCTCACAGGAGCAGTCGGTAGAAGCGCCAGTAGTCGGTGTGGATCGGGAGGACCTCCACCGCGCCGAAGCCCGCCTGGAGGGCGTACTGATGAAGCACCGAGGGACGCATGACGGCTCCGGTGGCTGCGGTCTGCGGGTCTCCCATGGCGCCGGGCAGGCAGGAGACCACGCTCCAGCCGTACTCAGTTCGTTCCCGTGGTGAGGCAGGGACCGTGAACTCCTCGGCGACCAGCCCATCGACGACCAGCACGGTCCCGTCCTCGGCGAGCACCTGACGGGCTGCGCTGAGTGCCTCAACGGGTCGCGACATGTCATGCAGGGCCTCGAAGATCGTCACCAGGTCATACCCGCCCGCTCTGCCTAGGTCGGCCGCGTCGGCCACGGAGAACCTCACTCGATCAGCGGCGCCCGCCAGCTCGGCGTTCCTGCGAGCGGCGCCGATGGCATCGTGGTCGAGATCGACGCCGTCCACGTTGATGTTGGGATACGCCTGGGCCAAAGCGATGCTCGACCAGCCGGTGCCGCAGGCCACGTCGAGGACCCGCGCTGGCGGTTCGGCCCGAAGCCGCACGTCGACGTCGACAATCGCCGGAAGCCATTCGGTGCCAAGCAAGTTGATGAACCTGGCCCGGTTGGGCTCCGCCCGGCCCTCGGGCTCCCATGGCAGGGGCGGCGGAGCATTCCCAACCCTAAACGCCTCCACCAGCTGTGGAAGCCCCCGACCGGCGCGGACGATGTCGACGCCGGTGTAAGCCTCGTATCGGACATCGTCCCGATTTGCCAGGACGGGGATGTGCTCCGGCGGCAACCAGTATCGGCGAGCGAGTGGTTCGGCCCGCGGGTCGTCGACCACGAGCAGCTCACTCGCGGCCTGGTGCTCAAGCCACTCCCGCACATACCGTTCGGTGGTTCCAGTTCGTATGGCCAGCTGCGACGAGGTGGCCGCACCGCTTTCTGCGAGTGCCCGATACAGCCCGAGTCGTTCACCAAGATAAATGGTGTAGAGCTCCAACGCACCTACAGCATTGGCGAACAGCCGCTCCCGCAACGCCTCCGTCCGGTCAGCAGCGGGCTCCGGATCCCCGGCAGCACGCCCCCGTTCGAACGGCTCCGGTCCGCCCTCGCACATCCCCTGCACCTCCAGTTGGGTAGTACCACCAAGCCTTGTCATGGAATCGTCTCAGCTCACCCACGACCACCTCGACCAAACGTGCTCGTCTGCAACCCCCGCTGGCTCAACCCCTGCATGATCGTGCCAGGACCAAGGGATCCCCAGGTTTGTCCTCGAGTTCCCTACACGCGTACCGCGTGGCGGCGAGTCCTCGCAGGATCGTCGCCAGGGTAGAGCACGCTCGTGACCCCCCGGGCGCGTCCCAGCATCGACCGTCGATTGAGGACGACGATGATGACCGCTACCGCCGCGAAGAAGTAGTTCTCCCAGGGCTGCGCTTCCGGCCACTGCGGACCATTCATCTGGAAGTGAAACAGGATCGGAATGAGGATGCTGCCCTTGGCTGCGTTGAACATCGGGGTGACGATCACGCCCAGAGACAAGACCCCTAACACGTAGGGACCCATTGACCATGCGCTCTGCGGAGTGCCGCTGAGCAGGAAAGCCGGGAGGTGCCACAAACCCCAGACGGAACCGAGGATGAGGCTTGCCCAGAGCGGCGCGAACCGACGCTGCAAGAGTGGCAGCGCCAAGCCGCGCCAGCCGAATTCCTCCCCGACAGGCCCTCGAGGGCCGGGTCAATAGGGTTTCCGTGTGATACGTCCTTGCCGCGGAACCGCGTCCCGGTAGCCGGTCGTCTTGTGACCTGCGCCTACGGCGACGCTCTGGAAAGCTGCCGGCACGGCGGCGGAGGCCCGCTCCAGGGAGGCGGGATTGTCGGGTTGCGCACTTGCCGTCGCCTCCGCCACCCCGTCAATAGAGGATCGACGGGATCCAGCGACCAGTGGGCTCGCGGTACTCGCCGATCGCCATGTACGTCACCGGCTTGATGACGCGCAGCCCCTCGTCGAGACACCACCTGAAGAGGCCGGCCTGCCGCGTCGGCAGTAAGAACGAGGCCAGCTGCTCCTCAGCCGCCACAGCACCCAGGATCAGGGCGCGCATGTCGCCTTCGGTGTCGGCGACCGCGTGTGCCGCCGGGAAGAAGGTCAGGGTCGTGGCATAGGCGCTGATGCGTCCGTCGCGGACGGCGACGAAGGGTGAGAGGGCCGGGACCTGGATAGCGTCGCTCAGCTCGTTCGTGCGCTCGAAGCCGTGGACCTTGAGGCACAGCTCCTCGCATCCCTGGAGGTCGGCTGCCTCGAGCGGGCGCACCTCGATCCCTGCCGCCGGATCGCTCACCGGCCTGCCGCTGATCACGACCGCCGGTTCCTTGACCTCGAAGCCGAGCGAGGCATAGAGCGACAGGGAGCCGACGTTGAAGGAGTCCTGGACCAGCCGGATCCCGGCTGCCCCCCGACTGCGCTCCAATGCGGCCTGCATCAGCCGGCGGCCGACACCGCGCCCCTGCGCTCGAGGGTCGACGGTGATCGGTCCAAGCCCGCGGATCGTGCCTCGTTCATCGACGAAGTTCGAGCCGACGATCCGGCCGTCGCTCTCCGCGACGACGCCCCAGATCGACGGATGCGCGATGAAGGCGCTGGTCAGTTGCTCGGCGGCCTCCAGCGTGGGGAAGTCGCGCTCGAAGCGGTGATGATCGTGGATGTCGCCGAAGGCCTCGTAGACGACGCGTGCACACTCCGCGGCGTCAGCACGCTCGATCGCTCGGAGCTCGACGGGGGCGCCCCGTTCAGCGGGAGCAGATTCCGTCGTCGTCATGATGGCCTCTCCGTCGTTCATGAATACTCTCCTCGCCTTGAACCGCGCTGCGCAACGGCGTCACCAGACCATGGTGAGCCTGACCAGAGTTGCACTGTTATCGCGGCCGGGGTCGCCGTCGTTTACGGGGCATGACCTGGACGACCCTTGAGGTGCCGTCGACGGTGACGAGCTGACCGTCGTGCAACGCCAAGGTCCCGTTTCCGGTGGCGACTACGGCAGGAGGCCGTACTCACGAGCGATCGCCGGGTGGGAAGCAGGCCCGAAGCCGGGACCGGCTTACGGATCGCGGCGGGGACTGCCGCAAGGGGGTCCTTTGAAAGAGGCCACGGCGCTGTCCCAACGGCGCCGGGCGTAGGGTCGTTCCGCAGGACGATCTCGAGTTGGCGGATCCATGAATGAGGCAAGTTCGCAGCGGGTCCGCTCACCGTGGGGGCTGCGAGCGATGAATGCGCTGTTGCTACTCGCGGCTCTCTCGCTGGTGCTCCTTGTAATACAGGATGTGCTCACCGCCGTCGAGCCAGAAGGCGGCGAACTGCATCATTTGTTCGTCTTCGATCTGGCATGGCCGGTGTTCCTTATTGCCGGACTCGCGGCGCCTGAGCAGTCCTGACCCTGCACGAACGTGCGTAAGCCGAACGGTCTTCGGGCCGTTCTTCGTCCTTCCGTTCAACACGACGCCCTCAGGACCCGACCCCACAGGCCGGTGAATGATCGGGAGGCCCAGCTCCGCGTGATGAAGCCTCTGACTTCCGCGTGGCCAGGACGGCCTGGGAGCATTTGTCGTGATGGACGTGGATGCGCGTGTGCTTGAGTCGGCCGTGGAGGGCGCTTTGAGGACGACGCCGGTCAGGCTGGCGCAGTGGTCGGTGGAGGAGATCTTCGCCGGCGACGGCCAGGGCCTCGGCGTGTTTCGCGTGACGGGCAGTGCCCAGGCCGATCACAGCCTCCGGGACTGGTCGGTCATCTTGAAGGTGCTGCCTGACGAGAGCGCAGCACCTATGAATGGGTGGAGCCTTGCGGTGCGTGAGCCGCTCGCCTATGACTCGGGCTTGTTGGATTCGCTTCCGAAGGCCCTTGGCGCGCCGCGTCGGCTCGGCCATGCCCAGCAAGGCGGCCACCACTATCTGTGGCTGGAAGACCTTGGCCCTGACGATGTGCCGTGGAGCTTTCGCGACTACGCGTACGCGGCGCGGCAGTTGGGACGCTTCAACGGGGCCTATCTCATGGAGCGCCCGCTTCCGGCTGCGGAGTGGTTGAGTCGCGACTGGCTGCGCTCGTGGCTTGCCGAAGGCGCAGCCGCGATCGACGATCTACCACGTCACCGCGCGCACCCGTTGGTCGGACGCATCTATCCGGCCGATCTATCCGCTGAGCTTAAAAATCTGTGGAAGTGCCGTGAGATCCTGCTTGCAGCCCTCGATCGCCTTCCCCAGGTCCTCTGCCACTACGACGCGTTCCGGCGCAATCTCTTCTTGCGATCGGGACGGCTGCTCGCCGTCGACTGGGCCTTCATCGGCGTCGGGCCGTTGGGCGCAGAGCTCGCGCCGCTGGTGACCGGCAGCGCGGCGTTCCTTGGAATCGGCCGTACGCAGTGGGTCGCTCTCGAGCACGCTGCCGTCGACGCCTACTGTCAAGGGCTGGTCGATGCTGGATGGCACGGCCCGGAAGAGCAGGTGCGGTTCGGCTTTGCCGCGTCGTCGGCACTGCGCTACTGGCCGGGCGTCGTGCGGCTGGTCCTTCCGACGTTGTTGGACGAGACCGCGCAGCGCCGAACCGAGGACGTGCTCGGCACCCCGTTCGACCAGATCATCGAGGTCTGGGCTGACCTCTCGGACTGGCAGGCCCGGCTCGCACGCGAGGCATTGATGATGGTGCACACGGTGCATTGAGTGACACCAGCTTGGCCGCGACGTCGGCGGTGAGGCCGCCGCTCTGCGCCCAGTCGAGGACTGCCATGAATCGTCCGATGGCCGCGGCGAGCAGGCATGCTCCTGGACGACGTCGATGAGATGCACGCGGTAGCCCGACCCGCCAACCAGGCCGCGGGTACGCCGGTGCCGCCGCCGTCGAGCACCACGGCCGGAGGCGATGGCAGCTGACGCGTGCGAAGCAACTGGTAGATCGGGAAGAGGCCGAACAGGACGGCAGCTCCCGCTTTTGACTAGGTGCTGCGCGTCCGGTATCGCCGGGAAGCCGAAACCCGCCGAGTTCAACCACATCAGCATGGCAGCTATCCGTTGGCTGCGCTCAGTGGGTCGGTTTGTGCTCCGCGGGACGAAGGGCGGGTTAGTGGTGGGGCGGTCTGGATGCCAGTTTGTCTGGGTCGGTTTCGTAGGGTGATGGGTCCGGCGTCCATAACTGGAACCGGTTTTTCACCGCGTCGATGAACAGGTAGCCGAGGACCAGGCCGGCAAGACCGACGGTGAAGTGGAACCCGTATTCGATGGCCATAAGGCCGGGGAGGTTCATCCCGACGTGCATGTGAAGGTTGTCGTGCAGCCACCAGCTCCCGGTCACCCAGGTAATGGCGAGCAGGGCCGCGGTGGTCTTCTCGGGCTCGGATGACCGGCGCGCTGCGGGCCATCCGAATACCAAGAACGAAACCGCCGCTCCGAACAGCAATGGGTCCCAGATTGCCAGGGGCATGAGGAGTGCGAATTCGATTCCGGTCATTGTGGGGAAGTCGGGCGCCTTTGGGAAGAGGACCGGACCTAGTAGGAAGGCGGGGACGGCGATGGCGGCGGTCAACAGCGCAGCCTTCTTCCAGGTCTTCATGATGCCCTCCGCGTCGGCGCGTTCGGAAAATTTTGCTGGTTGCCTCGGGGTTTGAGGTGCCTCTATCGTCAGTGTGGGAATGGCGTGAGAACAAGCCTCCGGACCGTTGTTCAGAGAAAGAGAGCCGTATGTTCGGAAAACCTGGACGTCCCCGAGAGGATGGCTTCCGGCGCCGGTGTGAGATCTACACGGCGGTCGCCCCACTGATCGAAAAGGTCGGCCCGCGCGAACTCACGATGAGGCAGGCGGCCAATGCGGCCCACATGAGCTTGGGAGGCATGTACCACTACTTCGGCTCCAAGCGCGAGCTCGTGCTGTTCGGACTAAGCGGAGAGGCCATGCAGCGACTCTGCGCGGACCTTCACCAGCAGCTTTCTCGTGTCGAGGTGACTGATCCAGAAGCGCGACTGAGCACCTTGCAGGACGGCCTCGCCGAGGCGGTGTCGTTCTGCCGACCGGCGCTCCTCGCGGCGATCGAGCTCGGCGCCGGTCCATCATTCGAAGGCGTCGCCGCCGGCACGAAAGCGATGTTGAATGAATTGGTCGAAATCGTCAAAGCCGTGCGGAGCGACATGGGGGCCGCTGCGGCGGATGCGTACGCTGCGCTCCATCGGGCCATGTACCACGCGCTCCTCGGCGCGATGCTGGACCGCAGCGTCACGGTGGAGGAATTGCGCGACGAGCTGCGGTCGATCGTAGAGATGACAGTTCTCTCCACTCCGCGAGGACCGGAGTCACGACACAGCCACTACAATCGTAGTGCCAGCAGGCTCTCGGACCGAGCAGTGGAAATCCGGCGAGGATCTGCTGCAGGTGCATCACTTGGCGAGGTATGAACTCGGCGATGGTGAGGGCGACAACCTCGGCTGCACCGTCGATGTCGGCGACCACGCGGCGCGCTTCCGCAGTGCTGAGGCCACCGAGATCGGCGCCCAGGCCCAGCTGGATCTCGTCCGCGTCGATGGTGTCGACGTCAAAGTGGATGGCCACCTTCGTGGCGCCGGTGTCGCTGAGCCAGTCGAGCAGTCGCGTGCTGGTGGACCGTAGCGCGTCAGGGCTGAACACGCTCAGACCCCACTTGTCGGCGATTGCCGGCAGCGTCGGGTCGGTCCAGTCATGCATGCCGACGAGCGCGACCCGATCGGCGGTGGTCGTGGCCGGCAGTATCTCGAGGAGCTCCTGGTCGCCGTGACCGGTGAGCGCGGAGACGACCATGGCGTGGAAACCGGGATAGGCGCTCTCACCCGTGCCCATGTCAGGGTGGGAGTCAATCCACAGGATCGCCAGGTCATCGCCGTGCATGTTGATCAGGTACGAGAACGGCGCCATGCTTACCGAGCACTCGCCGCCAACCGTCGTAATGCGCGCAGGTTCGTGTTCGGAGATGATCGCCAGCGCTCTGCGCAGCTGCTGAAGCACAACAGTCTTCGCTTCGATGCCATCGCGCTCCTCGAGCCCGATATCGCCCATCTCGACCGGCACCATCGCGGTCGGGCCATCGTGCTCAGGCAAGACCGCTTGGAGCACCTTCGTGCCAACCGAGTAGCCGCGCCGAGCGATATCGTAGGGAAACTCAGGAGCCAGCGAGCGAACACTCTCAGTACCGGCGCCCTGCCACTGCGGCCACACCAGACGCAGGTGTGGGGCAGCGGTGATCGGATCTACTACTTGGTTCAAGCGTCTCTCCTTGTCGCGGTGGCATCGGCACCGTAGCGGGACCGGCGACCGGGCCTCCGAGAGCGGAACCTTTACGGCGTCCGCGGAAGGAACGGTCGGCGGTGCAAGCGACGGTCCGAGTGCGTGGGCGTCGGGTGTTCGATGGGGTCGAGCTCGGCCGAGTACGAGGTGATGGCAGCCACAACACCCTTGTCGAACTCGCAAATGTCGCACGAGGAAACGACGCTGGTCGTTCCGTCCGCTTCTTCATACCGGGCTACGGTATCGACGGCCGTTGAAGGGCTCGCCCTCGCTAGAGCTTCCGCTCGCCGTTGCCGATGCTCATCTGGTAGACGCGGCAGACGTTCCGGTAATAGGTGCCGTTGGCGGCGTCGCAGCCGTAGATGCAGACGCCGTCGGGCGCCTCCGGCATCTCCACGGTCGAACGCACAAGCAGAAGCTGGCCGCCCTCGAGCCACTCGAAGGTGGCCTTGGCCTCTCCCGGCGACGGCCGCCGCCGGGCCGGGATCGCCGTCTGGCTCCACTCGCCAATCAGCAGGGCAGTCACCACGAACAAACAAGAAGATGGACATTCGCCCCTGAGCGATGGCGGCTGCCCTGCCACTCGACCGCGCGACAGGGAGCATGAACGTGATCATCGGTGTCCCTTCGCACGACGTTCCCACAATGGTCGCCGTAGTTGTCGACGGCATGATCATTGGTCGGCAATCTCTTGGGACCTTGGTCCCGGGTGTGACGAAGGTCCCCATCGTTGCGTGCTTCAGGCCCTGCAGCGGGCCTCCAAGATCTCCGACACTGAGGATGTAGTTGTTTGACCTTGATCAGCCGGAGCGGTCTGCTCGATGTGGCGACAAAATGCAAAGGGGCAACGATGGAAGCAGCTGTGAGCGACCGAATCGTGGTCGCAGCCGCCATGCTCGACGGTCCTGTGGGGGACGGCGAGATCATCGAGGTGGGCACGCAGGGAGGACCGCCTACCTCGTACGCTGGTCCGACGACGGGCGAGAGACGCTTTTCCCCCGGTCCGGATGCGCACATCAGTCATCATGGGTCGCTCCAGCCAGAGCCTGCCGCCGCCCAGACCACCCCCGCTGGAGCGGTGACCGCGGCAACGCCCCATCCTCATGTAAAGAACTGGCGCGAGGCGGCTGAAAGCCACGAGGTCCATTTGCGCCCATGACGGCTAGATCGAGTTCCGGGGTTGAGTCTTCGCGAGTCCTAGAACAGCACTCGCTGACGCGATCGATCATCCTGCACCTTGCGCCTGGCGCAATCTTCACAGCCTTCATCATCCTGGCGGCACCTGCGCTGGCTTCGGCCGGCATCGACCCGATCTTCGCCCTCTTCGGTGGCATCGGGTTGGTCCTTGTGCCAATCGAATTGGGCTATCTGGCAGTCCAGGCACGACGAATGACTGGTTCTTGGTCGCCCCTTGACGCGGTGGACTACAAAGAACGGGTGCCGCGGGGCCGGTTGGCCCTACTGGCGGGAGGGCTGGTGGGCTGGTTCTTCCTCGTCTTGCTGGTGTCCATCGTGTTCTTGGACCGATGGCTCGCCGAGAACGTGTTCTCCTGGATGCCCACGACCCTCCTGCAATTCGCCGTCGCGGAAGAGGGTGGGGAACCGATCCCCCGTGGGACTTTCCTTGCGTTTCTCGTGATCGCGATGGCGTTCAATGGCGTAGCCGGACCGATCACTGAGGAGCTGTATTTCCGTGGCCACCTGCTCCCGCGGTTGGAGCGTTACGGTCGTTGGGCACCAGTCATCAACACCGCGCTGTTCGCGATCTATCACTTCTTCTCGCCGTGGCGGTATCCCGCGATCTTCCTCGGGTTCCTGCCAACAACGTGGATGGCCTGGCGCAAGCGCAGCGTCGCTGTGTCCATCGCTGCGCACATGACCATCAATATCGTCACTGTGGTGTTGCTCGCTGCTGGACTCGCAGCCGGCGACTGACAGGCCCGAAGTGGCGGATGGGAAGAGATAAGCCGCGCTGGCAAAGTCGGCGCGAAGGAGCTAAGACGGCTGGTCTTTGGCTCCATGAGCCATTACTGCCTCGCCCACGCGCAATGCTCGGCGGTCGTCGCCGTTTCGGCCGGACCCGACCATGGCGTTGATAAAGAGGAGTATCGCGCTGATCGTTCAGCTGAGCGACTGCGCTCGCTGCTCCCAATGAGCGCGCGGGTACGCCGGGACGGCCAGTTGAGGGTTATCGACGCAAGCCAGCTGGTGCGTGGTGATCTTGTTGTGCTTCGACCGGGTG